>DATIUW010000025.1:0-13342 GCA_035466435.1 Polyangiales bacterium | reverse complement strand
TCGATGACACGAACCCGGAAGCAGAGGACGTGGAGTACGTGGAGTCGATTCGCGAGGACGTTCGTTGGCTCGGGTTCGATTGGGGCAGCCACGAGTACTTCGCCTCGGACTACTTCGAGCAACTCTACGAGTGCGCGGTCGACTTGATTCGGCGGGGGCTCGCATACGTCGACAGTCAGAGCCTCGCAGAGATCCGCGAAGGCCGCGGCGACTTCTACCGTCCGGGTGTGAATAGCCCGTTTCGCGATCGCAGCGTCGAGGAGAACCTCGATTTGTTTGCCCGAATGCGTGCGGGGGAGCTCGACGAGGGCGCGCACGTCTTGCGCGCGAAAATCGACATGGCGTCCAAGGACGTGAACCTTCGCGATCCGTTGATGTACCGAATTCGCAAGGTGACGCATCACCGTACCGGCGATGACTGGTGTATCTATCCCATGTACGACTACGCCCACCCGATGTCCGACGCGTTCGAAGGGGTGACGCACTCGATCTGCACGTTGGAGTTCGCGCACCACAACCCGCTCTACCAATGGTTCGTTTCGCATTTCGACTTCGATCCCGTGCCTTGGCAGTACGAGTTCGCACGCTTGAACCTCACCTACACCGTGATGAGCAAGCGGCTCTTGAAGCGCCTGGTCGAAGAAGGGCACGTCGGCGGCTGGGACGACCCGCGCATGCCGACCATCGCCGGCATGCGCCGTCGCGGCTATACGCCGGCTGCCATTCGGCGCTTTGCCGAACGCATTGGCGTGTCGCGCCGGGACAGCATCGTCGACGTCGGCCTTCTCGAGCACGCGCTTCGCGAGGATCTCAACGCGACTTCCCCACGGACCATGGCGGTGCTGCGGCCGCTGAAGCTCGTCATCGAAAACCTGCCCGAAACCGAGGAAATCGAGCTCGTCGCACCCTACAGCCCGGAGGACCCGAGCTTCGGCTCACGACGGCTCTACCTGACCCGCGAGATCTTCATCGAGCAGGACGACTTCATGGAAGAGCCGATGAAGAAGTGGTTCCGTCTGGCTCCGGGCAAAGAAGTGCGTTTGCGCTATGGCGCGCTCGTGACGTGCAACGAGGTGAGAAAAGACGGCGCCGGGAACATCGTGGAGCTCCGATGTACCTGGGATCCGGAGTCCAAGGGTGGCAACGCCCCTGACGGCCGGAAAGTGCGAGGAACGATTCATTGGGTGAGCGCAAAACATGCCGTCGATGCGGAGGTGCGACTCTACGACCGTCTTTTCAACGACGAGAATCCGCTCGCCGAGAGCCACGAAGGAGACTTCACGCGTCGCATCAACCCCACGTCACTCGAGATCGTCCAGGGCGCCAAGCTCGAGCCCAGCCTGGCCGGACGGGGACCGGGCGAGCGAGTCCAGTTCGAGCGTCTCGGCTACTTCGTGGTCGACCCGGACAGCACGCCCGACCGGCCCGTGTACAACCGCACCATTCAGCTCAAGGACTCTTGGTCCAAGCTGGCGGGTCGAGCAGCCCAGTAACTCGCCACGGTGAGCCCGGAAATCAAGTGCCACACGCCCCACCAAGCCGCGATGATGGCCATCCCTCCCAAGCCATCGAAGAAACCGAAGATCAACACCAGGGCGAGAGCGGAGTTCTGAATGCCCACCTCGATGGAGATTGCGCGGGCATCGTACCGGGGACAGCCGAGCGCGCGCGACGTACCGTAGCCGAGGCCCAGAGCCGCCGCGTTGTGGAGCGCCACGGCGAAGGCCACGTAGCCCACGTTCTCTAGAAAGTGCTGCCAGTTGGCGGCCAGCGCGCCTACGATGAACAAGCCGAACGCCCCGAGCGAAAAGATCTTCATCGGACGGCGCAAGCGGAGGGCGAGAGCGGGTCTCTTCGCCGCCACCAACATGCCCGCCGCGAGCGGAATCCCGAGGATCAGCAGGATCGTTCGCAGAAGCGCGAATGGATCGAGGCTCACCTCTTTCAAAATGGCCGCGGTCTCCGTGTCGAGGCCACCCCAAAACGCGAGATTCAGCGGCGTCATCACGATAGCGAGCGCCGTCGAGATCGCGGTCATGCTCACGCTCAAAGCCGAGTTTGCTTTGGCATGATGGGCCAGAAAGTTGGAGAAATTTCCGCCGGGGCATGCGGCGACCATCATCATGCCCAGCCCGATCGACGGTAGCGGCCGGATGATCGACACCAGTCCAAACGTCATCGCGGGGAGAAGCAGAAACTGCGCGCCGAGCCCGATCAGCGGTCCGCGTGGGTCCCGCACGACCCGCTTGAAGTCGTCGGTGCGGATGTCGAGCGCCACGCCGAACATGATCAGCCCGATCAGCGCATTGAGCAGGGTCAGCGTAGCCGGGTTGAAGCTCAACCGGACTTGATCGATGGCATCCATCGACGCCCTTCGCCTTCAGCGACCCCGTCCGCGCAGCCGGTCCCAGGTGCGCGCTGCCAATCGCGACGCCGCCAAGACCACCTTGGGCAATCTCGACGGACGCGTCTCGATGAGCCTCGAGTCTTCGAGCGCGGCGGTCCGGTGTCCGATGATCTTCCGATATTCCTCGGAGCTCACCATTCGTACGAAGGCCGCGCGACTCGGATAGTAGACGAGCGCCACTTGATCCCATCGCTCGTAGCTCGGCGCGACCAAGGCCGTACGTACGTTGCCCGCCCAAAGGAGCTGTCCGCCTTCGCGCCAAAGCAGCTTGACGACGGCCCGGCCGTATCGCTCGTAGGCCTCTTTCCCGCTAGCGGGCTCTGCGTCGATGCCGGTGGCCGAGTAGTCCGCGCGCTCGCGAAATCGGAGTAAGTTCACCATGACGATCGGCTTCGGCGAAACCTGCTCGCGGGCGAACTGGTCGGCAGCCGGCTGGTCGGGGTGGACGGTTCTCTCGATATCCATTCGCGCTACTCGAGGGTGCAGTCGGACGCGCAGCCGTCACCACTGACTGCGTTGCCGTCGTCGCACTCCTCGCCGCCGTTGAGGTTGCCGTCGCCGCAAAGGTCACAGACGCCGGCTACGCACGCGGTGAGGTCGATCGAGCCGTTGAGAGCGAAGAAGAGCTCCACCCCGGTGACCTCGGCTATGGGCGTGCCGAGGTAGTAGATGTCGAACTCGTAGGAGGGGTTTGCTGCGGGGACCACGGTCAACTGGCTCAGCAGCGCCGCCACGGACAGGCGATCGGTGCCGCTTCCGCCGATGACCGAGTCGAACCCATCATTCGGGCCCATCGTGATCTGATCGTTGCCGCCGCCTCCGATCAATACGTCGCTTCCCCGGCCGCCATCCATGAGGTCGTTGCCGCCATTGCCGAGCACCGCATCACTGCCGGCATTCGCCCAGAGCACGTCGTTTTCGAGGCCTCCATCGATCGTCATGTCGACGAGCGTGATGAACTCGTCGGCCAGATGAAGCACATCGCCTCCATTGCCGGCGAGGATCGTCTCCACTCCGCACACGGTCTGCGGCGCCAAGGTGGGGTCGTTCAGAAAGAGCGCATCGCCGGCCGGCGTCATCAGGATGGCATCGGTCGTGCTCACCCCTTTGTAGGTCGTGATGTTGCTGTTGAGCGGTCCGAGCAGCGAGAAGGTGAAACCGTTGTACGGATTGGTGAAGGTCCTGTTGAAGTTTCTGTTCAGCCCCTGGAACGGCATGTTTTGGCCGTTTTGCGCGGCGGTGAACGGCACCAAGGGATCACAAACGCCGGCCTGACAGGTGCTGTTGCAGCCATCGCAGGCAATGCCGTCCGGCGCGACGTCGAAGACGCACTGACCCAATTCCGGATCGCAATAGTCGGCGGTGCACTCGTTGCCGTCGTCGCAGACGATACCTTCGCACGGGTCGGGGCAATCGACGGCAATACAGGCGGTCTTGTTGCAGTCCAGATCGCCGTCGGTCACGACGACGCAGACCTCGATGGGACCCGGAAAGTACGGATCACAAGCATACGTCGCGAGCGATGCGTTCGGGTCGTCGAAGCTGCCAACAGGCGCGGACAACGTCGTGCTCAATCCGGGATCGGGCCCTGGCGTGCACACCGGCGGATTCGACGTATCGCAGGTCTGAGGATCGCAGCGGTCGCCGCATGTGCCATCGAGATCTTGGGCGATCACTTGTACGAGCGTGCTGCTTTGCCCGTCCGGAACCACGTAGGGATGCGCGCTCAGATCGAAGAGCTTCGGGCATTCGTTGCCCACGTCGAATTGGAAGTCACCCGAGGCGTCGCTCGATCCGTCCGGGATGTCGATGCTGAGCGCACACAGGAGCGTGATGTCGATCTGGGTGATCGCGTCCTCCAGAACGGTGAACGTGTGCGACCCGGTGCACACCACCTGCTGGTTGCGGTAGACGGACAAGGATGCGGTGCATTGCCCCGGCGGCAGGTCCATGACGGTCTGCCAAACCGGCGGGTTCTGGTCGTCGATGATCTCGAATGCGCCGCTGATGTCGACCGAGTCGTCGTACGCGTAGTCGCCTGCGGTTCCGTCGGGCGGGATCGGAGCAGAGCCGGCACCCGTTCCTTGGCACGTGATTCGATAGTCGACGCGATCCGCTTCGAAGGCGGGCTCTCCAGGTTGTGCACCGAGGTCGTCACCGATGGTCAGACGGATGTCGGTGTTCCCCGCAGCGCCTTCCTGGGCGCAAGCTGCGAGCAAAGCAACGCAACAAAGTACGGCTACATGGACAAATCGCATCGATTAGGCGGGCCGGCCAGAGGGGGAATCTGTGTTTAACAGAGCGTGTACTCGCAGATCAAATGCAAAACACGAGCCGACTGTGAGGGTGCTCACACAAGACACCATTGCGGGGCCCAGGGTCGGAGGCCCCGCCGTGAATCGCAGGCTTTTCGAGAAAACGCGGTGTACGTTGGGGTAGGACAAAAACGCGCCCACCGCCGAGCTCCATGCACTAAGGTTGCCGGATGGAGCGCACCCAGAAGAACGTTCGGTTG
Source organism: Polyangiales bacterium (assembly GCA_035466435.1). GTDB lineage: Bacteria > Myxococcota_A > Polyangia > Polyangiales > Houyiibacteriaceae > SG8-38. The sequence continues at coordinate 8,420 of DATIUW010000025.1, read as the reverse complement.
GGCATGACCCTGCCGATTGGCGGAGCCGACAAAGCCGTGGAGCTCGCCTTGGCCGCACGAGAGCGAGGCTACGAAGAGATCTGGATGGCAGAGGTCAATGGGGGCGATTCGTATGCGCTCGCCGGGGCCGTGGCAGTCGGCGCGCCGGGCATGCGAATCGGAACGGCGGTCGTTCCGGCGCAGACCCGCACCCCGATGATGCACGCAATGGCAGCCATGACCTTGAGTCAGCTCACTCGGGGCAACTTCATCTTGGGGCTCGGGCTTTCCTCGCCGAACATCGTTCATGACTGGGCAGGGCAACCCTACGACAGACCACTCACGCGCATGCGCGAGCACGTCGAGGTGCTCCGCGAAATGTTGAGCGGAAAGAAGACCACCTACGATGGCAGGACTCTGTCTGTGAAAAGCTTTCGTCTGGGCGGGGCGCCGGTGGGGGAGGTTCCGATCTATCTCGGGGCCTTGAACCAAGGGATGTTGCGGCTGACCGGCGCACTCTGCGACGGCGTCTGCTTGAACATGGTGCCCGAGTCCGCGCTTCCGCAGGTGCTCGGCGAGGTGCGCGCCGGGGCCGAGGAGGCAGGCCGGGATCCGAGCCAGATCGAGGTGGTTGCACGGCTGCACGTCGTGATGGCCGACGATGCACAGATGGGTCGTAACCTGATCCGGACGGTGTTCGGCGCCTATGCAGCCACCCCCGGGTACAACCGATGCTTCGAATGGATCGGCTTTGGCGACGAGGCCCGGCAGATCCGCGAGGCATTCGCCAAAGGCGACCGGGCCGGTGTGGCGATGGGCGTCACCGACCGACTCTGCGATGCCATGGCCGTCGTCGGAAGCCGGGACGCCGTTCGGGCGCGCATCCGAGCCTACGCGGAAGCAGGCATCGACGTGTGCGTCATCAACCCAATTGCCGACCCCTCGAGCGTTCTGCAGATCCTCGGGGAGATTTCCGGGTGTCTCGACGGTCTCGATCTCCGCAACGGAGGCGTCCTGCGCGCCACGGAGTAGGGCCGCCTTGAGCCCCGACACGGTTCGTGGTTTGTTTGGGAGATGCGCCATCCATTCTCCTCGTTGCTGCTGCTCTTCGTCGCCTTCGCCCTGAGTGGCCAGCCGTTCCATGGCACCGCGGGTGCAGAGGAGCCTGCGCCGGTGCAGCAGCTTCGAATCGCCACCCTGGCACCACGGCAGTCCGGGCTCGGCGAGGCGTTTCAAGACCTTCGAAAGCAGCTCCGAGAGCGAACGCAGGGTCAGGTCGAGCTCAAGATGTACCACGGTGGCGTGGCTGGAGACGAGATGACCGTCGTCCGCAAGATGCGCGTCGGGCAGCTCGACGGCGCGCTGCTCACATCCACGGGGCTCGGTGCGCTCGTGCCCCAGGTGCTGGTGTTGCAGGCGCCCGGGTTGATCCGCAGTTATCCGGAGCTCGACGACGTCCGCAAACAGCTCGCGGAGGAGCTCGAGGCGCTCTTCGACAAGGCGGGGTATGCGCTCATCTCCTGGGGAGACTCGGGCCAGATTCGCATCTTCTCCAAGCACAAGATCCAGCATCCGAACGACCTGCGGAACGTGCGTCCTTGGGTCTGGCGCGGATCGCCGACCATGCAGGCGTTCATCGATGCCGCAGGGGCCAATGGCGTGACCTTAGGGCTCCCGGAAGTCTTTTCGGCCCTGCAGACCGGGATGCTCGACACGGTGATCGCGTCGTCGATCGGCGTCCTCAGCTTCCAGTGGCACACGCGACTCAAGACGATGACCAAGCCGGGTGGAGGCATCGTCGTCGGCGCCTACGTGATCCGGAAGGACAAGCTCGAGGCGCTGCCCAAAGAGGTTCAAGAGTTCATTCGGCAAAGCGCGCGTGATCACGCCGACGAAATCCGCGAGGGCGGCCGCAAGTTCGACGACGAGGCCGCCCAGGCGCTTGCCAAACGCCTCGAGGCAGTGAACATCTGGCGCAACAAAGAGGCGTGGGAGGCGGTTCAGCGCAAGGCGCGCGAGTCTTTGACGGGACGGCTCTACTCGAAGTCCTTGCTGGTCCGCGTGCAAGAGATCGTCGGCAGGAACTACTGAGCAGTGCGTATGCTTCGATCGATCTGCGGCGTCGCGCTGCTGGTGCTTGGGGCCTCGGGCTGTGGAGACAGCGTGGATAGCACCGGTTCCGGCGGAACGATTGTCGAGCCGGGCCCGACCTGTGCCGCGTTTTGTGCGAAGGTCATCGGGTCCTGCGAGGCTTTCAGCTTCTCCGAGGCGACCTGCGAGCAAGGTTGCGAAGGCGATCTCGCGGGAGCGGGCGAGGTCTCGGAGGAATGCGAGACGGCATTGGACCTCGGCTTTCAATGCGTGACCGAGCTCGATTGCCAGGGTGTCTACGATTGGCGCGATAGCGTGCCGGCCGACGACTATCCTTGCTACTCGGCGTCCGTGCTGGTCGACGAAGCTTGCGGCTGAGCCCAACGAAAAAGGGCGCCCCCGGAGGGACGCCCTTGATTTCGCCGACGACTTCGGAGTGCTAGTTACACTCGCCGCCCGAGGGCAAGCCCGAGCACGCGTCGAACTCCTGAATGCAGTCGTTGTCGCATCGGCACTGGATGCATTGCGGTGCATTCGTATCCGCGACGCAGGCCGTGGTACAGAACGCGGCGCCGCAAGCGACCGTGTCACCCGTGCAGGCCACGCACTCGTCGGACAAGCCAGGTGCAGAGGCTTCCGCAGTCGCATCCTGAACACAGGCGGCCACGCAATCTGCGAGCGCGTCGATCGTCTCGTCGGGACATCCCGAGGGGAAGCAGGTGAGCACTGCGCTTGCTTCGGCGCCGCAGCCGGGGAGCGGAGGCGTCGAGGCCTCCGTTCCGAAGATGCAGTCGCTGCCCATCGCCGCGGCCGCCTCGTCTCCGGTGAACGTCGCTCCGGCATCGTCGATGTAGGTGAGGTTGGCGTACACGTCGGCGTTTGCCTCATCGGTGCAAGCGCCCACGGGCACCCCTCCCGTGCCGCCGGTGCCGTTGCCGCCGGTGCCGCCCGTGCCGTTGCCACCGGTGCCGCCATTATCCTCGTTGGTAATGGGAGGCCCGCTGTTGCAAGCCGTCATCGCGCCAGCCAATGCGAGAACCCAAATGAGATTGGTTGGTTTCATGGTTGGTTCCTTTTCGTTGGCCATGCCCGGTTAGAAAATCATGGCAGCGCGTAGCTGCGTGGTCCAGAGGAACGCATCCTGGAAGCCCGCGTTCGTGAAGGCCTTTCCGGGCTGCATGACGCCGGCTTCGAGGTCCACCCAGATGATGTCCCGTGCACCCATCTTCGCGCGGAAGGCGCCGTCGAGCTCCCAGCCGTAGAAGCAGTCGCTGCTGAACGAGCAGGTGTTTGCCGAGTTCTGGTAGATCAGCGAATCCAATCGGTGCGCCCACCCGACGAGGAACTGGGCGTGGAACTCGAGGCCGGGGACGATGGTGATGCGGCCCGATGGCATGAAGTACGTCGAGTTCCAGACGCTGCCGTTCGCGCCGAGCTCGACCGCCGCGCCGAGCGGCGAAAGCGCCGAGTACGTCAAGGCCCTGAGCGCGACCTGGTACATCAAGAGGCCGACTTTGATGTTCTCGTTGAAGCCGCGAACGCGAAGCTTGGGGTCGCCACGCTCGGTGAACGAAAGGACGTCCGCGTCACCGGAGGAAAAGCCGCTCTCGAGCTGCCAGGCCCACTTGCCTTCGCGCATGAAGCCGAAGCGGCCGAGCACGTTGTGGATGTTGCCCTTGCCTTCGTTGCAAGGCTCGGGCGGGCATCCACCGGTGAAGGACAAGGCGCCGCTCTGGCCGAGGATGGTGTAGTACTCACCCTCGGTCGTGAACGCGAGGCCTCTGCGGTCCTTGAGTGTGTGCTTCAAGCGCCAGGTGACGTCCGGAATCGTGATGCGGCTCTCGGTCGAGCGCTGCCACCGGTAGAGGACGTAGACGCCCGCGAAGAGCTCGTCCGTGGCGCCGCGGCCGTAGTCCTCGTCGAACCAGGCGAGGACGCCGACGATCTCGCTCACGCGCCGGTCGAGGTTCGTGAGATACGCGAGCGGGAATCGGGACCGGTCTGGGTCCGTCGTGAAGAAGGGCTTGAAGAGCTCGGGTTGGGTCGCCGCCGGCGGAGACTGAATCGTCGGGTCGGTCACCGAATCTTGCGAGATGCGGTCGTAGACGAACGCGAAGATCAGAGGCGTTTGCCGGGTGTCGCCCTTGCTGATGCCGCGGGCCAGCGTGATCGGCCGGGTCGCGAACAACACACGATCGAACGTCTCACCCCGCCGGAACTCGCCCCATTCGGCGAGGCCGTTGCCGGCATGCGTCAAGATGCCGGGACCCCACTGGGATTCCATACGCCCGACGCGAATCTGACCAATCGGAACCAAGAACTCGATCCACGCGCGCTCGAGCTTCAGTGACTCGTTGAGATCGGTGCCAAAGAAGTCGGTGTTCGACTGGTCGACCGCGAAGAGGCCCGAGCTGAACACGCGGTTGTTATCACCCCAGACGACGTTGTCGAAACCGTCAATGGTGAAACGAAGTCGTGCGATCGGAAGATCCGGGTTTGGACCGTAGGTCACCTCGGGATCGAGACGAAGGCGCATCTCGCCGAAAGAGGCGTTCTTGACTGGGAAGTCGCCGGCAGGAGCCGGGTTGCTGCCCTTCGGCATCGGCGCGTTGCCGATCCAGTTGTAGCGGCTCCGGAAGTAGCCGTGGAAGTTGACCTTGAGCGGAAGCGCCTCTTCGGTAGTCTCGCTCCGCGTGACGCTCTGACCGACCTCTCCGAGGCTTCGGCGTATACGCTCACGCTCTGCGGCCTCGGTGCCCATGCCAACTTGGCCGGGCTGTCTCGCGCTCGTCGCGCTGAGCGGCCGGGCGCCGGTAACCGGGCGGGCGCCCTGTTCGTCGGGCGTCGGAGACTCGGCTTCCAATTCTTTGAGCTTCTCCAGCTCAGACTTCGGCTCTTCGGCTTCTTCTTCGGAAGCTGGCTCGGTGCCATATTGCGCGGCAACCTGCCCAGCCGACAAAAGGGCTGCCATCATGGCAGCTACCGCGATCCATCCATACTTCACGTCGCACCTCCACCTGCTCGAATCGAGCGCACCGAACACGGGCCCAGGAGTCGATGAGAGCCCCGGTGGAGCGGAGAATGCACAAATGCGCGTCGTTCTGTCTACCCCCTTTTTTTCATAACCGAGATGGAGAGGGGTGCGTTTGTTCCTAGGTTTTGCGGCTGCCAGGAGTTTGACGCACCTCACATCCGATCAGCGCAGGCGCGTCAATCGAGAAGAGAAGCCTTTTGGGGCTGGAATTTACGGGAATTAGTGAGGATCGAACGTGCGATCTGAAATGCGCGCACATTATGCGCAAACCATGTCGTAGATCATCGATCGACGCGTCGAAGTATCCATTGCCAGTGCCCGACGCTCTCGTGAACGTGAACCGGCTCGGCCCCGAGCGCGCTTGCCCAATCGGGCAATGAGGGCTTTGCGACGAGCACCACCTCGTATCCCTCGAGTGTGTCGGTGAGGACCGAGCGGAAGAAGGCGCGTGCATCTGCGTCCGACTGCTTGCGTCGACGCACGGCGGCCGTCGCCATGCCAGGTCGGGGAGGCTCCGGCAGATGGGCTCTCGCGGTGTGCTCGGGAACCACCAGCACGTCCGGACTTCGAGTGAACACCTTGCCATAGGGCTCGTCGATCTCGCGGGCGCCGATCAAAGGATTGCGCTCGGCGATCGGGCGACGGCTCACGCGCTGAAGCTCGTAGGGCGCTTCGTCCGATACCTCGAAGTGAGGCAAATGGACGAGCAGGCCGTAGGTCTCGACTACCGCTCCGCGCTCGAGCGTCTCGAGGTAGGCCGACACGCGATTGCGGGCATCGCCGATCTGGGTGAGGTGCACTTCGAAGCTGTGGCCGGCGGCCCACAGCGCCATGAGCGACAATCCCAGCCGCGCAAACCTCAAACGGATCTCGTGGCCCGGCCCCATCGTGGAGAGCAGCCACGCACAGGCCACACCGCCGTAGTAAGAGAGCCAGAATCCCAGAGGTAACACGAAGCGGTGCTCGCAGCGTGCGACGACCAGCGTGAAGAAGACGATGCTACTCATCCCAGAGGCCAACGGAAGCAGCCGGAACGCACGCGATTGAATTCCATCGCCTCCGCGGCGGCCGGCCACCCAAAGAACGCCGATCCAGCAGAGCGCCACGACGACCCAAGGCCAGAGAAACTCCTCTTGATGAGCCCAGAGGTCAGCGAGATTCATCAGGACACCATGGGAAGTTCGGTCGTAGACCATCCAATCCCGGCTCGCGCTGCCTGTCAGCTCACGAGCTCTGGCGAGAAATCCGGTGGGGTTGAAGAATCCACCCCCGAGCACACCGAGGGACAGCGCGGCCGATGCGCCCGAGAGCGCCGTATTCCGATAGTGCTCGGCCCAAGGGCCGAATGGGCGATCGGGGCGGAGCGGCAGCAGCAGAACGTAGAGCAAGCCTGGCAGCACGAAGCCTGCGTAGGCCTGGTCTTTCGTGGCGACTGCGGCGCCTGCGAAGAATCCCAAGAGAACGTAGTCTCGCGTCGTTCGGCCCTCGGCTACCGTGAGCAGTCGATCGATCGCCAGCGCGGTCCACATCAAATACGGACCATCGAGGTTGCTGACCCTGCCGTAATAGGCGAACGAGAGGCAGGTGGCTCCCCAGACCGCAGCCCATCGTCCCGCCTGCGCGTTCACGGTGCGGCGTGCAATGCGCGCGAGGACGATCAGAGACACGCACGCCATCGCTACGCTGAGAAGCTTGGCAACCACGGAGCAGCTCGTCATCACCGGGACCGTGAGGATCTCCTCCATGAGGGCCGGCAAGGTCCAAGGGTCGGCACGGAGCGCAGCGGGGAGTAGGAAAGGGATGCAAAGCACCCCCAAGACCAGATTGTGAAACAAGGGGTATCGATGCCCCTCTCCGGGCGAGAGGTTGATGGCGATGCCGGCGAAGAAATCCCGAGGCGCGATTCCGTCGTTTTCCCAGCCGTAGGAGCCGGGTAGGTCCCAGCCGACCGCGATTAGCTGAGACGAGACGAATACGGCGACGACCCAGGCGGCCGTTCGGTCTTCACGAAGCCATTTCACGGCGCAGCACTGAACCCGAGCTTGTACGCGTAGAGCCTTCCGAGATGCCGGACGAAGTTGAGCTGTTCTTTGAACGAGAGCTTGCTCTGCCCAAACCGACGTTCCCCGAAGTGGATCGGCACCTCGCTCGGCATCTCGAAATCGCCCTTGACGAAAATCTCGAGCGCGATCTTGTAGCCGACCGGCGAGAGCCGACTTCCTTCGGGCACGTCTGCACGCCGAAGGGCGAAGAACCCGCTCATCGGATCAGCGAGGGGGCACAAGGGCTTGGCCAAAGCCAAAGGCACCAGGGAGTTGAGCTTGCGAAACGGCGTCCAACCTCCGTGGATCGACCCGCCCCGTGCGTAGCGCGACCCGATCACGAAATCGCTCTCGCCGCGCTTCAACCGCTCCACCATGATGGGAATGGCGCTTGCGGGGTGGGAAAGATCGGCATCCATCACGACGATGATCTCACCCGAGGACGCCTCGATGCCCCGAATCACCGCCGTGGCCAGGCCTCGCTCGCCCTTACGAACGATGAGCCGCACGGGGTGTGTCCTCGCGAGCTCTGCGCAGACCTGCTCGGTGCCGTCCCGAGAGTCGTCGTCGACGACCAGCACTTCGTATGCATCGTCCATGCTGCTCAGAGAACCGTCGATTGCTTCGATCAGCAGTGAAAGGTTCTCCGCTTCTTGGTACGTCGGGACGATGACCGAGATCACACGGTCTCCCTAGCACGGACGCCCCGATTCGCGCCCGGTGGCATCGCTATTGGCGCTGCGCTAGGGCTTGCTCAAACCCGTGGCCTCGATTCCATCGATCGCGCACTTCGTTTGGTACGGGACCAGGCTTCCCTATTTGCACGCATTGGCGATTCGCTCTGCGGCGACCCACGGGGGCTTCGAGTCGGTGCGGCTACACCACACCGACCCATTGGAGGCGCTCCCTCACGTCCTGGCGCTCCACGACTTGGAAAGCGTCGAGCTCGTCCGTCTCGACGATCGGGCCGTGTGTGACGAGACCGGCGGGCCAGCTCTGGCCGACTTGCTGGTGGCGCTTCAGTCGCCGGTTGCCCGGTCGAACCTGGTACGCACCGGGCTGGTGTATCGCGATGGTGGGGTGTACCTCGACATGGATACGCTCACCATCGGCTCGTTCGACGAGGTGCGCGCGCGCGCGCCAGGTTTTCTGGGGGCGGAGCGCATCGTGTTTCCCGCGGAGGTGGTGGCTTCGTGGGACCCACGCGTGAAGGGAAAGGCCTACCTGATGACCGCCGTGCGGGACTTGTATCGCCGGATGCCGCATGGGTATCG
>DATIUW010000024.1:0-2166 GCA_035466435.1 Polyangiales bacterium | reverse complement strand
CGCGAGTCAATCAACAGATTGGAGCGCCTTCGCACAAACGCTTTCAGCCATGGCTGCGTTGTTCCTCGTACAGTATCTGGCCGCGCGGCTCCGCAAAGCTTCGAACACGTTCGAAACGCTTCTGCAGAACCAACCAGTGGTGCTGATGCGCGACGGAGTGATACTCCACGAGGCTCTTACCAGTACACGCGTCGCAAAAGACGACCTGATCGCCAAGCTTCGCGAGGCAAACGTTCTCGACCTGTCTCAGGTTCGCGCCGCTATCCTGGAAACGACTGGCGATGTTTCAGTGCTTCACGGCCATGCGTGCTCGGAGGAGTTGTTGCAGGGAACGAAGCGCCTCGACCGGTAGACGGAAGCATCTGCAGCATCATTACCGGAAATCAGAGCCTCCACAGCGACCGCCGGCTCGCTCTCGGCCGCTGGCTCGATCCGCACCGGCCACCATCGGCCGAGGAGCTTCAGAACCTCCTCGACTTCATCCAGCGATCAGCGGCGCCCCTCGAGGCCGCTCGACTACCCCACCCACCAGCGGCGTCTGCTGCCGCGGCTCGCCCGGACCTACGGCCTCCACTTCGCGCTCCGGGATCTCGCACGGCGCTTCGTCGCCGCCGACACAGACCACGAACGGCGCGAGGTCGAGACACTCGCCGCGGGTGTCAAGGCCGCCGCCACGTGGCATGCTACCGACACGATCCAGACCTGCCGCGAGGCCTGCGGTGGTCAGGGATATCTCGCCGTCAACCGATTCGCCGCCCTCAAGGCCGACACCGACGGGTTCACGACCTTCGAAGGATCGAGTGATGGCGATGGACTGGCGTCGAGCTACGACATTGGATCGATTAGGCTGATTCATGAGGCGTGTGGCGCGGTTTCGAGGGATGATGGGCGTGGTACCTTCGAGGTGGGTGAAAGGAAATTCCTAGTCAGACTCTCGCACGGATGGGCAAGCGCTGATGGACGACACATCTGGTCGAATGATCCGAGGTAGCGGAGAGGATACGTCAGGTAGCGAAGCTCTGGTTCGGACTTGGGGCCTTGCCTCGTCTCGACCGGCCCGACTCATCTGCGCCGCGTTCCTGTGCTGCGCCGTCTTCACGTCCACCTCAGTTGCTGCCCTGCAGCTGGAAGGTGGCGAGGATAAGCCGGTGCTGGAGCAGGCGCCCGACGGCATACCCGAGCCCCCAGGTAAAGTCGACGTCCAACCCGTCGCCGAGGATGACCAGATCAGGCGACGAATCGCGGATATCCTGAAAACGACACGCTGGTTTGGCGAGCCCGAGGTCACTGTCCAGGATGGAATCGTGTTCCTGAAAGGAACGACGGAGAACGATGAATCCAAGCAATGGGCCGGAGATTTGGCGAAGAATACCGAAGGCGTGGTCGCAGTCGTCAATCAAATCGAAGTGGCCCCCACCACGGTCTGGGATTTCGATCCGACCTTTCAGGTACTGAATGATCTAGCACGAGGACTCGTTCGAACGCTGCCCCTGATCGTGGTGGCGATGGTCGTCATCGCTATTTCTTGGATCTTCTCCAGGTTAACGGTGTACGCACTGCGTCGCGGGCTGCTGGCTCGATCCCTCAGCCGGCTTTTGCGCGAAGTGATAGCCCGGGCTGGCGGAATGCTCGTGTTGCTTGCCGGCCTCTACCTCGTGCTCCGTATCGCCGGGCTCACGCAACTCGCGCTAACGGTGGTGGGCGGCACAGGCTTGATTGGTTTGGTACTGGGCATCGCATTCCGCGACATCACCGAGAATTTTCTCGCCAGTCTCTTTCTGAGCTTGCAGCAACCGTTTCGTGAGGGCGATCTGGTGGAAGTGGCAGACGTCTCGGGTTACGTTCAACGGCTGACCTCTCGCACGACTGTTCTTCTGACACTTGACGGCAATCAAGTGCAAGTCCCGAATTCGACCGTCTTCAAGAGCACGATCCGCAACTTCACAAGTAATCCCAATCGCCGCGATGATTTCATCGTGGGTATCGGCTACGACGATTCCATCCCGTTTGCCCAGGAAGTCGCCATGAAGGTGCTCGCTGAACACCCGGCTGTCTTGAGTGAGCCCGAACCCTTGGTGCTCGTGGAAGACCTTGGACCGTCCACGGTGAACCTGCGTGTTTATTTCTGGCTCGATGGCGGTCGACACAGCTGGGTGAAAGTGAAAT
>DATIUW010000023.1:0-4486 GCA_035466435.1 Polyangiales bacterium | reverse complement strand
CCCGCATGAAACAGAAGCGCCTCGGCCAGGGTGGTTTTGCCGCTCGAGCGCGAGCCGGCGAGAAGGACGTTGCGGAAGTCAGCGGTGCCGAAGTCGGTCATCGCCCGGTATGAAGCAAATGTTGCCCGAAACCGCAAGCCCCGGGAGACGCTAGGCCTCCAAAACACCCCTCTTTTCGGATTCTTGGCTACCACAGCGCGAGAATCGGTCTGCACAGTCGCGAAAAGCAACGGCGGCCACCAGCCCGGTCCGCTGTTACATCTCCCCGGTCGAGCGTACCAAGGGCACAACCATCGTCAGCGAGGGGATCTTGATAGAGCGTACTTGGCGTCGGGAGCTCAGAGAGCTGTTGTCCATCGGCGTGCCGATGGGGCTGACTCAGCTCGTTCAGTTCTCGATCAGCACGGTCGACGTGCTGATGATCGGCCAGCTCGGAGCCGACCCACTGGCAGGCGCGTCGCTCGGCCTCGTGATTTTCTACGCGGTGTTTCTGTTCGGATTCGGCCCGGCGATGGCGGTCTCGCCGATGGTGAGTCAGGCACTTGGCGCCAACCGCGATGACGTCGTGGACGTTCGCCACTCGGTGCGCATGGCGCTTTGGACGATCGGCGTCGGCGTGCCCGCGTTCTCGAGTGTGTTCTTTTTCAGTCAGGAGATCGCCCTAGCGCTCGGCCAACCGTCCGTCGCCGCAGCCCTTGCCGAGCCATACGTGCTGGCGCTCGCTCCCGGGCTTCCGTTCATGGTGGCCGTCATGGCGCTCCGGAATTTCCTAGCGGCGATCGGCCGCACACGCGCGCCTCTTTTGTTCATCATCCTCACCACCGCCCTCAACGCGTTCCTCAACTGGCTGTTGATCTACGGGAACTGGGGCATGCCAAGGCTCGAGCTCGTCGGCGCAGGGATCGCATCTTCGCTGTCGAACCTGATCGGCTTCTTGGTTCTCGTTCTTTATATCCAGCTCGACTCGGAAAGCCGGCGCTTTCATCTATTCCAGAGCTTCTTTCAAGCTGTCCCTTCGCGACTTCGCGAGGTCGTTCAATTGAGCTGGCCGATGAGCCTGACCTCGGCTTTCGAGGCCATGCTGTTCAACGCCGCAGTCTTCTTGATGGGTCGCATCGGTGTCGATGAGATGGCCGCCTATCAGGTTGCGCTCAACGTGGCGGCGATGGCGTTCATGATGCCCTTCGGCCTATCGATGGCAGGAGCGGTGCGCGTCGGCCTGATGGCCGGCAGAGGCGATCGGGCAGGCGTTCGCAGGGCTTCAGCGGTATCGATCCTGGCCTGCATCGGCGCGATCATGCTCGTCGCAGTCCCGGTGATGATCGATCCGCGCGCCATCGCCGATCTCTATCTGGATGTGAAAGATCCCTCGAACCACCGGGTGCTCGGGCTCGTGGCATCCTTTCTCCCGATCGCCGCCGCATTCGCCCTCTTCGATGCGACCCAGGTGGCGGCCAACCAGGCGCTCCGCGGCCTGAAGGACGTGCGTGTGCCGATGGTCATCACCGCCGTCAGCTACTGGGCGATCGGCTTTCCGATCTCGGCCTGGCTCGGCCTCGGAACCCACCTCGGCGCGATCGGCGTCTGGTGGGGGCTTCTAGCGGGCCTCGCCGCAGCCGCAGTGCTTCTAGGAGCCCGCCTCTCCTGGCTGACCCGTGGCGAGGGGATGCTTTGACCTCGTGCCTCCCAATCCACACTCCGGTTCTGAAAGCCTTCGATGTCGTTGATGTAGACGGTATCACTCGAGCGCGTCTTCCATGCGTCGCGTGTAGTCCCAGGAAGCGATCCACGTCGGGCGCAGACGGACGACGAGCTCTTCGTCGGCGCGTGACAGCAGAAACCGGCCCAGGCTCGAGTCGGTCGAGCCGAGGTAGCGATCGAGTAGCCGTTCGAGAAGCGCGCCTGCGCCGTCCGGCTCGAGGCTGGCCATCGCTTGTCCGCGCACGCCACGGTACGGGGGCTCGTCCGGTGCAATTTCGAAGGCACACCGGGGATCATCCGTCAGGCGCTTGGCGATCCGCGCGTCTTGGTGAACCGCTCCGAGAAGCTGGTCGCCGTCTGGCAGGAACCAAAGCGACAGGACGACGGGAAAGCCGGAGTCTGTGTTGGCCCCAAGCCGCATGGGAATACGCGTCTCCGCGAGGAATTCCCGTACGCGGGACTCCGACCAAGGGCCGCTCCGACGAATCGATGACGAGGGCGCCGAGCTCATAACCTCTACCTGGCTTCTATGCCGAGCTTTCGGCGGATGCAAACTCGCCTCCAGCTCACCCCAAAAGCGACCGATCGCCTGTACACCCGCATGCCTATTGGACTAGCCTCGAATCCTGAGATGACCGATTCGAGCAGAGACGCTCCGAGGGCAAGGCTCATGAATGCCATGTTGGAGCGAGTCGACGTCAACGGCTTACTCGACCAGGTCGAGATCAATCAGTTGCTCGACCGGGTCATCATCGATCGATTGCTCGACCGCGTCGACGTGGACCGCTTGCTCGATCGCGTCGACGTGGACCGCCTGCTCGACCGCGTCGACGTGGATCGTTTGTTGGAGCACGTCGATGTCGATGCGCTCGTCGCGCGCGTGGATGTCAACGCCTTGGTCCAGCGAGTCGACATCGAGGCGATCACGGCCCGCGCCAAAGTGGGCGAGATGGTCGCGCGGAGCACGACCGAGTTCGCGGGCTCGACGTTGGATGTCCTTCGGCGCCAGGCGGTGGGCCTCGATACGCTGATCATTCGGTTCGTCGATCGTCTGCTCGGCCGCGATCCTCATGCGCAGCCGAAGGGACCTCCCGGACTGGTACCGGATGTTTCGGAGGTGTCCGAGGACGAAGCCTTGCCTCGCCCGCACCGCGCAATCATCAGCGGGTTCTATGCCGGTCCGGTCTCTCGGCTGCTTGCCTATTTGATCGACGCGTCCATCTCGTTCACGGGATTTGGATTGATCGCTGGTGGCATCGTCAGTGCGATCAACACGGTCTTCGGTGTGTCGCTCGAATGGGACTGGCAGGCCGGCGTGGTCGGGCTGCTGACGTTCTCTCTCTGGTTGTTTCTCTACTTCTGGCTCGGCGTGGCAATCGCGGGCAAGACGGTGGGCATGAGCGTCGTGGGCATCAAAGTCGTCCACAACGAGGGACGGCCCATCAGCCCCGGTCACGCGGCCATTCGGGTTCTGGTGTTGCCTATCAGCATCGCCACCGTTGCCGGCCTGTTGGGGATCGTCTTCGACCGCGATCAACGAACCTTGCACGACGTCGCCGCGAAGACAGCCGTCGTGTACGACTGGGGCGACCGCCCCGCGGAGCTCCCCGCTCCGCTGACCGCCTGGCTGGCCGACCATGGCGTCGACGAGCAGCCGCGGGTACCCGGCCCCGCCGACCGCTTGGGCTAGCTCCCCACCGTGATGACGAGGTTTCCCTTCTTATGCCCCGCGTCGACGTACCGATGCGCCTCGACGATTTGCTCGAGTGGGTAGCGTCGATCGATGACCGGCGTGAATTCTCCAGCCTCGGCGAGCTGCGCCATCAAGCGCAAATCTTCCGGTCGCTCCTCCGCGGGTCCGGCGACGATCTTGTGGCTGCTCGTGAGCGCCGCCCACGGGATCTGCAGCATGCTCGGCATGCTTGCCAGAACCAGAAGAAGGCGGCCTCCGTCGGAAAGCGAGCCTTTGCACCGTGAATGGGGCGACGTGCCCGCCGTGTCCATGATGACGTCGTAGGTTTGACCGTTCTGCGTGAAATCTTCTTTGGTGTAATCGATCACGTGATCGGCGCCGAGCCTTCGGACCAGTTCCACGTTGGACGTTCCGCAGACCCCGGTCACCTCCGCGCCAAAGTGCTTGGCTAGCTGTACGGCGGCCGTCCCGACCGCGCCGGAAGCCCCGTTGATGAGCACCCTTTCGCCGCTCTGCAGGTTTCCAGAACGAAAAAAGTGCAACGCGGTGGTGCCGCCGAACGAAAGCGCAGCGGCTTCTTCAAAGGTGAGATTGGAGGGTTTGCGCACGACCGCCCCGTCTTCCGGCATGCACTTGTACTCGGCATGGCAACCCATGCTGGCCCCGGAGAATGCAACCACGGGGTCCCCGACTTGGAAGCGGCTCACCCTCTTGCCCACCGACTCCACCACTCCGGCCAGCTCCGTTCCCAAGATCGGTTGCTTGGGCCTGCGGACTCCGAAGATCAAACGCGAGATGAGCTTGAAGCCGACGGGCACGTCCAGGCTGCGCACCCGCCAATCTCCTGAGGTGACCGTCGTCGCGCGGGTCTTGATCAGAACTTCGTCGTCTTTCGGCTTTGGCTTTGGCACTTCGGCCAAGCGGAGCACCTCGGGCGGCCCATATCGTTCATACACAACTGCTCTCACGCCGCTGTCCTCCTTGGTTGCGTTTGACACGCGAGCCTCGTGCGCTCCAGTCGAGAGCGGCATGGTCGGCGGCTTCTTTGACTGCGTCCTCGCGAGGGCGCATGTAGGCGATGCTCTTCACGGC
>DATIUW010000022.1:0-3849 GCA_035466435.1 Polyangiales bacterium | reverse complement strand
TACACAACTGCTCTCACGCCGCTGTCCTCCTTGGTTGCGTTTGACACGCGAGCCTCGTGCGCTCCAGTCGAGAGCGGCATGGTCGGCGGCTTCTTTGACTGCGTCCTCGCGAGGGCGCATGTAGGCGATGCTCTTCACGGCCGAGAGACGATGTGAACCATGGCGCAGACCCGTTACGCGAACCCGGGCGCCTCCATTCCGCTTCGACGGTTGCCCGCCGCAGCGCTCCGCGCCGTGCTGGCCGAGGGGTATACCCGGACCGACCTCACCCGAGATGTGGCGGCTGGCGTGGTCGTGGGAATCGTCGCGCTACCCCTGTCGATGGCGCTGGGGATCGCAGTCGGTGTGGCACCTCAGCACGGGATCTATACGGCAATCGTGGCTGGCTTCGTGGTCGCCTTGCTGGGCGGATCGCGGACGCAGGTGACCGGACCGACGGCCGCCTTCGTCGTCGTCCTCGCTCCCATCTACAGCAAGCTCGGTCTCGCTGGTCTGCTGATCTCGGGGCTCTTCGGTGGGGTCATGTTGCTCGCGATGGGGCTGGCGCGATTCGGGCGACTGATCGCGTTCATTCCGCATCCCGTCACCACCGGATTCACCGCAGGGATCGGCACGGTCATCGCCGGGCTGCAGCTCAAAGACTTGCTCGGTCTCGAGCTATCGAAGAACCCAGACCATTTCTTCGATCGGATGGCGGCGATGGTCGAGGCTCGTCACACCGCTTCGCTCACCGAGCTGAGCATGGGGCTCGCTACCCTCGCCCTCCTGTTGGTGATGCCCCGAATCACCAAGCGTATTCCTGCTGCTCTCATTGCGCTGCCGCTCGTCGCGATCGGCGCATTCGTCCTCGGCCATGTTTTTCCCGATCTCCAGGTCGCCACCATCGGCAGTCGATTCCACAGCGTGATCGGTGGGCAAGTCGTGCACGGAATTCCGCAGATCCCGCCCATGCCAGTCCTCCCATGGGCCCCTGAAGCGCCGGGGCTGGCCTTCGATGGAGAGACGCTTGGAGCCCTCGCACGCGGCGGCTTTGCCATTGCGATTCTCGGCGCCATCGAGTCCTTGCTTTCGGCGATGGTTGCCGATGGCATGGCGCGCACCCGACACGACCCCGATGCAGAGCTCATCGCGCTCGGCGTCGGGAACCTGATCACCCCGTTCTTCGGAGGCATCGCTGCGACGGGAGCCATCGCACGGACGGCTACGAACGTACGCTCCGGAGCTCGTTCCCCAATCGCGGCGATCGTGCATTCGATCACCATTCTAATCGCGGTGCTCGTGCTGGCACCGCTGCTGAGCTACCTCCCCATGGCCTCGCTGGCTGCGCTGCTCTTGATCGTGGCGTGGAACATGTCGGAGGTGAAGCACTTCACGCACACGCTTCGAGTAGCGCCCAAGAGCGACGTGGCAGTCTTGCTAACGTGCTACGGGCTGACCGTCTCGTTCGACATGGTGGTCGGTGTTTCGGTAGGCATCGTGCTGGCGGCGTTCTTGTTCATGAGACGTATGGCGGAGGTGACCCAAGGTCGATTCGCAGAGGGAATGCACCCGGATTTGCCCGGACCCATACCGCGCGGCGTGGTCGTTTACGACATTTCTGGTCCGCTCTTCTTCGGCGCGGCGCAAAAGGCCATGGCGACGCTCAACGTGATCACGGATCAAACGAAAGCGGTCGTCTTGTTGATGGACGAGGTACATGCGATGGACGCGACCGGTCTCGTCGCTTTGGAAAGCGCACTCGATCAGCTGGCCAGGCAAAGGTGTCTCGCCGTGCTGAGCCGCGTGCAGCCCCAGCCCCTGCGACTCCTCGAGAAGTCGCAGATCGATCAGCGCGCTGGCGTCGTCCTGAGCGACGCGCTCGAGGAGGCCATCGCAATTGCTGGTGCACACGCCGCGGGCAGACCCTCCATGCCTCCTCCGCAAGAAGCAATACTCTGACCCATGATGCCTCGCGCACGAGTCTCAGAGCTTCTCTTTGTACGCCCTCAGTGCCTTTTCCATCCGCTGGAATACCTCGTCGATCACCTTGGCTTCCGGCAAGATGGTGACGCGGAAGTAATTGCGGTAGTCCACGTTGAAGCTCGATCCGGGCGCCATGAGCACGTGCTGTGTTTCGAGCAGCTCCATGGCGAATTCCTCGTCGTCGAATCCGGGAAGCTTGTCGGTGTCGGCGCCGATGAACGCATACATCGAGCCACGCGGGGCAACGAGGCTCAGGTATTCGCTTCGTTCGACGCCGCGGATCACCGCTTGGCGCGACTCGTACAAGCGCCCACCCGGACGGATCAGCTTTTTGAGGCTTTGGTATCCGCCGAGGGCGGTCTGCACACCCCACTGACCAGGCACGTTGCTGCAAAGGCGTAGAGACGCGAGCAAGTCGAGACCGTGCAAGTAGTCCTTGGCGAGCTCGTTGGTGCCACTGAACACGACCCAACCCACGCGGAAGCCGCATGCACGGTACACCTTCGACAACCCGCTGAACGTGCCGCACAAGGTGTTCTTCACCATCGGCGCAATCGGAAAGAACTCCGCGTCGTCGTAGACCATGCCGTCGTAGATCTCGTCGCTGAAGATGACGAGATTGTACTGCTCGGCCAGAGCAACCATCGCCTCTAGCGTTTCGCGGCTGTAGACGGCGCCCGTTGGGTTGTTGGGGTTGATGATGACGATGGCGCGAGTGCGATCGGTGATGAGACCCTCGAGCGCCTCGATGTCAGGTTCGAATCGATTTCGGGGAGGGCACGGGTAGTGCACCGCCCGACCACCATTGAGCGTGACCGATGCCGTCCAAAGTGGATAGTCGGGGCTCGGAATCAGCACTTCGTCGCCCCGGTTGAGCAGCGCACGCAGCGTCAAGTCGATCAGCTCGCTCACCCCGTTCCCGATGAACACGTGCTCGGCGGTCACGTTCAGGATGTTGCGCTCCTGCTGCTGCATCACCACTGCCTCGCGCGCCGGAAAGATGCCTTTCTGGTGGCAGTAGGCCTCGCTGCTCGGCAGGTTCTCGATCATCGCCATCCGCATGGTTTCGGGCGTACGAAAGCCGAACAGCCCGGGGTTGCCGATGTTCAACGAGATGATTTCGTACCCTTGACGCTCCATCTCGTGGGCACGCTGTGCAAGCTGCCCTCGGATCTCGTAACGAACCCCGCGCAGACTGTCGCTGGTCTTGATTTCGGTGGTCATGGCCTCGGCTCGGTCAGGGGCCAACTTTTGATGGATAAGAGCCCCGATGTCGAGGAGAGGCCTACCGGCCCGCCGCCGGCTCAGTGCTTCGAGCAGTCACCGTCGAAATCGATGTCATGCGTCACATCGATCGCGACATCCGCGTCCACGTCCGGAATCGCCTCGGACCAGGCGTGGTCCATGGCAAGATCGGGACCGTCGCAGATGCCGTCGCCGTCGACGTCCGCGAAGTAGTAGAGGGTGTAGCTCTGGCGCGCCACCCGGGCATCGGTCCGGGAAACCGTGAGCGGATTCGCGTCGATCGTCACCTGCCAGGTGTCCACCGGGGCCGACTCGTCGGCGTCATTCCACAAGGCGAAGTACATGGTCTGGCCGTCGTGCGCTCCCTGAAAGCTCGTGCCGGAAAAGCTCAGGTCGAACGTGGCGCCGTTCATGCCGCCAGTGCCGCCGGTGCCGCCCGTACCTGCGGTACCGCCCGTACCTGCGGTACCGCCCGTGCCCGCAGTGCCGCCCGTGCCCGCGGTGCCGCCGGTTCCGCCCGTGCCGCCTGCTCCGTCGTCGTCGTCACTGCATGCCGGAGTGATGGTTCCCATGAGCAAAGCCAAGGTCGCCGCAGCAATCCACCCACCCCACTCGTAGTTTCTACGGTAAGTCATTCTGTTT
>DATIUW010000021.1:0-2357 GCA_035466435.1 Polyangiales bacterium | reverse complement strand
GGGCGTTCTGCGATTCGGGGTCGAAGCCGAATGACGGACGCGGGGCGTACCATGACCCTTCGTCAGCTCCCGGACCTTCTCGATTTCCTCAATGCCCTAAACGAAGCGAAAGCGAAGTACCTCGTCGTTGGGGGCCATGCTGTAGGCTTGCACGGCCACTCGCGTGCAACGAAGGACCTCGATGTCTGGATCGGCGAAGACGCCGTCAACCGTGACGCGGTGATCCGTGCGCTTGGAGCGTTCGGCGCACCCGAAAGCGCCGTTCGCAACCTAGCGTCTGCGTCTAGGGATGAGTTTGTGTTTCTGGGCCATCCGCCGCAGCGCATCGATCTCTTGCAAGGTATCCCTGGAGTGGAGGACTTCGAAGGCAGCTACGCTCGACGCGCCTGCGTTTCAGTCGAAGGCGTCGATGTGAACGTCATCGGCTTCGAGGATCTTCTGGTTGCCAAGCGCGCCGCGGGGCGTCCGCAGGATCTGGTCGACGTAGCGCGGCTCGAGAAAGTGCGAGCCAAGGAGCTCGAGCTAGAGTGATCGCGTTCACCCATACGAAACGAAGGCTCGGGTGCCGGTCTATGCGTCGTGTTGGACTTCTTTTTGTGATCTTGTCCTTCGCAACGTTCGGTTGCGGGCGCGACAGTGGCTTGGACGGAACCGGAGGTGATGGAACAGGTGGGATTGCAGGCAACGGAGGAGGCTCCGGCAACGGCGGCTCCGGAGGCGCAGGCGGCTCCAATCCTTTTGATACTCATGTTCTCGACCTCAGAGGTTTCGAACGATTTCGTATCGACCAGAGGGAGGCCCTCACGCCTGGCGGCTGCCCGATACCGTATTTGGTCGATCCGGCCGAGATCGAACGAGTGGGACAGGACCAGTATCTGCTCACCTTCTCCGCGGCGTTTACGTCTCAAGAGGAATACCAGCTTTGTCTGGAGCAAGCCGAAGATCCGGATGATTGCGACCTTGCTCCGCCGGTTCCGAGGGAGGCCCTTACGCTGAATACCTCAGACCTGTCCGAGCTCATGAGTCTATTCTCGTCCGTCTCGGTGAGCTTCGCACCAAACCCATGCGATGGGTTCAGTGTCGATCCATGCAACATCATCCATCTCGAGTGGGATGAGCTCGAGACAAGTGATCGACTGTGCGAGAACGATCAGCCCTGGATCCAGACGGAGCTCGCCTTCGATGTCTTGCGAGCCATCAGCGAGCTCGCCCTAGCCGAAAACCAATAGCAGAATTCGTTGCGAATAAGCCGAAGGCGTTGAGCGCGGGAACCACGGTCGAGCTCGGGACGAAGACCCGAAGCGAAGGCCGTGCAGTTTTGGTGTCTGCCAAAACTATGCCTTGCCCTAACAAGTTGTGTCCCCGTTTGGCGCGGAACGGCGCTAGTTGTCGTCAACAGTCTCTGGTTGGCGCTTTCGCGACACTCGTTGTCGCGCGATGGCGCATTATCGAAAGAACACGCCACATGGCGCCAAACGACGCCAAGCAACGACAGCCGACGCCACAAAACGCCAACGGGGGCCAAGCGGCGACAACGCGCGACGAAAAGCGCCAAGAAGTGTCACTCGTCGGCTCGTTCATCCCTGCCGTGGTTTCGCGGTCCGACTGCTCGCGCGAAGGAAGCGTGAGGCGGCCAAAGGCGTTCAGGTGAATCGCGATGCAAGCCCGCGCACGCATCTCGACACGTACGCCGAGCGCTGGCACGCACGCCAGTTGCGAATCGGAAAGCGAAACGCCGATCGGGAGTATTCGAGCTACAAGCGTCACGTGGCCCTGTTGATCGGCTCCATGCCCGTCGGTGACATCAAGCCGCTGGATGTGCTCGAGCTCAGCGAGACGTTGATGGCACGCGGTGAGATTTCGCCAAAGTCGGTGCGCAACTGCATCGGGATCGTCTCGTCGATCTTTCGGCTCGCCGTCCTCGAGGGCGCGGTCGAGGTCAATCCGGTCTCCCAGGCCCCTCGGGACGGCCTCCCGTCGTCAGGCGCCGGCGGCGGTCAAACCTACACGCGGAGCGAGGCCCTGGCACTGCTCACCGACCCCCGGATCGGCTGGGATCGCCGGGTGCTGTACGCGTTGCAGTTCTTCACCGGGATGCGTATCGGGGAAACCTGCGGACGGCGTTGGCGCGACTGGTCTTCGGACGCGAAGCCACTCGGTTCGCTTCGCGTCCACACACAGTACGCCGACCAGCCGCTCAAGACCGCCAAGAGCGGCGACAGCAAGGAGCGCATGGTGCCCGTGCATCCCGAGCTCGAGAAGGTGCTTTGGTGCTGGCAAGGGGAGGGCTTCGAGGTGGTCTACGGCCGCCCACCGGGGCCGGACGACTTCATCGTACCGGACCCGAGAAACATGGC
>DATIUW010000020.1:0-10144 GCA_035466435.1 Polyangiales bacterium | reverse complement strand
TAGAATGTCCGAGATTCCGGCTGGTTAGACGGACTTGCGGCACGTGACATCGTCTGCACAACGCCCGATCCTGAATCATGCTGAGGTCGAATCGGTGGGGCTCGTGGCAGCCCGTACACTCGGTCTTGCCGGCGTGGAACGCTCGATCGGAGCCTGCTTCTTCGTGGCATTGTGAGCAGCGGAGCGCGACCTGCGTGACACGACGCGGATGTGGCTCATGGCATCCGACGCAGTCTCCCTGTTTTTGCGCCGGGTGTGTCGACGCCACATCCTCGTGGCAGCTCTTGCACACCTGACCGCCGGCCTCGCGCACCGCGTGTGGCTGATGACAGCTATTGCAGTCACGATGCTCCTTTGCGACGTTTTGCGCCAGCACACGGACGCCTTGATGGCAGGAGTTACAGCGGGCGGCGGTCGAGGCCGAGAAGGAATGCGGCTCGTGACAACTGACGCAGGTCTCGTGCCCGCCTCCGAAGGTCGCGGACGCGGGAATGATCGGCTCTTTCTTACCGTGGCAATCCATGCACGCTGCGGCTTCCGATGCGAGCTTGTGCCCTCCATGGCAGTCGGAGCAGGTTCCACTCAGCTGAGGCCGTCCATGTCGCACGTTCATCTTTTCATGGCACTCACCGCAATCGAGGATGGTCTGGTCGGTCGGTTTGTGAGGGTTGTGGCAGGTCTCGCAGGGCACCGTAGCGTGCATGGCGAGGCCGTCTTCGACCTGCTTGCTTTGGAATGGCCCGTGGCAACGGGTGCAATGCCATCGACCGAAGACCTCCGGCTGCGAGCCGAATATGTGGCAGGTGTAGCAGTCCATGGGCATCCCGTCGGGATTGACGTGCGATAGCTTGGCCTGCTCCTCGTGACATTGGGTGCACACGCCCGTATCGGGCACGTCGAAGACTGGCTTCGTCGGATCGTGGCATTCGTTGCAGTCCACCGGTTCGTTGATGAGGTGCTGCGAATGGCCCGGAGACATGCGCACCTCCGGCCAGTTGGCTGGCACGGTTCGGGGGTCGAGCGGCCGCCGTTGCTCCTTGACCGTCGGAATCACTTCCTTGGTGAGCTGCGCGTACAGGAATCCTCCCATGAACCCGAGCGCTGCAAAGATCGCTACGATGACGACGGCCCTCTTCATAGGCCACCCACGTGACAGAGGCGGCACGGGAGGTCATTGACTCTGTCGAGCCGGCTCGAAAAGCCGGGCGGATGGGGATTCCCGCCGGGGCCTCCCACGACGTGGCAGCTCACGCAGAGCATTTCGCCCGCACCGCTATGGCAGCTTGCGCAGGAGAGTGGATCGACCCTCGCGGCGGGGCCGTGCAAGTTGGACGACCCGGGCGGGCCCGACCAGCCGGGCGGGTGTGGATTGCCACGGACGGGATTCTGGCCGGAGATACCCAGCCGTGTGTGGCAGTCGACGCAGAACAGCTCGCTGTGACACACGACGCAGGCGCCCGGGTCCGCGGCCGCCTGCTGGTCGTGCATCGAGATGAAATTGGCGCGATGCATCGTGTCGCGCATCGGCTGGTCGAACTTCAGCCGCGACGGAATGGTCGGGACGGTAACGCCGTGACACGCGGCGCATTGGCGTTGCGTGTGGCACGTCGTGCACAGGTCTCCTTGGGCATTGGCCTGCACCCCATGCTCGCGAAGGAAATTGCCATCGTGAATCACGTGGCTCTCGGGCCTTGCCATTTCTCCGGGCAGGTCGACGTGGCAACCACCGCAATCCCGCGTGTCCCACTGGCCCTTGTGTGCGTGACAGCCGAAGCACGTGGGGTGCTGCACGCGCGCCCGATCCGAGTCGACGGTTACGTTGACGTGACACCGCACGCACTCGAAGACACCTGCTTCCACGTGCGTCTCGTGGGAGAAGCGCAGATGCTTGCGGGCCATCTCCGCCGCGTGCCGGTTTCTCGCGCGTCCGTGGCAGTCCGAGCACGTGCTCGGGTCGTGAGGATCTTCATGGCACTCGACGCAGTCGGCCGTGCTTGGGAGGTGTAACGGTCCAGTTTCGCCGGCCTGTTTGATCCCTGCGTGACACACGAGGCAATTGATGCCTTTGGTGACGTGGGCGCGATGCTCGAAGGACCGGTCTTCCTTTTCCTGCTCGAGACCGAGCATCTTCGCGCAGGCGCCAGCGAGCCCGGCCAGCATGATCAACGCAGTGATTGCAAGAACGTTTCTCATTGTTTCCCGTGCCATGTGCGTTGATACGAAAGCCGTGCAAGTCCCCTGACGTCGATACGCTGGTACTGGTTGGAGCTCGCTTCCGCTGCTGCGGCCAGCGTCCAACCTTTCTCGTGTGCCCAACGCAGGGCAAGCCGACCCCAGGGCCATGCATTCCCGGTCTCGGGGGACCGCTCGTCGGGGATGACGATCTCGAACTCGGGCATCAACCCGACTGTCCCCTTGTGATCCTCGTATAGCGGAATGACCGCCGCGAGCCGAATTCCGGTCCAATTCGACACCGCAACCTGCTGGCGTCGGAGCTCGCCTAGAATGCTTCCCTTGCCTTCGTCATCGGTTCGAAGCAGCCCGCGAACGAACCCGGTCCAGCCCCACGTATCCTGAGCCTCCTGGGCTGCGCCTTCGAGCCACAAGTCGAGCCTCGGGGCCGCTCGCCAGAACAGGTTCGCGCCGGTCTTGAGCGCGCCCGGGTCGCCGAGGACGGTGAACAAGGACGTCTGCTGCAGAAGACGAATGGGCGAACGCTTCGTCGCAAAAAGCTCTCCGCGAATCTTGCGGTTCTTGGTTTGCGCCGAGATCGTGCCGAGCACCTCCGCCAGGCCCGGATTCACGATCTCCCATGAGAACTTGGCGGACATGTCGAGCCAATGTGCGACCCGAAGCGCGAAGTCCGCTCCGATTTCTTCATCAGAGCGCTGGCCGTAGTTGTGTCGATTGTAATAGGAGACGCCGAGCATTCCGCGATTGCCCAGACCCTGCGAAATGCGGCCTCCGGCGATCCAGTCTTCGCGGCGCCCTTCGATGTCGCCCTCGACGGGGACTCCGCCGAAGACCTCGAAATGCGTCTTCGATGGGGCGCGAAGCATCATGTGCCCTCCATCGATGTGCGTCGCGCGAACCGCGCCCGTTCCCAAGATGAAACGGCCGAGGCGTGTGTCGCTGATACTCTTCGGGTCGCGGACCTTGACCGAGATGACCAATGGCTCGAACGTAAACTCGTTGTCCCGGAGGCCGAACTGCGGCGAGCCCGCCCCCCCCCAAACGAGCGCCTCCGCCTCGACATATGGGTATTTGCGAGTCGATCCCTCGATGATGATGAGGCCCACGTTGGGATCCAACTGCCCCCAAAGCTCGGCTCCGACGCTGTGGGGTTGGGCCGAAGCCGTCGAGGACATGCTGCTGATCAGCAGCCCCAGCGCGACCGCTGCCGCGAGGATCCAGCTCGTTCCCGCTGATCGTATCTTCCCTCTTGCACCAGTCCCCGACTTCGGACCATGGTCTAGGTGCTCGGGCGCTCTGCATCGCCGCGAGCTCGACTTCCCATGCACATATCGCCGCTTTCCTGGATTGCATTGGCTAGCGCCTTGGTCGCTGCCGCGATCATGATCAACTACCTGGTACGCAAGCCCAAGCTGACCGGGCCGGTCAAGGTCACGCTCTTCATCGGCATCGGAGTGCTGCCCATCATCACCGCCCTGGTGGGGAACATTGAGGGGCTCGCCGCCACCGAGCATCACGAGTTTTGTGGAAGCTGTCACACCATGGACATGTGGCTCGAAGACGCCAACGATCCGGATAGCATGAGCCTTGCGGCCATCCACTCGCGTACCAAGAAGTTCGGAGACAAGAGTTGCTACGTCTGCCACAAGGACTACGGGATGTTCGGCTACGCGCTGACCAAGCTCGGAGGTATGGGGCACGTCTATCAGTTTCTGACCGAGTTCATGTGGATGGACGCCGACGAGGCGCTCTCGAAAGTTCACATCGCGAGGCCGTTCAAGAACGAGAACTGCATGCAGTGCCACAGCACGACCGGCAACATCTGGAACGGCGTACCGGACCACCGTGGGCTCCTGAACGATCTTCGAACTGGACAGACCAGTTGCGCCAGCGCCGGATGCCATGGCTACGCGCACCCTTTTAGCAAAACCGACGAAGAACATCCATCGCCTGCAGAGGCGCAAAGCTCCGAAGAGCTCAGCAAGCCCGAGGAAACATGATTCGGGAGAAGCTCGAACAAAAAGTCGACGATCTCGTCGAAAGCGGATCGAGACGCCGCATCCTGACGTACGCATGCATCCTCGGCCTGATCGGTCTTGCGCTCATGTGCTGGTCGCTCTTTGATCAAGGCTGGATTCCAGTGATGATGGCGATGTCGGTGGGCCAAGGCATTGGCACGTTATCACTCGCTCTGTTCATATTGGTAGTGATTATCGACCTTCAAAGGGCGACATTTCGTCCTTCGATTCCGCATCCCCCGCCCAATCCCCAGAGATCGGACGAAGAGGCCTAGGCGCCCGGCCTGCGGGAGCGCACGGCCACCAGCAAAGACCCGAGCCCCATGATGATCCCGGCCGTCAGGAGCGAGCCTCGGGGCACGAAAGGCATCAATGCGATGCAGCTCAGCGCGCCGAGCATTGGAATCGCCCTCGGGGCGCAAAATGTGCGCAGGCGGCCTTCGTCTCGGCGTTTGATGGCGATCAGCGAAACGTGGAGCGTGAAGAAGACGACCAGCAGAAGCAAGCTCGTCGTCCCCGCGAGGTAGCTGAGGTTTCCCGATAGAGCTAGTGCCAGTGCCACCGCAAGCACGGTCAGAATCGCGAGATGTGGCGTCCGTCGCGTCGGATGCACCGCGCCCAACGCGCGGGGCAGGAGGTCCTCGCGCGCCATGCCGTAGATCAAGCGCGAGCCCATGATGAAATTCAAAAGGCCCGTGTTGGCGACCGCAAATAGCGCAATCAGGGTAAACACGTGGTCGGGTACCGCGTCGGTCGAGCGGCGAACCACGGCGAGCAGTGGCGCCTCGGAGGAACCGAGCTCGGAAGCGGTCATGATACTGCTGGAGACGAGTACCACGAGTAGATAGACGAGGCCGGTGACGACGAGCGCACTGAGGATGGCGCGCGGCATGTTGCGCTCGGGGTCTTTCACCTCCTCGGCGACGTTGACCATGTCCTCGAAGCCGATGAATGCAAAGAAACCGAGCGCGGCGCCTCGCGCGATTCGGGTCCAATCGACCTCCATGCTGGCCTCGAGCGTGTGCGCCAGGCTCTTGTCCGGGGTTTCGCCCAAAAAAAGCGCGCCGGCGACGATGACGATCAGCAACCCCGTGAGCTCGACCATCGTGGCGACGATGTTGGTTGCCGACGACTCACGCATGCCGCGAAAGTTGATTGCGGCGAGCAGGAACAGGATGCCGACGACCGCTGCTTGCGGTGGAAGCCCAGGAAAGAACCCGGTCATGTAGCCTCCGAAGGCCACCGAGACGGTCGCGAGCGAAAGCACCCCAGAGCAAAGGACGACCCAGCCTACGAGCAGAGCCCAGCCTGGGCGCCCGAACGCCTGGGCGACGAAAAACGACTCCCCCGCGCTTCGCGGGAAGCGTCCGCCGAGCTCGGCGTAGGTCAGGGCCGTGAGCCCCGCGACGAACAAGGCGACGGCGAAGGCCGCCCAGCTTGCAGGCCCCGCCACGCCCGCGACCTTGCCCACCAGAGCGTAGATTCCGGCCCCCAGGATGTCGCCCACGCCGTAGAAGACGAGGGCCCAAAAGCCAAGGGATCGGCGCAGCTCGGGGGGGACGGAAGACGTCATGCAGAAGGGGCACCTTTCGGTCGCGGTAGGGGTCGTCTACGACGCAAAGCGCTGGTAGGCTCCCCGACGCCATGAAGCAAACCAAGATCACTCTCGAAGAGAACGAAATTCCCGAGCGCTGGTACAACATCGTCGCGGACATGCCGAACAAGCCGTTGCCGCCGCTCAATCCGGCAACGCAGGAGCCGATCGGACCCGAAGCGCTCGCTCCTCTCTTTCCGATGGCGTTGATCGAGCAGGAGGTCAGCGCCGAGCGTTGGATTCCGATTCCAGAGGAAGTGAGAGAGATCTACACGCTGTGGCGTCCGACTCCGTTGTATCGTGCCCATGCGCTCGAGAAGGCGCTCGATACGCCTGCGCACATTTACTACAAGTACGAGGGCGTGAGCCCGGCCGGCTCTCACAAGCCGAACACCGCGGTCGCGCAGGCTTTCTACAACAAAGAAGAAGGGGTCAAGCGCATCACCACCGAAACCGGCGCCGGTCAATGGGGCAGCGCTTTGAGCTTCGCATGCCAGCATTTCGGGGTCGGTTGCGAAGTGTACATGGTGCGCATCAGCTACGACCAAAAGCCCTACCGAAAGCTGATGATGAACACGTGGGGTGCCGAGGTCATCCCGTCGCCGAGTGACAGGACCGAAGCAGGTCGAAAGATACTCGCCGAGGATCCCGAATCGCCTGGCAGCCTCGGTATCGCGATCTCCGAAGCCGTCGAGCGTGCCGCCACCGATCCGGACACGAAGTATTCGCTCGGCAGCGTGCTCAATCACGTGCTCATGCACCAGACCATCGTCGGTCAAGAGGCGATCAAACAGATGGAAAAGGCAGGTGAGCTGCCCGATGTCGTGATTGCGCCGTTCGGAGGTGGATCGAATTTCGCGGGGCTGAGCTTTCCGTTCCTTCGGATGAACTTCGTGGAGGGTCAGAGCATTCGTTGTGTGGCGAGCGAGCCGACCTCGTGCCCCAAGCTCACCCGTGGCGTGTTTCGCTACGACTTCGGAGATACGGTGGGGATGACACCCCTGCTTCCGATGTACACGTTGGGCCACAACTTCGTGCCCGCGCGCATTCACGCCGGCGGTCTTCGATACCACGGAGCGGGCGTCCTGGTGAGCCAGTTGCTTCACGACGACTTGATCGAGGCCGAAGCGGTCGATCAAATCGAGAGCTTCGAAGCCGGCGTCTTGTTCGCGCGGAGCGAAGGCATCATTCCGGCCCCCGAGGCCAACCACGCGGTGGCCTCGGCGATTCGCGAAGCCAAGCGCGCCAAAGAAGAGGGAAGCAAACGCGTGATCCTCTTCAACTTGTGCGGACACGGCCACTTCGACATGTCCGCGTACGAAGCGTACTTCTCGGGGAAGCTCGAACGCCACGAGCTCAGCCAGCAAGACATCGATGCGGCCATCGCCAAGATCGACACGCCGGAAATCCCGTCGCACCCCTGAGCGAGGACCTCGCTACCATGAGAATCACTTCGATCGAGCTGTACCACGTCTCCGTTCCGCTTCGGGAGACCTTCTGGCCGTCGTGGATTCCGGGTTATCCACAGACGCACAATCGCTTCACGCTCGCCAAGCTGGTCACCGACGACGGCATCGAAGGCTATGCAGCGGGGCAGTCGATGGGCAAAGAGCGCCAGGGCTTGGGCGACTTGCTCGGACCGTACCTGCTCGGAACGGATCCAACCGACATCGATCGCGTGCAGGATCTGATCAAACAGGCTGGGTTTCTCGGCTGGCGCAACTTCTGGATCGAAGCGGCCTGCTGGGACATCATGGGCAAGGCACAGGGAAAGCCCGCCTACGAGTTGCTGGGGGGGAGGGCGCGAGCGCTTCCCGTGTACCTCTCGACGGGCGAGGTTCACCCGCCCGAGCAGCGGGTCGACGAGCTGCTCCGGATGATGGAACGCGGGTTTCGCACGGCCAAGCTCCGC
Source organism: Polyangiales bacterium (assembly GCA_035466435.1). Classification (GTDB taxonomy): domain Bacteria; phylum Myxococcota_A; class Polyangia; order Polyangiales; family Houyiibacteriaceae; genus SG8-38. The sequence continues at coordinate 2,427 of DATIUW010000020.1, read as the reverse complement.
GTGAAGAGCCCTGAGCTGACCGAGGACATTCGGCAGATCGAGGTGATACGCAAGGGCGTCGGTGACGAACTAGCGCTCGGGGTCGATGCAAATCAGGGGTGGTTGGTGTCGATCGTGGATCGAATCCCGGCGTGGGACTTGAAGCGCGCGACCGAATTTGCCGCTGCCTGTCACGAAAACGGGATTTCCTGGCTCGAGGAACCGCTCGATTGGCACGACTACGATGGCTTGGCGGCGCTCAAGAAGACGTCGAGAGTCAAGATCGCCGGAGCCGAACTGAATCATGGCTGGGACGAGATCAAGATCATGTTCGAAAAAGACTGTCTCGACATCTATCAGCCCGACGCCTGCTTCGCTGGTGGGATGGCGCAGGTGAAGAAGGTGATCGACGCGTGTCATGCGCACGATCGGATCTTTTCGCCTCATACGTGGACCAACGGCATTGGCTTCTACGTGAACTGGAACATGGCCCTGGCTGACACCAAAAGCAGCCACCCGCTCGAGTATCCGCTCGAAGAGCCGTCCTGGATCCCGAAGTTTCGCGAAGGCATCATCGATCCGGTCTTGCCCGACGAGAACGGCCTGCTGCAGCCGTTTCGAAAGCCGGGGCTCGGATTCGACATCGACCAGCGCCTCCTTCGCAAGTACGGCAAGCGCTTCTTCAAGCTCACCGAGACTGGCCTCAAGCTCCGCGTCATCCGCGAAAAAGGCATCAGAGCCGCCCTAGACCTCAAAAAACGCAAAGAGGGGAACACCACACACTGAGGCGTTGGGATTGGCGTGGTTCTAGAGGGGCTGGGTGTCCCTCTTTCGGCTCCTCCTTCGGCTGGCCAGATGCTCTGGGTAGCCGGCGGAGAGGGTGCCGAAGATGGCGTCGGTCCAGGGGAAGAAGCCGGCGTAGTTTCCCTTGACCTTGGCGTGGTGAAAGTCGTGGTGTGTGGGGCCGTCGCTAAAGGGGATGAGATGCGTGGGGCTCCACGGAAAGTCGTAACCGGAGTGTCCCTCGGCGGCCTCCCACTGCCGGATCGAGATCCAAATGTAGAGCGTCACCACGTGCGCGCCCACGAGTAGCGGGCCGATGAGCATGACCGTGCCTGTCAGCACGTACTCCACCGGATGCGTGTAGTGCCCCGTGATCGCCCAAGGCGTCATGATGCGGTGATGAGTCGAGTGCACCTTCTTGAAGAGCCATTTGCTCTCATGAAGCGTGCGGTGCATCCAGTAGAAGAGGAAGTCATCGAGCACCAGAAAGAACAGCAACTGCAGCACGATGACCCACCACGCAGGCAAGGGGCCGATGTGGACGTTCGAAAGACGGAGCATGGGCCAAGCCGCCAGCGTAACCACCGCCATGATCGCGTTGTTGCGAGCGACGTGCCAGAACGCCGGACCCACGACCGAACGCCGTCCCGTTTTTCGGGCCTGGATCCGATAGGGCTCCGCCCAGGCGGGCTGCTTCCAGGCGAGAAGCGTGAACGGCACCGCGAAAAGTAGAAAGGAGACGACGCCGATTACGCTACCGGCGACGGGAAACCACCAAAACAGCGGCTCTGTGTAGATGTCACGCAGCCACTCCCACATAGCCATTCGACTTTAGCACCAACGAGTCACCATTTCATCGCGCCATCATCGAGAGCCCGCCGCCTCCAGGAGCGCGGGGTTTTCGACGTATTGGCGAAAACGCTCGAGAGCGGTCGAAGTGTAGAACCCATCGGTAATTCGCTCGTCGAAGCTGTAGCGGATGTGCACCACGTCGTGAACGAGGAGCTGTCCGTCGTCGTCGACCACCGGGGCCTTCTTCACGCGGCCGATCACGATGAAGAAAGGGATGTTTCCATACTCGTACAGGTGATGGTACGCGGCGTCGAGTCCCACGCTTCCTAGATTCACCACGTATGCGCTCGCATAGAGTGGGTCGTTGCGGGTCATGAACCTCGGCAGAAGACCGAACCAGTCGAAGAAACGCTGCAGCCGGACGAGCCAGCGCATGATCCCGACGGGAAGCTTGGTCACGACGCGCATTTCCTTTTCGGACTCGGTTTCGCGCTCTCGATCCTTACCCTTTTCGATGAGCGCCTCGACTCTCTTGCACGTGTCTTCGATGGTGTCGTTTGGATCGAACACGGCTTTGATCGACGTGAGCGGCGCGTTCTCGTCGAGTGACTTCTTGACGGAAATCGTAAATGCGATCTCGTTGCGCTGGTAGAGCTTACCGCCTGCCGTGAACCGATTGAGCTGCGGCCGTTCCGACCACACCCGCACCAGAGCGGCGATGACGAGCTCGTAGAGCGTGATGCTCGGCTGTCGCGCTTCGAGCCAAGGAAGAGTCCGAGTGAGGTCGAGCTGTTGCTCGTAATAGACGATCGAATCGTTTCGCGACGGCATGAGCGTCGGCAACATGCGCCGAAGCACGCCGATGTTCGTGAC
>DATIUW010000019.1:0-3434 GCA_035466435.1 Polyangiales bacterium | reverse complement strand
TCGAGATAGCCATCCCCTGGAAGCCGCTCGATCGGTGTCACCTCGACATCTTGGAGGTCGACTCGTGCGTGTGGGACCTCGGGAGCAAACGGCGTTGTGGGAAGCTCGTGCAACGAGACGCCAGCGCGGTCGGCAGGAACTCGGACCAATGCGAGATCGGGCAGGCCATCCGGCCTTTCGCCTGTCCGGCACGCGATGAAGAGTGTCTTGGCCAAGGTGCCCAGCGTGACGAAGCTCTTCGCGCCTCGCAGACGATAGCCGCGGTCGGTGGGCTCGAGTGTCGTCGCGATCGCCCGCGGGCTGTTGCCGCCGGCCTCGGTGACGCACAAGGCACATGGGAGCTCGACAGGGCCGATCATGTGCTCCAACGCCGCCGGATAGCCGACTGCGAAGGCAAAGCCGAGCCGGTCGACGCGGGAAGCCACCTGGATCGCGGCGGAAAATGGGGACCGGCGCGAGGCGCGCTCGCCTTCGTAGGCGCGCCAGACTTCGCGGAGGCTCGGCGAGATCACGGCCTCGGCGCGATCTCGGGCGAGCACATCGAGCGGAGTCGAGCTAGCCTTCACCACCGAAGGAAAGTAGCACCGCCGAGCGCGCATTCGTAGTGGACAGCGGCATCGGCGGCTCGATGTTCTCAGCAAGCACCACATTGGAGGAAATGAAGCCATGACCGAGCTCAAGGGCAGCAAGACCCACGAAAACCTCAAAGCCGCGTTCGCCGGAGAGTCCCAGGCCAACCGTCGCTACCTCTACTTCGCCAAGATCGCAGATGTCGAGGGCTACCCGGAGGTTGCGGGCAACTTCCGCGAGACGGCTGAAGGCGAAACTGGCCACGCGCACGGACATCTCGACTACTTGAAGAAGGTCGGGGATCCGGCGACGGACAAGCCGATTGGGGACACGGCGCTCAACCTGGCCGCAGCGGTGGCCGGCGAGACGCACGAGTACACCGACATGTATCCCGGGTTTGCCAAGACCGCACGCGAAGAAGGCTTCGACGAAATCGCCGACTGGTTCGAGACCTTGGCCAAGGCCGAGAAGTCGCATGCGGGCCGGTTCCAGTCGCTTCTCGACGACCTCTCCTGAGCGCGGGATTTGCACCGCGTGGCCGAAGCCAAAAAGCAGATCTCCTACTTGCCGACCGACGGGTTGAGCTACGACCCGAGTGAAGCGAAGTATTGGGACGAGGACGCGCTCGACAAAGAGGTCGAGCGCGTCTTCGAGGTCTGCCACGGGTGTCGCATGTGCTTCAAGTACTGCGACTCGTTCCCGATCCTCTTCGGGGCAATCGACGAAAAGTACGATGGGGACGTCGCAAAGCTCACTCCCCTCGACAAGCAGCGCGTCATGGACGCCTGCTTTCAATGCAAGCTCTGCGAGGTGCAGTGTCCTTACACGCCCCGCGACGGGCACGAGTTCCAGCTCGACTTTCCGAAGCTGGTGCATCGTTACGACGCCATTCGGCATCGGAAGCGCGAGCACCCGCACAAGCTGCGCCTGAAGCTCCTCGAAGACCCCGATCGAGCAAGCACCATGGCCCGCGCGAGCTTGGGACTGGCCAACGTGATGAACCGTGTCGGAATACATCGGTGGTTCATGGAAAAGCTCGTGGGCATCGACCGGAGAAAGCTGCTCCCCGACTTCGCACAGACGACCTTCGAGGCATGGGCCGAGGGCGCGGGCTTGATGAAAGACGGAGTCGGCGGCGAAGCGGTGATCTTTCAGACCTGCTACGTGCAGGGCAATGATCCGCAGATCGGCATGGACACGGTCGAAGTGCTCGAAAAGAACGACGTCGACTTCCGGTGCGAAAAGGGGCTCGAGTGCTGTGGCATGCCCGCTTGGGAGAGCGGCAACCTCGAGCTCTTGAGAAAGAAGGCCCACGTCAATCTCGACCGGCTGATGCCGCACGTCGAAGCCGGGGCCAAAGTGCTCGTCCTCAACCCGACGTGCTCGATGATGCTCCGCCGGGAATACCCCGAGCTGCTCGAAGGAGACGACCGCGAGCGCGCAAAAAAGCTCGCCGAAGCCGTGGCGGATCCGAGCGAGTTCCTGTGGAGCATACGCAAGGAACCGCGCTTCAACACGGACTTCAAGAGCTCGCCCGGAGACCGGGTTGCCTACCATGCGCCGTGTCATTTGCGCACCCAGGGCGTCGGATTCAAGGGGCGCGACCTGATTCGCAAGATTCCGGGCGTGGTCCCGTCGACCGTCATGGAGTGCTGCGGGCACGACGGCACGCACGCGATGACCGTGGAGGGCTTCGAGTACTCCATTCGCGTCGGGCAAAAGGCGTTCGACGAAATGAAAGAGGCGGACGCGGAAATCTGGGCTACCGACTGCCCTCTGGCAGCCATTCAGTTCCAGCAGCACGCAGGAGTGAAGCCGATGCATCCCATGTCGGTTCTGGCGCGCGCGTATCGAGAGGACGGCTTCGCGGCGCCCAAAGCGCTTCCCGAGGACGGCTCTTCTGAAGGAGGTTCGAAATGAAACCCGTCGAACGTTCGGATCTACTGGACTACGTCACGTACGGAGAGCAACGGGACGAAATCCGAGCGGCCGCGCTTCGCGCGAAATCGGTGCGGAGGATCCTGGTCGGTGAGTACTTCACCTTTCTATTCGAGAACCGCGAAACCATCCGCTACCAGATTCAAGAGATGATGCGTACCGAGCAGATCGTGAAGGAAGACGACATCCAGCACGAGCTCGACACCTACAACGAGCTGATTCATCCGAAGGGGACCTTGGGCTGCACGTTGCTCATCGGAATCGACGACGAAGCCGAGCGCGACGAGAAGCTGCGAGCATGGATGGGTCTGAACGAGTCGATCTACGCCAAGATGCCCGGCGGAAGCGTGGTGAGACCGACTTGGGATCCACGCCAGGTCGGCGAGGGACGCCTTTCGTCCGTGCAGTACCTCACGTTTCAATTCGGCGACGAAGCCCCCACGGCGATCGGCATCGAGATGCCCGGAGCCGAGAGCGAAACCGAGCTGTCCGAGAGCCAGCGCGAAGCACTTCGAAGCGACCTGACCGAGGATTGATCCTCGGTTGTCACCGAACTGTGATCGCTTCCACCTCCTTGTAACGCCAGCTCAACCCGATCGACCGCGCTCGTCCCCCAAAGTCGGTCGTAGGGGGAGTGATGACGTCGAGGACCGTCTATTACGGGGTAGCGGGTGAAGGCCGAGGGCACGCGTCTCGGGCGTTGGCGCTCATCGAGCAGCTTTGCGAGCGCCACCGCGTGGTCGTCTACAGCTACGGGCAGGCGCTTTCGCTGCTCGATCCGGCTTGTGCGCCTCTCGGCGTCGAAGTTCGCGCGTTGCCTCCACTGGAGTTCGCCTACTCCGCACGCCGCACGCTCAGCTACACGCGGACCTTCTTCAAGAACGCTGCGTCGCCCTCTCCTCTCATTTGCGTCTCTATCCGAACGG
>DATIUW010000018.1:0-10670 GCA_035466435.1 Polyangiales bacterium | reverse complement strand
GGGTCGGCGAACTGGGATCCTCGGAGCTTGCGGTTGAACTTCGAGTTCAATCTCGAATGCTATGATGAGGCGCTCGGACGGGGGCTCTTGGATCAAGCGCGAGAAAAGATGAAGGACGCGCGCGTGTTGACGCTCGAAGAGCTGGATCGGCGGAGCCCGTTTCAGCAGCTCCGCGATGGAACCGCGCGGCTCATGCAACCCTATCTCTGAGAGCCGAAGAGCTGGTCGAGGCATCGCGCCGTCGATGGTGCGGCAGCGGGATTCGCGGACAAATGTGCGCGTAGGATGGCGAGGTCGGATGCATCGTCCACGTCGTACCAAGGAGAAAGGATCGCGATACGCTCTGATGCGTTGGCACGAAGGGTGTCCTCGAGCGCATGGGAGGTCGACCAACGAACACCACCGAAGCGCGGCCGGATGCCGTGCGAAGCGCCGATTGCGTAGTAGCCGCCGTCATTGGCGGGCCCGAGCACGATGCCGGGCCGTTCGAGAACGTCGAACGCCGCGACGATCAGCGAAAGCGGTAGCGTCGGTATGTCACTTCCCATGATCACGACGCGCTCGTAACGCGCTAGAGACTGGTCGAAGGCCGACGAGAGCCTCTCACCTAGGTCGCCTTCCGGTTGACGACGTATCTCGGCATCGTGATCGTGAGCCCAGCGTTCGATCGCTTCGGTCGGAGCGCCCGTGGTCCACAGCGCGATGTCGACCCGGCCCACTGCACGTACCCGCGCACACAAGGCGAGCGCATCCTCGACGAAGGCGTCATACAGGTCGGAAGCTCCCTCGGTCCCGAGCAGGCTCGCAAGCCGAGTCTTGACGCCCCCCGCGGAATCCGAGCGAATGAATACGGCGAGCTGGGCTAGCTCCATGCGTATCGCCCTAGCAGCCAGAGGATCTTGACGCCCGCGCTCACCGAGCCGCGAATGGTGCCGCTGACCTTGGACACGCCGATTCGGGCCCGGTACGAAACCGGCACCTCGATCGCTCTCACTGCGCGTCGAGCCGCCTTGATCTGCATCTCGACGGTCCAACCGAAGTTGCGATCTCTCATTTCCAAGGCCTGAAGCGTCTCCCACCGAATGGCGCGGAAAGGACCGAGGTCCGTGTAGCGAGCTCCGTACAGAGTCCGTAGCGCGTGGCAGGCGATCGCGTTTCCCACGCGTTGCTGCGGGCTGAGCGCCCCGCGCTCGCGACGCCCTCTGGCCCGCGAACCGATCACGAGGTCCGCTTCACCCGACGAGATCGGATCCACCAGCAGGGGGAGCTCGGCAGGATGGTCGCTGTAATCGCCATCCAAAAACACGACGACATCGGGCGGATCGCCGGCAAGATGCGCGAGCGCGCGCAGACACGCGGCTCCATAGCCGCGCTCCGGCTCGAGCACGACTTCCGCCCCATGAGCCCGGGCAACCTCCGCGGTGGCATCCGTCGAGCCGTTGTCGGCCACGACGACCCTTCGGACGAGAGGCCGGGGGATATCCCGAAGCACGCGCGGAAGCGCCAGCTCCTCGTCGAGTGCTGGGATGACGACGTCGATCCGCACGCGTGGTGGGCTACAGGCGCTTCGAGTAGTACTCGATGACCAGGTCGATCTCGAGCGGGAAGGGCACGGAGTCCACTTTGGGAAGGCTCTTGATCGTCGCCGTCTTCTTGGTCTCGTCGAATTCGATCCAGTCCGGGCGCGCGAGACGGACGTCCTCGAGCGATGCATCGACTGCGACCAAGCTCTGACTGCGCTCGCGGAGGCTGATCACGTCGCCCTCGCGGACCCGGTACGACGGAATGTCGAGCCGCCGGCCGTTCACCAAGAAGTGTCCGTGACAGACGAGCTGACGCGCCGCGGGGATGGTCGGGGCGAATCCAGCGCGAAAGACGGTATTGTCGAGTCGGCGCTCGAGAAGCTCGAGGAGCTTGTCGCCGGACGGCTCCTTGCTGTGTACCGCTTCGCGGTAGAGACGCATGAACTGGCCTTCGTTGAGACCGTAGTTGAAACGCAGCTTCTGCTTCTCGAGAAGCTGCTTTTTGAAGTCGCTCATCTTGCGGCGCCGGGCCGACTTCGGCCCGTGGACGCCGGGCGGGTACGGGCGATCCCACATGCTCTTGCGCGAAAGACCGGGCAGATCGATGCCCAGAGCTCGCATGCGCTTTACCCGTGGTCCTGTGTATCGAGACATGTTCCTTAGGCTCCTGGCGCGAAATCCCTGGGCTTTTCCCGGCTCGCGCGAGGCGCCCCTTATACGGCAATCTGCTGACGAGGCAAATCGAGCGGGGCGGTGAGCCGCCCGGGTGGGGCGTCCGGGTGGCTAAGTCGCGAATTTCCCAGTAATCATGCGTGATGGCGGAACCCCGGACGATTCACTTCGTGTCGCTAGGCTGCGCGAAGAATCGCGTCGACACCGAGGTCATGCTCGGCGTGAGCGACCGGTCCGGCCTGCGGATCGTAGACGATCCTGCACACGCGGAGGTCATCGTCGTCAATACGTGCGGCTTCATCGGGCCGGCCAAAGAAGAGTCCATTCAAACGATCTTGGAGATGGGCGACCTCAAGGCGACCGGCGTTTGCAAGAAGCTGGTGGTCGCAGGATGCCTGTCTCAGCGTTACCCCGAGGAGCTCGCCAGCGAGCTCCCCGAGGTCGATCACTTCCTTGGCTCGAGCGACATGCTCAAGCTCCGCCAGGTTCTGGTCGGCACGAAGGAACGGATGCTCGTGGGCAACCCCGCCGCGTATACGATGCGCGCGGACGACCCGCGCATGTTGTCCGGACACTGGCACCGGGCCTACGTGAAGATCGCCGAAGGCTGCAACCGGGAGTGTAGCTTCTGCGCGATTCCGTCGTTCCGTGGCAAGCAACGTTCCCGCCCGATCGAGGATTTGGTGCGCGAAGCCGAGCTGCTCGCGGCGGCCGGCGTAGTCGAGCTCAACTTGATCAGCCAGGACACGATCGCTTATGGCCGCGATTTGCCCCAGCGAGAGTCGCTCGCCGAGCTGCTCGCCGCGTTGGGGGACGTCGACGGCATTCGCTGGGTGCGCGCCCATTATCTGTACCCCGAGACGCTCACCGATTCGCTGATCGAGGTTTTGTCGCAGCACGACAAGGTGCTTCCATACGTCGACATGCCGCTTCAGCACGCTTCGGACGCGATGCTCCGCGCGATGCGGCGCGGACATGGCGGCGAACGAATGTACAAGATCGTCGAGCGGCTGCGGCGCGCGATTCCCGATCTCGTATTCCGCACGACCTTCATCGTGGGTCACCCCGGCGAAACGGACGCAGATTTCGAGGAGCTTCGTCGCTTCGTCGAGTGGGCCGAGTTCGATCACGTGGGCGTCTTTCTGTATTCGCCCGAGGAGGGTACGCGGAGCGCCGAGATGGAAGGCCGGGTCGAGCAATCGACCGCCGAATCGAGGCGGGACGAGCTGATGAGCATCCAGCGTCCTATCAGCCGCGAGCGCTTACAGCTCCGGATCGGCACCGAGCTCGACGTGCTCGTGGAGGGCGTGAGCGACGAGAGCGATTGGCTTCTGCAGGGGCGATGGTGGGGCCAAGCGCCGGAGGTCGACGGCAGCGTGTATCTGGCCAATGGAACTGCCCAGGCCGGAGAGATTCGACGTGTGTTGGTCACCGACGCAGCGGATTACGACCTCATGGCCGACTTCATCGACGCGCCGGGCGGCCGAGATGCGCCGCCGGACGCAAAAGATCCCAGAAGACCGAAAGTTAAGCTACGAACACTTCTGTGAGGTGGTCCGAGCTCGCTTTGGTGATCGCGTCGCTCGCGGCCCTCGGAGGCTGCGCCACCGCGGTGCCCGCCATGAGCGGGGGCTCGACGACGCCTGCAGGCCGAACGGACTTCGCGCTCGGCGGTGCCGCTCGAGTTCCACTCGGGGATTTGAAGGATCCCGCCGTCGTCGATCCTGGGCAGTCGGAGTATCGCTACGCGGCCGACGCGGGAGGCGTCGTGCCGATGGTGTACGCGCGCTATGGAATCGCGCGCGCCTGGGACTTGGGCCTCATGGTTTCCGGCACGACGGTACGAGCCGAGGCCCGCTACGAGCACCTGCTCGATGAAGGAACGGCACGCTCGAGCTTGATCGTCGGTCTCGCGCCGTACGGAGGCTGGATTCCGGACCGCGAACAATCCGGACGCGGGGGCCGCGTCGGCTTCGAGGTTCCCTTCGTCTATGGCGTCGAAATAGGGGGAATCTACGAAATTTGGGTCGGCGCTCGCGTCAGCGGCGAGTACGTGTTCGGCGACTTTCAAATCATGGGCTCCGAACAGAGAGCGAGCGGGGGAGGCGTGAGAGCGGGACCGTTGATCGGAATGGCGCTCGGCATAAGCCGCATCCATGCGCTCATCGAGCTCACCGGCGCGTACGAGCATTGGTTCATCGATCACGCAGGCGCTTCCCTCGACCGGGGCGGATTCGTGCTGATCCCGGGGTTCGGGATTCGCCTTCGCTTCTGAAAGCTATCCTGCTTGGGGCCGTTGCGATTTGCGCTTGGCCGTCGGCCGCCGAGAGGTCGGGCGATCGTCTCCGAGTAGATTGCCGACGAACGCCCCCATGAGGGCCATCATCGTCGCCATCAGCGCGCCGAGCACGTAGGCGCCGGTCGAAAGCTGGTAGACGTCGGCAATGCTCGACAAGAAAAACATCGTCGGAATGGCGGCTAATAAGCCACCAACGGGAGGCTCGAGGAAGTTCTTGCCGGGCGAAACGTAGTTGATCGCTGCGGCGCCGACGAACCACAGGACGATGGTGATGACGATGCCGGCAAACCCTTGGGGGTCGTAGATCGGGATGATCAACGGAAGGAGCGCCAGCGCGAGAGCCGCGAGTATCAAGAATAGGCCGAAGGAGATGAATACCCAGCGAGGCTCGAATGCGTCCGGCTGATGCCGGCGTGCGCGGAGCTCCTCTTCGGTGAGCTCAGTGGCGAGCTCCGACAGGCGCGCTCCGCAGGAGCGGCAGCGCTCGGTCCCCTTCGGATTCCCAGCGCCGCACACGTGGCATTCGATCTCTTCGGAAGCCATCCTCACCCTCACTCGATCGACGGAGCGTCTCCCCCGGGGCCATTGTCTACGGCGGAATGGTCGAGCGCAACCGTTCGTGCGGGCGAGCCGATGCGCACTTGACGCCGCAAGCGTGGCGGCTACCTTCCCGCACCGCCCGAAAACCGGGCTGAAGGAGGCCTGAAGTGGCCCGTTTCATCGACGAGCTCAAGCGTACGCATTCTTGTGGTGAACTGAGGGAAGAGAACATCGACCAGGAGACGGTGCTCTTCGGGTGGGTTCAGAACCGACGTGATCACGGCGGCTGCATCTTCATCGACTTGCGGGACCGCGACGGGCTCACCCAGGTAGTGTTCGATCCCGAGACCACCGACGAGGCCGCGTTCCGAACGGCCGACAAGGCGCGCTCGGAGTGGGTTCTCGGCGTGCGCGGCAAGGTTCGCGACCGGGGCACGAAGGACGACGGAACGAGCCTTCGCAACCCGCGTCTCGCCACAGGCGCCATCGAGGTCATCGCGTTCGAGGCTACGGTCTTCAACAAGTCCGAAACACCGCCTTTCGAGATCGAAGACAGCATCACCACGGGTGAGGACAAGCGGCTCGAGTATCGCTATCTCGATCTTCGCCGACCTGGGCTCCAGAAGAACCTCAGGATGCGGAGCAAGCTCAACCACGAGACGCGAAACTACATGAGCGAGCAGGGTTTCCTCGAGATCGAGACGCCCTTCATGGTCCGCTACACCCCGGGCGGCGCGCGCAATTTCTTGGTGCCATCGCGCCTCTACGGTGGGCACTTCTACGCGCTCGCGGAAAGCCCACAGCTCTACAAGCAGCTTTTGATGTGCGCGGGATACGACAAGTATTTCCAAATCGTTCGCTGCTTTCGCGACGAAGACCTCCGCATCGATCGGCAGCCCGAGTTCACCCAGATCGACATCGAGATGTCGTTCATCAACCAGGACGACCTGTTCGAGGTGCTCGAAGGCCTGGTGTTCCGGCTCTGGAAGGAGGTGCTCGGGGTGGACCTCCGGGAGCTCTATCCAAGCGGCGAGTTTCCTCGGCTCGGCTTTGCCGAGTCGATGGAGCGATTCGGCAACGACAAGCCGGACATGCGCTTTTCCATGGAGCACGTCGACCTCACCGACCTCACCGTCGAGCACGGAGGCGGTGGAATCGGAATGCTCGAGCCGATCGCCGCGAAGTTTCGAGAGGGAGTCTACCGTCGGGATCTGCCGACCGAGATCGTCAAGGCGATGGTGGTGCCCGCAGGCCACGGGTTTTCCCGCAAGGATCTCGATGCGCTCGAAAAATACGTCCACCAAATGGGCGCCAAGGGTCTCGCGCGCGCGAAGGTCGACGAAGGCGGCAACTGGCTGCAAAGCCCGCTCGCCAAGATGGTGACGGCGCAGTTCCGAGAGGCGGTGAACGAGGCGGTGGGCGCCAAGGACGGCGACCTCATTCTGTTTCAGTTCGGCCCCACGCAGAAGGTGCATACCGTGATGGCCAATCTTCGGCTGCACATCGCGCGCAAGCTCGGCCTCATCCCCGAGACGGGCAGCGGCGGTGAGTGGAACTTCTTGTGGGTCGTCGATCCGCCGTTGTTCGAGCGCAACGAGGAAAAGCGTCGCTGGGAAGCGGCGCACCACATCTTCACTCGTCCCCACGACGAGTGCATCGAGCTCTTGGAAACCGATCCCGGCAACGTGCTTTGCTACCGCTACGACCTCGTTCTCAACGGGTTCGAGATCGCGGGCGGGTCCATCCGTCTCCACGACCCCGAGGTCCAGAAGAAGGTGTTCGAGGTGGTGGGGCTGAGCGACGAGGAAGCCCGCGAAAAGTTCGGCTTTTTGCTCGATGCGCTGACCTACGGCGCACCCCCTCACGGGGGCATTGCCTTCGGGATGGACCGAATCGCCATGTTGGCCGCGGAAACCGAGTCGATTCGGGACGTAATCGCGTTTCCGAAGACCCAACGCGCCAACGACCTGATGACCGGAGCGCCGTCCCGGGTCGACGCCGAACAGCTCCTCGACCTGAAGATCAAGACCCTGGAGTGACCGGCCGGTGAATAGCGAGAACTTGCCGGGCGTCTCCGTTCCCTGACAAGGTTGGATCATGAAAGCCATCGGCAGAATCGCATTTGCACTCTGGGTGCTCTCGGTGACCATTCCGACCGCCGCAGAAGCGGACGGCGGGACCGACGTCAAGAACTGCTACATGGTTCGAGGCGAGGCTCGCTACGGCGCGCTCGCCTACAAGCACATCGTGATCGTCAGCAACCGCTGCGACATCACGTTGGAGTGCGAGGTGTGGACCGACGTCGATCCCACGCCGCGTCAGCGTTTGACCGTGGGTCCGAACGGCGAGGGCGAGGTGATCATCCGAAACAACTCGCCGGCTCGAGCGTTCAAGGCCTTCGGCGAGTGTAAGAAACAGTAGCTCCGAGGCTCATCGGCTTCGGTAGAACGGGCTGTTTTCTTTTCTCGTGAAGAAGCGCTCGAAGATGCGGTAGCCGACGATGAGCTGATCGAGGTCGGTATACTCGTTGGGCTGATGTGCTTGCGCTGCCGTTCCGGGACCGAGATTCACGCCTGGGACGCCGATGGCATCGAAGCGGGCGACGTCCGTCCAGGCCTGCTTGCTCCGGACGCCGTTGACGCCACAAGTCATCAAGTGCTGAACGTAGGGATCGGCGGCGTGTGGCCGCCCCGCGGGTGACAAATCGGTCGCCTGAATTCGGCACTCGGGCCCGGCGAGATCTCGGAGCTCCGAAAAGGCCTCTTCGGGCGTGCGTCCGGGAGCGAAACGATAGTTCACGTTGAGGTCGGTTTCGTCCGGGACGACGTTTCGGGGACCGCCCCCGTGGATGACCGTCGGCGTGATTACCTCGCGAAAGACGTGCCCTTCGAGCTCCACGTCGTGGGGCTCCCGTTCCTCGAGCAAACGAAGGAAGCGGGCCGCCTTGTAGAGCGCGTTGTCGCCTTGCCACGGACGGGCGCTGTGCGCCGTGCGTCCGACGAAGGTGACGGTCGCATGGACCGAGCCCATGGCGCCGAGCTGCAATTGATTGTCGCTCGGCTCGAGGCAGATCGCGAGGTCCAGCTCGTGCAGCGCGGGATGCGTGTCGAGGATGGGGCCGAGCCGATTCTCCTCGAAGGGGCGCTCCTCTCGCTCGTAGAAGATCAGAGTCAACGCGCAGGGAAGCGCCGCGAGGTCGAGACGCTCCACGAGCTCGATCATGATGGCGAGCCCGGATTTCATGTCCGCCGCGCCGGCGCCGTACAGACGGTTGCCCTCGACGCGAGGCGGGCCGTCGTGCTTGGTGCGCACGGTGTCGAGATGCCCGACCAAGGCGATGTGTGGAGCATCGTCTCGCGTCGCAGCGTGAACGATCAAGCTGTCGTGAAATCGGGTGATCGCATCCGTTCCGATGCTGCTGGCCAGTCGATCCTGCACGTGGTCGCAGAGCTCCGCTTCCTCCCCGATGGGACTCGGAATCCGGGTGAGCGACAGAAGGGTGTCGCGAAGGCCGTCTGCGATGTCGATCATCGGGCAGAGCCTAGCAGGGTTTCGGGCTCACGGTTCGATGTCCCCGGGCGTGTCCCAATCACGAAGGGCACGCGCGACGGCCGGGCTGAGCGGCAAGGGATCGACCTCGATCGTCTCGAACAGTTTCTGAAACGAGCGCGCCCGTGCGACGATCGTTTCGTCCAGGACATCGACGATGCGGGCTGCCTCATACCGGGCGAGCATGGGCTCCCACGGCGCATCCCGCCCTCGGCGAGGAGCGAGCACCGCTGCGCTGCTCGGGTGCTCGCTCGCTTGGCGGAGCGCCTCGACCGTGACGTATGGCATGTCGCAGGCGACCGCGACCAGGTGGGAGCGACCGGCGCCCAACGCATGTCGCGCGGCAGCCCGCAGACCTGCAAGCGGGCCACCGTTGGGGGGGTCGTCGTCGATGCGCGCAATCTCGGGGACGAGGCCGAGGTAGGGCCGGGCGTCGCCGATCAGCGCCGGGTCGAGGCCCGCTTCGCGACCGAGCCGGACCAGCGATTCGACAATCGTTTCGGAGCGCCCGGGCGCCACGAGGAGTCCCTTGTGTGTCCCCATGCGGCTCGACTTGCCACCAACGAAAATCGCGAGCAGCGGACGTTGGTCCATCACTCAGGCCGGTACGCCCGCATCGGTGACGAGCCGTGTCTCCATCTTTTCGACGAGGCGGTTGAGCTGGTCTTGCTGGATGGCGCTGGTCACGAAGTTGGTGAAAAAAGCCGTTACGTAGGAAGCGACGTCGAGAATGACGGCGATGACCGACGTGTCTTGTGCGGGCCCGAAGCCAAGCCGTTCTTCGATGTCCGCGATCTGAAGCGAAATCCGGTAATCGACCCAGATGCCGTAAATCGCGAACGTCAGGATGACGAACAAGAAGTCCAGCCAGAATCCATGACCGGTCGGTGTGCGGCCGTCGAGCGTCTCGAGATCTCGATAGATGCCGTGATACCAGAAGGGCAAGTACAGGCCGAGCGAGAGGATGCTGAAGACCAACACCAGGGCGGGCTCTCGGCGTTCTATGAGGGGAGCGGTCATCGGGTCGTCTCTTCCAGCTCGCGCGGCGTGCGACGTCCGCTAAGTTTCGTTCCATGAACGAAGGCATCGCGCAAACGGCCACGATTGGCGTGATTGGAGATGTTCATCTGTTCTGGGACGACGAGGACGTCGCCTTCTTCAATCGCGGCGGGTACGACCTGCTGCTCTTCGTCGGAGATCTCGCCGGGTACACGCAGCTACGGGGCCGTCGCGTCGCGCGCTCGCTCCGAAAGCTCCGGGTGCCGGCGATGTGCATACCGGGCAATCACGACGGGTTGCATGCCTTTCAGCTAGGGGCGGAGATCACGCCTCGGGCCCATCGGCTGCGCGACGTTTTCTGCGTGGGCCAGGCGAACCGATGCCGCAGCCTGGACCGCGCGTTGGGCGACGTCGAGCTCGTCGCGTACTGTCGCCGGCGCATGACTCTCGGAGGGGTGCCGCTCAACATCGTCGTCGGTCGGCCCCACTCGATCGGGGGTCGGCGCATGGCGTGCATTCGATACTTGGCAGAGCACTACGGCATCGATTCCATGCAGGCCTCGGCGGCCCGACTGCGATCACTGGTCGACGCCTGCGACGTCGCGCCCATCCTGTTCTTGGCACACAACGGACCTTCGGGGCTCGGAGATAGGGCGAGCTCGATTTGGGGATGCGATTTCCGCAAGAAGGAAGAGGATTGGGGTGACCGCGATCTGGAGGAAGCCATCCGACACGCCAGAGACGACGGTCGCAGCGTGCTCGCGGCGGTCGCGGGTCACATGCATCGAAAGACGAAATCCGGGAAGCTGCGCCCAGCTCAGATCGAAAGGGACGGCGTGCTCTACGTGAATGCAGCCGAGGTCCCGAGACACCGAACCCTCGACGGCGGCAAGAGACGCCACCACGTCAAGCTCACGGTCACGGAGACGACGGCGGCGGCGGAGGACGTCTGGGTGTAAGTAAGCACGACGTGTCGTCGACCAAGTCCCCGGAGGACGGGTCGCGACGGGCGTGCTCGCGCTCGGGCGCCCCGTCGCCCCCACCGCCTCAAGTCCACCTACGACTAGGCGCCGGCCCGTTCGCTGTGC
>DATIUW010000017.1:0-37002 GCA_035466435.1 Polyangiales bacterium | reverse complement strand
AAGAATCCAATGCCTACTTCCTCGATGCAACGCTGGACTTGCGTGGGCGCGAGATCGATTCGCACTCCGAGCGCTTCCAAGACGTCCGCGCTGCCGGCTTTGGACGACACGGCACGATTTCCATGCTTGGCAACCGCCACTCCGCATGCCGCCGCGACGATCGCCGCAGCCGTCGAAATGTTGAACGTGTGCAAGCCGTCACCGCCGGTGCCACACGTGTCCAACAGCGGACCTTCGACGGCAGGATGAATCGACTCGCAATGGCGCCGAAGCGAACGGGCCGCAGCGGCGATTTCCACCGATGACTCGCCCTTCATGCGAAGCCCGACTACGAACGCCGCGATTTGGGCAGACGACGCTTTGCCATCGAGGATCGCATCCATCGCGGCCTCCACGTCGGCCGAAGACAGATCGCGGCCGGCCACGATCTCTTTGATGGCATCGGCAATCACGCGGCCCTGCCCGTCACCAGGGACGACAACCAGTTGCGAATCAGAGCGTGCCCGTGCTGGGTCAGGAAGGACTCGGGATGGAACTGTACCCCTTCGATGGGAAGCTCTTTGTGCCGGATGCCCATCACCTCGTCTTGATCGGTCCAAGCCGTGATCTCGAGCTCCTCTGGAATGGTGTCGCGTGCGACGATCAGCGAGTGATAGCGCGTGGCGGTCAGCGGGCTCGGAAGGTTCGCGAACACGCCGTGACCGCGGTGATGGATTTGCGAGGTACGTCCATGCATGAGGCGCTCGGCCCGAACCACGGACGCGCCGAAGTGCTGGGCTATGCTCTGATGCCCGAGGCAAACGCCGAAAATCGGCGTCGTCGCTCCGAGATGCTCGACGAGCTCCAAGCTGACTCCCGCCTCCTCCGGCCGTCCAGGGCCGGGGCTGATCAGAATGCCGCTCGGTCCGAGCACGCGAACCTGATCCACCGTCACGGCATCGTTGCGCTTGACGACGACGTGTGCACCGAGCTCGCCCAAATACTGAACGAGGTTGTAAGTGAACGAGTCGTAGTTGTCGATCACGACGATCATGGAACCCCATCGCTAGCGGCTTCGCGTGAGCCGGTCAAACCAGGCTCGATCATACCGCCTCGTAACCGCGTTCTCTCAGAAACTTCTCGAGCCGGAGGTTGATCATCTCGGGATACTCGAGCGCGGCATAGTGAGTTGCCCCCGGGATGATCATGATCTCGGAGCCGCGGGTGCGACGAGCCATGCGTTCGGCGGCAGAACGCGGCGTGAACACGTCACGGGAGCCCGCGACGATCAACACTGGAACGTCGATCGAGGGAAGCAGATCCCATCCATCGTGCTCTCCCATCTTCTCGAGAAGACGGATGAAGACGTCCATGTCGAGAGTCCTGAATTTTTCGACGAGCTCGTCCACGACCTGGGCATCGAGCGTCCCGGCAGCCAGCCCCACCCGTTTGATCCACTGCCCCGGATCGGGCAGCCGAGTCGCTTGACGGACGACCGCTTCGATCGCTCCGGGAGCGGACCGCAAGCTTCGAAGGAAGGGAGGCAGCAAGCGCCCGATGAGATTCAGGTTGAAAACGTAGTCCCAAGGCCTGCCGGCCACGCCGTTGAGCATCGCGATCGAGGCGACCCGCTCGGGCGCAGCGCGAAACACCTCGAGCCCGACCTGGACGCCCATCGACCAGCCGACGATGGCGGCCCGCTCTGCCTTTTCCTCGCGAAGTAGGCAAAGCGCGTCTTGGGCATGGTCCGCAATGCGCAGGGCATTTGGGTTGCTGGGAATCTCGGAGCCGTAGAGACCCCGGTAATCCCAGCTCAAGACCTGGTATCGACTCCGGAAATACTGAATCTGATGGGTCCAGGCCTCCCAGCTTCCGCCAAGGCCGTTGCAGAGCAGGATTGGGCGTCCTTCGCCCACCCGCTGATACGAGATTTCAGTGCCATCGAATGACACAAAGCGGCACTCTTCGACCGGGGGTGGCATCATAGGGGTGGGGGAAGCCTATCAGCGGTGCGTTCTGTGCGCCCGCCTTGACATGATCGGTCTTCCACGGATAAATTTGAGGGAGCTGAAATGTCAGATGAACCCCAAAAATCCAGGAAAGTCCGCGATATACGCGAGCGACTCGGAAGAAACACCGCGCCGTCATCCAGCAAGCTGGAGTCGGGAAGCGTTGCGCCACCGCCACCGGCGCTAGGGGGTGTTGCTCCGCCGCCGGGTTTCGTAGGTGGTCAGGCCGCAAAGAGATCCGGCCCGTTCGCGCCCACCTCCCCTCAGGCGAGACCGCAACAAGAAGTGCGCATCGTCGTCGACGAGGAAGCGGTGACCACTGCACACGAAGGCAAGAGCCGGCGCGTCCGCAAGCTCATGCTGATGAGCGGTGGAGGCGCCGCCCTGCTCGGCGTGTTCATCGGCGTGCTTGCAACCACGGTGATGAGCAAGCGCATCGAGTACAACGTGGCGGTTCGCGATGGCAAGGCCGTCTACGAAGGCGTGAGAGCGGCTGCCGATCAGGTCTCCGAAGCGAAGCGCCTTCTCGACCGCGCGGTGGGCGCGGCGAAAGTCCGTCCCGGTGAGGGTCCTTCGGTGGACTACGAGGCGATCGAGCAGCTACGCGCTCTGCCGACGCCCTTCACCGCTGCCGATTTCGCGGGCCTTCACTACACGAAGTTCAGCCCAGAGACGGTCAACGCGTTGTTCCTGTACGCGCGTCAGGTCGGAGAGCTCTTCGACGAGTTCGACAAAGTAGCGAGCCGGGTCTTGCCGGAGGCGCGCCGCAAAGAGCTCGACGAGGCGGCGCAGGACGAGACCGCGATCACCACCAGCCCAACCGGATGCGTGCCGAATCTGGGTGAAGGCGGCTTCCGCTGCGGGCTGGTGTACGTGGACATGCCCGATGGAGACGCAGCGTCGGGGAAGCTCAAGGTTCGGATGACGCGTGGCAGCAAGCCCTTCGAAAAAGAGCTCTACTTGGGCCAGGATCTGCGGCAAAACGCCAGCAACTACGTGATCCTGACCAACCCGGAACAATCCGCCGGCGTGCTCGGTGAGAGGCAGAATGCCTTCAGCGAATACCGCAAGCGACTGGCCGAGCTTTCGGGTCTGATGAGCGCGACCCTCGAGACCCAGGGGAATCTCGAAAAAGGTCTGGGCTCGGTTGCCGGTCTCGAGGAGATCGCCAGCTTCTGATCCGACCTTCGCTCGGAGGCGGGGCCCTTCTGTCTGCACTTCATTCGACGGCGAGAGCCTCTCGCTGTTATTCTGGTGACTGGTAGGGGTGCCACGCTTCAGATTGCGATATCAGTCGACCAACCTCGAGATGCCGCTCGGGGAATTTTCCATTGGTCGGAGCTCGTCGTGCAGTCTGGCACTGGCGGACGGGCTGGTCTCTCGCAAGCACGCCGTACTGCACGTCGGGCCTGATGCTGTCGTGGTCGAAGACCAGGGCAGCCGCAACGGTGTCGCGGTCAACGGCGTTCGCATCAATGCCCCCAGGCGTCTCGCCCACATGGACCGCGTCTACATCGGCTCCCAGGAGCTGGTGCTGATCGATGCGACCAAGCTCCGGGAAGCGAAGGAGGCGGCCGACTACGTCGTTTGCGAGTCCTGCGGCGCGGTCAACGGCGTCGCCAAGCGTCGCTGTGGGGAATGCGGCAAACGGCTCAATGCCGCCGGCGGCGAAACCTTGGTCGCCGTGAGCACGAACGGTCGAGTGGATTCGTCTTCGCATGCATGGGGAGCAGAGGATACTCGAACGGCAAGAGCGCTCGATGTCATTGCCGGGATCGCCAGCAAGGCGATCGCCATGGGTCGCTACGAAGAAGCCGAGCGAATTCTGATGCCGCACTTGGACACGCTGCTGGAGCGCGCGTTGTCCAGCCGACGGCTCAGCGATTCGGAAAAGGACGACCCCGACCTGCTGTTTGCAGGGGCGACCCGCTACGCGCTTCAGTTGGCCCAAGGGCTGCGAAACAACCGCTGGATCGACTGGGTGTTTCGGATTCACACGGCCACGGGACGGCTCATGGAGGCCGAGACCATCGAAGCGCTGCACAGCCTGGTGCGGAGCAACAAGTACAGCAGGTCCGAGTACCTCCGCGCGTACCTACATGTCATCCAAAACGGCGCCATCGAATACGGCGCCGCCGATCGATTCCTGGTGCGCCGACTCGAAGGCTTGGCGCAGGTCGTTTCAGCACATTAGCCAGCGCGACGTTCTTCCGGGCGGGCGCCACGCAGCAGGCTGACGGCATCGGCAAGACCTTCGTCCGCCGGCAGCCCGTCGAGCAACCCGAGCACCTCCTTCGACGGCGCCTCGCCGGCGCGTCGGTAGAGCCGTGCACCGACTTCGAGCCATCGAGCGCTTCGAAGGAAGGTTCCGAGGCGCGTGGCGCATTCAGCGAGGTCGGAGACGTGGCGCCGTTCGACCGCGATGCCCCCATCGAGCTGATCATCGAGCTCCGCGACGCCTCGCGACATCATGCGCTCGGCATCCGCGAGGCGTCCCTGTTCCATGGCGCGACTCACGACCTGAGACAAAAGGTGAAACGTCCAGCCCGTCGAGCCGACGTCGCGGGTCGAGCTGCGCGTGTCCTGTTGCGTTGCCACGGCGCCGCAATGCGGGCACTGCATGCTGGCGCTCGGATAGGGAACGGCGCAGCCGACACAAAACGTCAGCCCGGACGTCGTGCGGAAATCCGTCTTTGGAACGCCCGGAGTGAGAAAGACGAGCTCTTGGGTGCCGACACGGATCCGGTCGCCGTCTTTCAGGCTGGCGCGGCCGACGAGAGGTCGGCCGTTGAGCTGTGTGCCGTTGCGGCTGCGGAGGTCCTCGATGGTGGGCTGGGACCCGGAAAAGTCGATGCGCACGTGCCGGCGCGAAAGCATCGGATCGTCGATGGTGACTTGGCAGATCGATCCGCGTCCGATGATCACCTCGGACCCGGGCAAATCGATTTCTTGCAGGTGCAGCCGCAGCCGATATCGCAACGAACGCTCTCCGAAGTCCCCACAGTACCGAGGGAGGCGTGGCGGTGTAAATCCCACCCTCACCTACGTCGGCTCATTGGTCTTGGACGTTTGGCTTTTCTTGGCGCCGGATCTCGCCGGTGATTCGGTCGGCAATGTCCGCGTTCTCATCGGCGCCGCTCTCGTGGGCCACCATGTCCACCAACGTATCGGCGCTCTCAGTCGTCTTCGATTCGTTCTTACGAAGCTTCCCGAGCTGGGCCACGGTCTTCGGATCCTCGAGAATCAAGCAATAGAAGCCATAGAACTCGTTGTTGTCCACCGCGCGCGCGAGCACCTGCGATTCTTTCCACTCGTACCACTGCGTGGGCTCGGCTCCCTGCCCGACGGCTCCGCTCTTCTTCTTCGCCTTGCCGTATCGCTGTTGAAGAGCCGCTCCAAACTCGGCGAAGCTGGCGCCCTCGAACACCGATGAGTCGAACGCCCGATAGCGCTTCCACAGCCGGTCTTTGATGAAAAAGAAGTAATCCTGCGTGTTCTTCGTGCGAACGCGCAGCAACGATTCGCCGTTGTCGTGCGTGAACTCGCCGCTCAGGTAGCCGGAGTCGTAGGCGCTCGGCGTACCGTCGAACTCGAAGTAGGAATCCCGAATCTCTCGGATCTCTTCGGCCATCTTGTGGCGGAGGCGGTCCTCCTCGATCGCATCCGTGGTCTTGGAGATTTGCTCCTGATACGACGCCTCGATGTTCTTTTTCAGCTGCTGATAAACCTGCTTGGGGCTCCAGCCCCATCGGATGTCGCCCATCGATTGCTCGAGGGCGCTCGGCGACTTCTGACTCGCGCTACCGATTCCCGCGTAGCCGCTCGCGCCGAGCGTCAGCGCGAAAGCCAACAAGAAGGTTCCGTACGATGACCGTGACATACCCAATCCCCTCACCTCAAGTTAGCACCCAGCCAACTGTCCCTACAAAAATGGGAATTAACCCTTGCTCGGCGACGTTGGCACGGCTGGCTCGGGGTGAAGCGTCAGGAACAGGATCGTGCCGCCGGCTACGGCGGCAGGCATGAACAAGAGATTCAGCACCGGAATGAAAAGAAGAGCCCAGACGCCCGTTCCGAAGCCGGCAATTGCTGGCAGTTGACGGCGTGTCAGCGCGATCCGGTCGGCCACGGACCAATTCCGGCGGGCCGCCGGCCAATCGACGTAGTCGACGCCGAGGTAGACCGCCGTGAGGGCAAAACCCACCAAAGAGATGACCTGCCCGATGCCGGGAATGAAGAACGAGGCGATGAGCATTGGGCCGACGATGAGCACGTAAACGAGCACCTTGAGCAGCTCGAGCCGCACGGCACGGCCGACATCGAGGAACACGCGAGTGAGTGAAAACGGCGGCGCCTCCGCGCCAGTCACGATGCGCTCGACCGCCTCGCTCAGTGCGTCGTTGAATGGAGCCGCAATGACGCTCGAAAGCACGACCACGAGGATCGAGCCGAGCACGACGATCAGGATCCCCGCGACCAATCCGATCAGCCACCGTAGCGCGGAGAGCAAGCCGCCCAGCCAGCCCGTCGCTTCCCTCCAATCATCCGGAAACAAGGACCAGACGATTCCTGCGAGGTCGTCGTAAAAGCTCGATGCTCCATAGAGCACACCAAAGAGGGCGATGCCCGTGATCAGCACGGGAATCAGCCAATAGCGGGCCAGCCCGGGGTGTTGAAGGTAGACGAATCGCATTCCCCGAAAGACGTGAGCCAGGCCGCGCGCGAAACCGACCGGCGATCTGGCGATTGCGCCTGCACCGTGAATGATGCTTTTCATCGAACCGCGATCTCTCAAGGCAATGCGACCGCTCCGAGTGGAATCAGTGGTTTCAAGTCTTCGTCGTCGAAGCGCAACTGCAACCCGACGAAGTAGTCTCGTCCGGGATTGGCCACGTCGTCGATCCCGGCGAGCAGCCACAGCCGCCGGATGAGCTCGAACCCGGCACGGATTCTGAGACGTGGATAAATTCTGCGGCCGAACTCGAAAACGTCGGTGTTAATCTCCAGGCGGTCTCTGATGACTTTTACGTCCATGCCCAGGCCTCCGGTCGACTCGATGATGCCGAAGCGGAACGTGGCAAACGAGATCGTCTTTCCAAACTGCGCCGAAAACTTGAGCCGGTTGCTCCGCGTGATCTCGGTTCTCCGATATTCGTTCGGATAAAACAGGGGCGGCGGGCTCTGCCGAATGATGCTTTCGGAAACACTGATGGAACCGCGGGGATCATCCACGACCTGCACCAGAAAATAGCGTCCCTCGCGAGGCTTCAGATAGATCGAGAAGTAGGTCTTGAACGCGTTCGAGAGCGCGTAGTATTCGCTTCGAAGCTCGACGATCGTACGAAGTCGGTTCAGGCCTCCCACGAAGCTGTTGAGGCCTTGCGCCACGCCTTCCACTTCGTCGATCAGCGCCTCGTCCTGCGTGAGGCGTCCGATCGTGCCTTCGCCACGAGCCGTGCGACCGGTGACTTCCTTGACGTCCTCGAGCACGGCGTTGAGCTGGTCGGCGGCCCGATGGATCGAAGCAATGGTGTCATCGACCTCTCCGATGCCCCGATCGATGTCACCGCGCCGCCGGTGGATGATCTGACTGAGGTCGTCGGTAGCGAGCTCGACGTTTTCCATGATTCGCACGATGCGCGGGCCCGCCTCGTCGGTGACCTCTTTGATGTTCTCGAGCGCATCACTCAGGTTGCGCAAGGCGCTCTGCATCCGGTCCCCCGCCTCCTCGGTTCCGAAAGCACGCTCCATCTGCGTAGTGATCTTCTTCACGCTCCGAGCGATGTCGTTGACCGTCACGAGGATGTCGTCGGTCTGCACGCCCGCATCGGTGACTTGGATCTCCCCTCCGTCCGGGATTTCCGGGAGACCTGGAGTTCCAGGATCGATGACTAGGACTCTCTCCCCCAACAAGGACAGGCTCCGCATACTCACGCGCGCGTCCTGGTAGAGCTTGATGTCCTCCTCGATGCGCAGATCGACGCGCGCCCGTGCTCCCTCCAGTCGGATCGACGAGATGTAGCCGACCGGAATGCCAGCCACCAACACCCTGGACTTCGCGATCAGGCCCTGCACGTCGTCGAAATATGCGTAGACCCCGTACCCGGAGTCCCCCGAGGAGCGCTCATCGACGTAGCGATAGACCGCAAAAGTGATGATCAGCCCCAGAACCACCATCAGGCCGACTCGGGCCGCGTTCCAAGTCTCTCGCATAGGGCCGGCCGCATCCTAAACGAACGCGACCCAAACGGCCATTGCGACAGCTTGGAAACCTCGTGAGCGCGCTCCTTGCGGTCTTGCGAAACAGCCGCTATGGGTTGCAGGTTGTCGGACGAAATGGATGCGCTGACGGCAGCCGCATTGGGTGCATTGCAGGGGCTGACCGAGTTTCTTCCGGTTTCGAGCAGCGGACACGTCGCAATTGGCGCCCACTACCTCGACGTACACGAAGGCTCGCTCGCGTTCGTGGTGGCGCTGCACCTCGGCACGCTGTTGGCGACGATTTTGCTGCTCCGCGGAGACGTAGCTAGTCTTTTCAACGAAGCCGTTTGCGGCATCCGGGATCCGAGCCGTTTCCGCGCCACCCCCGAGGGGCGAACCCTGCTGGGGATCGCGATAGTCACCTTGGTGACGGCATTTCTCGGTTTGGCTCTCGAGAGCTTGGCGGCGACGTTTGCCGGGGACGTCAGATTGATCGGCTATGGATTTTTGATTTCGGCCGCGATCTTGCTGGCCAGCGGAGTCGCGAAAGGCGACACCGACGAGGTCTCCTTCCTGCAGGCAATTGGCATCGGGCTAGCACAGGGCATCGCGGTTCTGCCGGGCATCAGCCGTAGTGGAGCCACCATCGCCGTGGCCTTGCTCCTGGGCATCCGAGGCAGCGCCGCGTTCCGTTTTTCGTTTCTGGCATCCCTTCCGGCCATCCTGGGGGCTGCGGTATACGAAGCGGCGGACTCCGAGGGACTCGGCTCACTCGGACCTTCGGTCGTGGTTGGAGGGGCCGTCGCCCTCGTGACGGGATACCTCGCGCTTGTTATTCTGCGTCAGATCATCCTCGTTGGCCGGATGTGGATGTTCGCGATCTACCTCATTCCTCTCGGCCTGTTCTTGATCACGCGCTGAAACGACGGGCGACCACATGACGAAACCTGAAAACGCATACGCAGTGATCATGGCCGGGGGTCAAGGCACCCGATTCTGGCCTCTGTCCCGCCGTTCGCGCCCGAAGCAGTTTTTGACGCTCGGTCCGGGCGGACGCTCGCTCCTGCGTTCCACCGCCGAGCGTGTCTGGAGGATGCTGCCTCCGGAGCGCACCTTCGTGGTCACGTCCGAGGAGCATCGCGAGCAAGTCGAGGCGGAGCTTCCCGAGCTCGAGGCGCACCAAATTTTGGCCGAGCCGGTCGGCCGCAACACCGCACCCTGCATCGGCTGGGCGGCCACGCACCTGAGACGGATCGACGAAAGCGCCATCATGGCCGTCCTGCCCGCCGACCACTACATCGGCGAGACCGACGCTTATGTCGAAACGCTTCGCCGCGGGCTCGATGCAGCCACCCATGGCGACTACGTCACGATTGGCATTCGGCCGACCCGCGCCGAGACGGGCTACGGTTACATCGAGGTCGGCTCCGAGCTCGACCCGGGCGTGTTTCGAGCACGCCGTTTCGTCGAGAAGCCGAACAGGCAGCGAGCCGAGCAGTTCGTCGCCAGCGGCAGCTTCCTTTGGAACAGCGGCATGTTCTTTTTCATGGCGTCGCGGATTCTGGAGGCGATCGATCGGCACTTACCCGGCCTCGGCGAGCAACTTCGCCACTATGACGAAGCGGCCAAGCGAGGATCAGAGGACGCGCTCGTGCGAGAAACCTACGCAGACCTTCCGGCCGTGAGCATCGACCACGGCATCATGGAAAAGGTGAGCTCCGTCAGTGTCGTACCGGGCTCGTTCGAGTGGTCCGACCTGGGCAGTTGGACCTCGGCCTGGGAGCTCGCCAGTCGAGACGAGCATGCCAACGTGCTGCCCGACGGGAGTATCGCAGTGAGGTCGAGTGGCAACTACGTCCGCGCTCCCGAGGGCAAGCTGGTCGCGCTGGTCGGAGTCGACGACTTGGTGATCGTGGACTCGGGGGACGCCTTGCTGGTGATCCCGCGGGATCGCGCGCAGGACGTTCGCGAAATCGTCCAGACCTTGCGTGAGAGAGACGACCCCCGAAGGTGAATTGGTGAATCCAGACACGTTTCGCCAATACGACATCCGAGGCCATGCCGAGCGCGATTTCGGCGATGAGCTCGTGCGGGATCTCGGTTTGAGCCTGGGCACTTTCTACGCGAAGCGCGGCCTCGAACGAATCGCAGTCGGACGCGATTGCCGCTTGAGCTCTCCGCGACTCCACCAGGCTCTGTGCGCCGGTCTGCTCGAGACGGGGATGCACGTCACCGACATCGGAGTCGGACCTACCCCGCTCTTGTACTTCGCGGTGCACCACCTCGACCTCGACGGTGGCGTGCAGATCACGGGAAGTCACAATCCACCCGAGGAGAACGGGTTCAAGATGATGGTCGGCAAGGCGTCCCTCTACGGAGCCGCGATCGACGAGCTCCGGACGACGATCGAAAACCGCAGCTTCCGCTCCGCTTCCGTCGGAACCATCGAAACCTTCGATCCGGCACCAGACTACGTGCGCAACGTGCAAAACGACATTCGGTTCGATCGTCGTGACATCCGTTTTGCAATCGACGCCGGCAACGGCGCAGCAGGACCGCTCGCCGTTCGAACGATGAACGCGCTGGGCCTCGAGCCCACCGCGCTGCTTTGCGAAATGGACGGCAGCTTTCCGGTTCACCATGCCGATCCGACCGATCCAGAGACGCTCCACCTGCTCCGGGAGCGAGTGCTATCCGACGGGCTGGAGCTCGGCTTCGCCTACGACGGCGATGGGGATCGGGTTGGCGTGATCGATGGACGAGGAGAGGTGATCTGGGGCGACAAGCTCATGATCATTCTTTCCCGCGCGCTGCTGAATCGGCACCCCGGCGCAACGATCATCGGTGAGGTGAAGTGCTCGCAGACGATGTACGACGACATCGCTGCCCACGGAGGACGGGGACTGCTTTGGAAGACCGGCCACTCTCTCATCAAGACCAAGATGAAGGAAGAGAATGCGCTGCTCGCCGGCGAGATGAGCGGCCACATTTTCTTCGCAGATCGCTATTTCGGCTTCGACGACGCGATTTACGCGACGCTGCGCATCCTCGAAATCGTCTCCCACAGCGACATACCCCTACACGAGATGCTGAACGACGTCCCAACGACCTTCGCGACTCCTGAAATCCGGGTCGAATCCACGGACGCACGGAAGTTCGAGCTGGTGGAGCAGGTGCTCGCGCACTACCGCCCTACCCACCGCCTCGTAGACATCGATGGCGCCCGCATCCAGTTCGACGGCGGCTGGGGCTTGGTGCGCGCATCCAATACGCAGCCAGTTCTAGTGCTTCGCTTCGAAGCAGACTCGGAATCGCGGCTCGAGTCGATTCGAGCCGAGGTGGAATCACTCCTCCGTCGGCTCCAAGACGCCTGATCCGGGAAGAGCCGGAAGCTCGACTTCCAAGCTCGCGGCATGGGCGTCTCCGGCCTCGGCGGCCTGCCAGTCGCTCGGACCTATCACGGCGCGCCTGGTTTCGTGTCCTCGATGGTAGACCAGAACCTCTTGCCCTTCGTGAATCGAAGGGACGTCGATGCGCGCCGTCGGACCGCGGCCCACGAAGCGATACACCTTGGCGCCGGGTGGATTCGTGATCACCCGAATCGTTCCCTCGGGCCCTCCGAGGGAAGGCGCCTCGGTTTCGGGCGTTCCCAAGTCGAGCGCGGCAGAAGGATTCGCCGCAGGCTGGGCCTGAATTGCGAGCTCGTAAAGCGGACCGTTCGGAGTAGACGCCCACCTCGCGTCTTTTGGAATGCTCGCCCTGGTGGGACTCAGGCCCTTGTCGAATACGACGAACTCGTGCGGCCCCGCAACCGACATTCCCCCGGAGCTCGTGGGCCCGCGTCCGACGAACACGAACACCTGGGCATCGGCTGGGGATACGCGGACGTCGATCACGCCCGAAGGTGTGGCCTGAACGACCGGCGCGGGCTCGCGAAACCACGCATCGAAGGCGCCCGCGGCAATCCCCGCGTAGAGCGCCAAACCAAGCACGGCGGCAAACAACCAAATGCCCCAGCCGCCGCGCCGCCTCGGAAGTCGAGCATGCGTCACCGATGGCCTGTCGTAGCCAGGCTCGGGCGCTGGTGCCGACGGGGCGCGCGATGCAGCGCTCTCTCGCCCTGAGGCGGTCACGGACCCGGTGCCGAACACCGACTCCGTCGGGGTTTCTAGCTCGGGCTCGGTGACCGGAATCGACGCCGACACGGAAACCGCTGCAGGCGCCGGCTCCTCCTCGGCGGAGACGTTCCACTTTCGGATCGTCTTGGTGACCGGCTCCGGAGCGGCCGTGGGCTCCTCTTCCAACAGGGACAAAGCAGCAGCCGTCGCGGCCGAAGCCGGAGGAATCGCGGGCTCGGTGGTCGCAGCCTGGGGCTTCGGAAATCGGATACGCTCGGTGATCGGCCCGTCTTGAAGGTGGTTTTCGTCTTGGTTCTGTGGGTCGTCTTGGTCGTCCTCCAACGCCAGGCTGGTCTGCTCGGGCCCCGGCGTGCGTGCCGCCGGATCGCGCAATAGCTCGTCGAGCTCGGCATCGAGCTCGTCCGGATCGATCTCCGGGGCTTTGGCGGCAGCCGTCCGATCGCTATCGCGGACCAGTCGCGCGAGCACCCGGCGCGAGGCTCCCCGGTTGATTGGAATCAGCGATGCTTCGATCGCATCGTGCAGCTCACGCAGCGCCCAAGGCCGGCGTCCGGTGTTGTTATCCTCGACGAGCTCTAAAAGGTCGGGCGGGACACCGGGCCCTGCGGCCGCCAACAGGCGTCGGAGGACGGACTGTAAGGAGCGTGCAGCCTCCTCGGGCTCCGCTCGTGCCGCCGTCACAGCCACGACGACCGAGCCCTCGGCCGTGACCCGCACGTCGTTTGGCACGAGCTTCACCGACTGGCGCAAGAGCCCCTCACAGGCCTCGAGAGCGACGAATGCACCGATCTCGAAGGGCAGCCGCGCGCCGCGCTGCTCGAGCTCCTCCACCAGTTCGCCAACGCCCACGTCCGTGCTCATTCGCTTCCCCTCAGCCCTGCTCCGGCGGACGCACGCACACCCCGCGTTCGAGCAGGTACCTCTTGACCTCGGCCACAGTGTAGTGGCCGTCGTGAAAGATTGAAGCAGCAAGCGCCGCATCCGCACCGCCCGTCGTGAGCCCTTCGTACACGTGATCGAGCGTTCCCACCCCGCCCGAAGCTACTACCGGAATCGGGATTGCGTCCACAACTGTCCGAGTTAACACGAGATCGTAGCCATCCCTGGTGCCGTCGCGGTCCATGCTCGTCAACAAGATCTCTCCGGCGCCTCGGTCGGCCATTTCCTCGGCCCAAGCGATCGCATCGAGCCCCGTGTCCCGTCTTCCCCCGTGTGTGTAGACCGTCCATTTCGCGGTCTCCCCGGGCACGCGCTTCGCGTCGATCGCGACCACGATGGCTTGGGAACCGTACGCCTCGGCCATGTCGCTCACGAACGTGGGATTGGCCACCGCGGCGCTGTTGATCGAAACCTTGTCGGCCCCGGCATGCAGGAGCTCGGTCACGTCGCGGCGTTCCCGCACTCCGCCTCCGACGGTCAGGGGAACCGCGACGGTCGAGGCGGTCCGGTCCACCAGATCGAAGAGCGTTCTTCGGTTCTCGTGGGAGGCGGTGATGTCGAGGAACGTGATTTCATCCGCGCCTCCGTCGCTGTAACGCTGGGCGGACTCCACCGGATCTCCGGCATCGCGGAGCCCGACGAAGTTGATACCCTTCACCACGCGGCCTTCTTTGACGTCGAGGCAGGGGATGATTCGCTTGGCGAGCATCAGCTTTCTTCTAGCGCTGCGAACGCTTCGGACAACGTGAAGGCGCCCGAGTAGAGCGCACGCCCGCAGACGGCGGAACGAATGCCGGCGGCTGCCAGCGCGCGAAGGTCGTCGAGCGCTCCGATGCCTCCCGAGGCGATCACGGTCGTATTCACGGATGACTGCAATCCCGCGGTCGCTTCCACGTCCGGGCCCTGGCGCGTTCCATCCCGATGAATGTTGGTGAAGAGAATGGCTCCGATGCCCCAGCCATCGACCTCCTCGGCGAGCTCGACGACGTCCCGGCTGCTCTGCTCGCGCCAGCCTTCGACTGCGACCTTGCCATCACGCGCATCGAGCGCCACGACGATTGCGCCGGGACGCTCGGCGCAAAGGGCGCGTGCCACGTCAGGCGCCTTCACCACCATGGTGCCGAGCACGACTCTCGCGGCCCCCGCATCGAGCCATTGCGCGGCGATACGTTCGTCGCGAACGCCACCGCCGACCTGTACCTTCAGCGCGGTCTCCCGCAGGATGCCCTCGATCACCGGAACGTGGGCGGGCTTGCCACTACGCGCACCCTCGAGGTCGACCACGTGCAGCCGCGCGGCCCCCTCGGCTTCGAAACGCTTGGCCATGGCGACCGGATCATCGTGGTAGACGGTCACCTCGTCGTATTTGCCCTGGTGGAGACGAACGACTTTGCCGTCTAGCAAATCGATCGCTGGTATCAGCTCCATGGAACGTCCCCGAGAAAGTGGCTGATCAACCGAGCACCCGCGTGCTGGCTCTTTTCCGGGTGGAACTGA
Organism: Polyangiales bacterium; assembly: GCA_035466435.1. GTDB lineage: Bacteria > Myxococcota_A > Polyangia > Polyangiales > Houyiibacteriaceae > SG8-38. Next base: position 22,238 of record DATIUW010000017.1, on the reverse strand, counting down.
CAGGCCAACACGTTGTCTCTGGCGATGGCGGAGCAAAACGGGCCGCCGTAGTCCGTGGTCGCCACGACCAGGCTCTCGTCGTCTGGAACGCAGTAGTAGCTGTGCACGAAGTAGTACCACTCACCATCCTCGAAAACCGGATGGCGGCTGCGTATCTGGTTCCACCCGATGTGGGGCACTTTGAGCGGCCGGCCCTCGGCATCGACCATGCTCGTGGCAAAGCGCCGAACCGTTCCCCCGAAGATGCCCAAGCCTTTTTCGCCGGGTGCCTCCTCGCTCGAATCGAAGAGCGCTTGCATGCCGAGGCAGATGCCCAGGTACGGACGTCCGCCATCGATCCACGCTCGGACTGCTTCGCCGATTTCGCCCGCGAGCACGTGTGCGCATTCTTTGAAGGCGCCCTGACCGGGCATCACGAGGCGATCGGCCCGCAGCAAGACCTCAGGGTCCGCACTGAGCTGGGCAACGGCCCCTGCGCGCTCGAATGCCTTGGCCACGCTGTGCAAATTGCCGAGGCCCAAGTCCACGATGGTGACCTGGCCCGCTTTCATTCGGTCAACGTACCCTTGGTCGAAGGGACGCCCACGACGCGCGGATCCACCTCGGTCGCCGCCCGAAGCGCCCGCGCAAATGCTTTGAAGCTGATCTCGATCACGTGGTGAAGGTTGTCCCCGGCGAGCTGGCGCATGTGAAGGTTGCACTGACTTCCCCGCGCAAACCCTTCGAAGAAGACCTCCGCGAGCTCGGAGTCGAAATCGCCGACCTTCGCCTTGGGAAGCTCCATCGCCCATACGAAGTACGGACGGCCCGAAAGGTCGAGCGCGCAGCTCACACAGGCTTCGTCCATGGGGAGCGTGGCCCACCCGAAACGGCGGATTCCGGCCTTGTCGCCCAGGGCCTCGCGAAACGCCTGCCCCAACGCGATGGCGAGATCTTCGGTCGTGTGATGGCCGTCGATGTGCGTGTCGCCCGCGGCGCGCACTTGCAGATCGAACAGCCCGTGCTTGGCGAGCTGCTCCACCATGTGGGTGAGAAACCCGATGGGGGTCTTCACCTGGTATCGGCCGCTCCCGTCGAGATCGATCTCCACGCGGATATCGGTCTCGCTGGTGCGACGCTCTATCGTCGCCGTTCGTCCCATGACCCCGCTACCATAGCCCGGAAACGCTCCCGGGCTACCAGCCTACCGTGACTTCATTCGTTCGAGAACTTCTTCGAGCTTGGCCTTCAACCCATCGTTGTCGGGCTCGTTTTGAATCGCCATCTGGAGGTTGAGCTTGGCTTGAGGCCAGTCTTCCGACTTGATGGCTCGGTCCGCGCGCGTGAAGAACATGCGTGCCTTGCTCGAGCGTAGAACGACGCCGCCTGGCGGCCTCATCGAGCGTTGAAGCTCCCTAGCCCGATCTTCGTCGTAGCGAAGGTGTCCCTTTTCGAGGCCTTCGTCGTAGAGCTTTCGCTTGAGCGGATCGAGAAGCACCCGATAGGCCTCGCTGCCATGCTGATAGAGCAGCGTGTGGCGCTCGGCCTCCTCCGGCGAGCCCAGGAAATTGTCCGGATGATGCTCGCGTGCGAAGCGGTGAAAGGCGGATCGAATCTGATCGGAAGTCGCCGTGCGGATGATGCCGAGAAGCGCGTAGTAGTCTAGGGCTTCATGCGCGTCGGACATCGATCACGCTCCGAGCTTGGCCTCGTGGCGCTGACGGAGATGCTCGATCTGATCGTCCGGCAGCTCGCCGATGAGCTTGATTGCAATCTGCTGTTGTTGGCCGGTTCCTACGTCCTGCGCCTTCACCTGAAGCGTGCCGTCCGCGTCGATCATGAAGCGAACCGCGATCTGTACCTTACCCCGCGCCGCCGGACGCAGGCCGTCGAGGACGACCTCCCCGAGGAGCTGATTTCCAGACACGTGGCGATCCTCACCCTGGCAAATCCGCACCACCACCGACTCCTGGCGATCACGAGCGGTCGTGAACATCTTGGTTTGGCCGGCAGGGATCGCGGAGTTCTTGCGGATGATGTGCTCGCAGTACCCGTCGACCGTCTCCACGCCGAGCGAAAGCGGGGTCACGTCGAGCAGCAGCGGCGCACCGGGGACCTCCGATACCGCGATGGCGCCGGTCACGGTCTCGACGTTTTCGTCGAGCGCTGCCCGGAGCGTCGCGGGCGCGGAGCTGGTGATCTCGAGAGGAGGCAACGGTGGAGGCGCGCCTTCCTTCGTCTCGTCTTCCTCTCCAAAGGCATCGTCGCCGAGCTCCGTCATCAAGCCTGAAGGCTCGTCTTCCTGGTCATCTAGGGTCTCGTCCGACGAGCCTCCGCCGATCTCCATGAGCAGACCCGAGGCGTCTGCCATTCGCGTCGGCTGGAAATCCAGGGGGTCGACGGCCTCGGCCACGCGCGTCGGCTCGCGCTCGAGCGGCTCCTCCCGGCTCCGGGTCGGGGTGTCGATCAGACCGTCGTCGGCCTCGGACGAGTCGGACGCCTTGCTGAGCTGGATCGGCGGCGGCGGAGGCGCCTGGCCCGGCAGCGTCGCCTTTCGCGCGGCGCGGGCCACTGGCGGCGGCGGGAGAGGCGGACGCTCTCCCACGTTCGTGATCTCGTCTTCGAAGGTGTCTTCGGTGATCTTGGGATGGCTTCCGGTGGTCGGCTGGGCCACCTTCTTGAGCTCCACCTTTCCGAGCGCGGCTCTGCGCGCGGGCTCCGCCAATGCCCGGGCTTGAAGGGCGGCGCCCTGTGCCACGACGAGGTCGGGGTCGATGTCGACCAGAGGCTTCCGACCGAAGTACTCGGCCACCATCCGTTGGAGCAGGGGAATGCGGGTGGAGCCACCGACCAGAATCACGTTGTCTAGCTGCGTAGGACGAAGGCCGGCAGCCTTCATCGCGTCTTCGCAAACGTCGAAGCTCCGAGCCACGAGAGGCTGACACATGTGCTCGAGCTGCTCTCGCGTGAGCGCGAAGTCCAAATCGAGCGCCACCCCGCCATCGCCATACGCGAGCTCTTCGACACAAAGCTTCACTTGGGGTTTGTCAGATAGCTGCACCTTCGCCCATTCCGCGGCCGCTCGCAGACGCTCGTAGGCTTGGCGGTTTTGTCGCAGGTCATAGCGGTGTTGCTCCAGGAACTGTGCCGCCATCTGATCCGCAATCACGGTGTCTACGTCGTCACCGCCGAGGAACGTATCGCCCGCCGTCGCGAGGACCTCGAACACGTCCCCTGCGAGCTGCAAGATGGTGATGTCGAACGTGCCGCCACCGAGATCGTAGACGGCGATGCGCTCGTTCGAGCTCTTGTGGTAGCCATAGGCGAGCGCGGCCGCCGTGGGCTCGTTCAAAATGCGCAGCACGTCGAGCCCGGCGACACGGCCTGCTGCTTTGGTCGCGCTGCGCTGCAGCTCGTTGAAATTGGCGGGCACCGTCACCACGGCCTGACCACAGTCGTGACCGAGCGCCGACTCCGCGATCTTGCGCACGTGGCGAAGAACGAAGGCGCTGATCTCGCTCAGTGTGTACGTCTCTCCACGAGCGGTCACCAACACACCGCCGCTCGGCCCCTCGGACAGCTCGAAGGCAAAGCGCTTTTGGGCTTGTTGGACCTCGTAACTCGTGTACGGCCGCCCGATCAGGCGCTTGACCGAGTAGACGGTGTTCTGCGCATCCAGCAGGCGTCTTTCCTTTGCCGGAACGCCCACCAACACGTCGCCGCTCGGATGAAACGAAACCACCGACGGAATCAGCTGACCGTCGTCCCCGGACAACACGCGCGCGCCGGACTGGTCGGCGACGGCCACGACGGAATTGGTGGTTCCGAGGTCGATCCCTATGACGGGTGCCTTGCTCACACTCCCCTACCCCCGAGAAAAGACTCCAAAAGAACGTCTTCCCAAGGATAACGCGTCACATCCTGGATTACACGTTTCCGGGCCGTCGGGCGCTAATTTGCCTCGGGTTCCGCGGTTTCTTCCGCTTCTTCCTCGTCCTCGGCCACCGGCTCGACGTCGACGACCTGTTCGCCATCCCCGAGACGAATGACACGCACCCCTTGGGTGTTGCGGCCGGTTTCGCGGATTTCGGAAACGTTGGTGCGAATTACCTGGCCGCCGTTGGTGATGACCATGATCTGCTCGTCGGGGGAGACCAAGCGCAACTTCACCAGCGCTCCGTTCCGCTCGGAGGTGTCCATCGCGATGATGCCCTTGCCTCCCCGGTTCTGGACGCGCCACTCGGACACGTTGGTGCGTTTACCGTAGCCGTTGGCGCTCACCGTCAGCACCTGCTGCGAAGCCTCGTCCTCGACGATGTCCATGCCGATCACGAAGTCCCCCTCCCGAAGGTCGATGCCTTTGACGCCCATCGAGTCCCGCCCCATCGGGCGAACGTCTTCGATGGGGAAGCGGATGCTCATGCCGTGTGAGGTTCCGATCAGCACGTGCTGGCCGGGGGTCACGATTCGCGCCGTGAGCAGCCCGTCCCCTTCGCCGATGGCGACACCGATGATCCCGCTCTGACGGATGTTCTGGTACGCGCTCAGCTCCGTGCGCTTCACACGTCCCCGACGGGTGCAGGTCAGCAGGCTTCCTTCTTCGACGAATTCGCGAATCGGCAAGATCGCCGCCACCCGCTCGTCGGGCTCCATGCCGACGAGATTCACCACGGCCCTTCCGCGCGCTGCCCGGCCCGTCTCCGGGATCTGATACACCTTCTTCAGGTACGCCTTGCCCTTGTCGCTCAAGAACAGGACGTCTGCATGCGCGTTGACGACGAAGACCCAGCTCACGAAGTCTTGCTCGCGCGTATCCATCGCTCGTAGACCCCGGCCGCCGCGGCCCTGCGCCCGGTACTCGCTCAGCGGGACACGCTTGATGTAGCCGGCGTGGGAAACCGTGACGACGACCTCTTCGTCCGGAACGAGATCCTCGATCGAGATCTCCCCTTCCGCCTCCACGATTTCGGTGCGGCGATCATCACCGTAGCGCTCCCGAATCTCGTCCAGCTCCTTGACGATCAGCTCGTCGAGCAGCTTCTTGCTGGCAAGAATGGCTTCGAGCTCCCCGATGAGGTCGCAGAGGCTCCCGTACTCGGTGGCCAGCTTCTCGCGCTCGAGCCCGGTCAAGCGCGAAAGCCGCATCTCCAGAATCGCTTTGGCTTGGCGCTCGGACAAAAGGTATTCGCCCCGTTCCTTGGCCGCCTGAATCTCGGCCTCGGGCCTGCCCGCACGCCTGACGAACTCTTCGAGCCCGGTGAGTGGCAACTGCATCAAGCGTGACCGCGCCTCGTCGGGATCCTTCGACGATCGGATCGTGTCGACCACCAAGTCGACGTCGGTGACCGCCATGCCCAAGCCTTCCACGAGCTCGCGCTGCGCCTTGGCCTGGCGAAGGTCGTATCGGGTGCGCCGCAGGACTACCTCGCGGCGGTGGTCGATGAAGCGAAGCAAGGCGGACCGCAGGTCGAGCACCTCGGGACGCTGGCTCACGATGGCCAGACAGTTGTAGCCGAAGGTGCTCTGGAGCGCGGTCATTTGGTAGAGCTTGTTGAGGACGATTTCGCCATGGGCATCGCGCTTGAGCTCGATGACCATGCGCAAACCCTCCCGGTCGGACTCGTCGCGGATGTCGCTGATGCCCTCGAGTCGCTTTTCGCGCACCAAGTCCGCGATTTTCTTCAGAAGCTCGGCCTTGTTCACCTGATAGGGAATCTCGGTGATCACGATCATCTCGCGGTCGGTCTTGCCGGGAAGAGGCTCGATGTTCGCCCTCGCCCGCATGACGATGCGGCCGCGCCCGGTCCTGTAGCCGAGATGGATCCCCGCCCGGCCGTAGATGTAGCCCGCCGTCGGGAAGTCCGGCCCTTTCACGCCCAAGCGCCCAGACTCGGGATCGTCCTCCATGAGCTGGTCGACGCTGAGCTCCGGATTGCCCATGAGACGGATGGTGGCGTCGACGACCTCACGCAGGTTGTGCGGTGGGATGTTGGTCGCCATGCCGACGGCGATGCCCCCCGAGCCGTTGATGAGCAGGTTGGGAATCCGGCTCGGCAGGACGAGAGGCTCCCTTTCGGATTCGTCGAAGTTTGGGCCGAAGTTGACGGTTTCCTTTTCGATATCGGCGAGCAGCTCGGTGGCCAGCCGATGCATGCGAACCTCGGTGTACCGCATGGCTGCGGGCGGATCGCCGTCGACCGAGCCGAAGTTGCCCTGCCCATCGACGAGCGGATACCGCATGGAGAAATTCTGAGCCATGCGGACCAACGCGTCGTAGACTGCCGTATCGCCGTGGGGGTGATATTTGCCGAGCACGTCACCCACGATTCGGGCGCTCTTCTTGTAGGGGCCGTTCCATTGGACCTTTTGCTCGTGCATCGAGTAGAGGATGCGCCGGTGTACGGGTTTGAGACCGTCGCGGACGTCGGGAATCGCTCGGCCGATGATGACGCTCATCGCATAGTCGAGGTACGAGCGTCGCATCTCGTCTTCGAGCGTGACCGGTTGCTTTTGTGAAGATTCCGCCATGAGTCGATGCTCCCAAGCGCGCCGTTCCCCTGCCGACGGCGCCGGCCGAAGCTACCACGCGCCTCCCCCCGCTGCACGCGCTCCCAGAGGCTCGCGCTGCGGTTTTTTGGCTGGTTCCAGGGAAGTTTCGTAAACCCGTGCACAGAGCAGAGGCGGGACGAAAACATGGATACGGCAATGCGCGATCTGGACCGGATCGAAGAGCGTTCCTCGGACGAGGGACGAGGCATCCTGGTATTGTCGGGCGTCGGCCTGCTGGCCGCGCTCGGCATCGTCGTGGCGGTCGTGGCGGCCTTGCCCGGCGGCGGAGAGTCGCAGGAGCCTGACCCGCTGCAAGCGCTGGCGGCGACCGAGAGCGCCGAATCCGAGAAGCCGGAGGCCCCCGGTGCGGACCCGGACATCGACCCTGAGACGTTGAGCTTCCCAACGACCTTGGTGACGGAAACCAGACCCGAGGTGGCCGCTGCGCTGGCCGCGGCGAGCGCGGAATTGCAGCACCTGGATCCGCTGACCAATCCTCCGCCGCCACGCTCCGACATCCACGCCGGGTTGCCGGCCGCAGTGACCGCGGGCCCCGACAAAGAGATCGTGGAGCGCGCCGCCGCAATAGACCCCCTGGTGGCCGCTACGGTTCGGGAGAAGCAGACGGCGGCCCCCGCCGGACACGAGGGCCTCTATACCTTGCAGGTCATCAGCTACAGCGACCCTCGCGAGGCTCACACGTTTTCGAGCGCATTGCGCAAGCGAGGACATGCCGCCTACGTGACTGCTGGCTCGGTGGAAGGTCGGGGCACCCACTGGCGAGTTCGCATCGGCCCGTTCGCCACGCGCCAAGAAGCACAGAGCTACCGAACGACGTTCGAGCGCGAAGAAGGCATGAACACCTTCATCATCCGAAACAAGGATTGAGCCGGGACGCACCGCAACTCGATCCCCGATCCAGCGTCAGCTTCAGTGACAGCGCCGGCTGCAGCGCCAGTGTCGGTGTCAGCTACAGGGCCAGCGTCAGCGAACCGCGATCCCCGGAGGACGGGTCGCGACGGGCGTGCTCGCGCTCGGGCGCCCCGTCGCCCCCACGGCCTCAAGTCCACCTACGACTAGGCGACGGCCCGTTCGCTGTGCTGCCCATCCCGACCCGTCCTCCTACGTAGACGTCAGCACACCCCGATCCCCCTGCCCGCGATTCCCGAATCACAGTGTCAGGATCAGTGTCAGTCGCAGTGTCAGTTCCAGCGGCAGCGGCAACGTCAGCGACCCGTCGTCCTCCGAAGAAGTCGACGTATGGAGGGCTCAGAAAAACGCGACATGGGGTGGAGCGGACGTGCGAAGTGCCAATCGGCATGCGAGCAACCACCTCCGATTGGCGCGCCGCCCGAGGGGCGGCTTGCGTGGCCCAAGCTCACAAGTGCACCGGGCCACCTTTGCAAGCCGCCCCGTTCCGTGGAACCCCGTGTCGTGTTTTTCTGAGCCCGTGCCTTGCGTCGTTTTAGGGGAGCTCTTTGACCCAGCTTGGGTCTTCGAACCACTTCTGACGCAAAGCGGACAAGATTCCCGTTGCTTCGATGGCGTCGACGTAGTTGTCGATCAAGTTGTAGAAACGCGCGTCTTTGGCCGAAACCGCGATACCCATCGGCTCTACCGAGAGCGGCTCCGACAACGTCACCAGGCCGGAGTCGGGGTTGCGCAAGACAGCGAGGGCGCATGCGGGCATGTCGGCGATCATCGCGCTGGCTTCGCCGGCGATCACCATTTGCACCGCCTTGTCGTAGGTATCCACGGTCACCAGCTTCGCCTTGGGGATGTTCCTCTTCACGAACGCCTCGCTCGTCGAATTCTGTAGCGTCACGAAGGTGATGTCTGGTGTATTGATGTCCTCGACCGATTCTGCGCTGGCGAGCGAGCTCGACGCCGTCACGAGCGACTTGCCGGAAAGAAGATAGGGACCGACGAATAGAAAATCCTTCGTGCGCTCCGCGGTGATGTCCACACCGGACATGACCATGTCCACCTTGCCCTTCTTGAGCGCTCCCAAGAGCTGGCCGAACGGTTGTTGCACGATCTCGAGCTCGAAACCGAGGGCGTAGGCAAGACCTCTGGCGAGATCGACCTCGAGCCCGATCATCTGTCCACTCTTGCTCTTGACGTTGAGCGGCGGCTGATCCGCAGACATGCCAACCCGAAGCGTTCCGGTCTTGGTTACGCGGTTGAGCACAGGCGACTGCGCAGAAGCGCTCGTGGCGCCGGCGATCAATAGCGCGGTGAATGCGGCAAATGCTGCCAATCGGATGCGATGGAACATGAAGCTATCCTTTCTTGGTTTCAGAGACGCCGGAGACTACACCATGACGCCCCAGCGGCAACGGCTGACGCGACCATGCCACCCCGCTGTCACTCAGCGCATCAGATAGCTTCGCAGCGCCTCGCGGGCGACGTAGCTCGCCTTGATCCGCCATTTCGGCTCGTTGACGACGAGCGCGGCGACCGCGATCTGCGGATCGTCGACGGGAGCGTAGCCGACCCACCAGTTATACGTGCGATGAGGCTCGTATCGGCTGAGCGTTCCCGTCTTGCCCGCAACCTCGATGCCCGGCAGGAACGGCCGGCCCTTGGGATCCCAGAACGCCTTCTTCGACGTCCCGTGGGTCACCGTCCTGGTCATCATCTCGCCAGCCGCTCGTGCGGTGTGCCGGGGAAGCACCTGTCGAAAGGTGCGCGGCGTGTGCTCGTACAGCGTCTCGCCGCCGCGCGTCTCGATGCGGTCGACGACGGCGGCGTAAGGCATCTTTCCATCGTTGGCGATGGTCGAAGCCAGAAGCGCTCCATGAAGCGGCGAGAGTTGACTGTGCCAAAAACCCGCGGCCATACGCGCGCGCTCCAGCCTGCTGTCGGGAACGTCTGCAGGGCTCGGATCGGTCGGCAAATCGAATGGCAGGCGCTGGCCGAATCCGAAAGCGGAGACGTAGCGAGCCATGCGATCACCATTGATGTGCCGGTCCGCCAGCTTGGCGAAAATCGCATTGATCGAATAGCCGAGCGCGTCGGCAAGCGTGTGACACCATCGGTCCCGCTTCGGATCGTCGACGAGGTCTGCTTGGACCAGGTTGCGCATGCCCCCGCCATAACAGACCGATGTCGAGCTGCTGACCCCCGCATCGAGGAGCGCGGATGCCGTGATGATCTTGAACACCGAAGCGGCCGGCGGTCCGGGATCGGTGACCACTCCAGGGCTGTCGCCCTTCGCTGCCTCGTAACCGACGTACGCGAGCACACGGCCGCTCTTGGGCTCGATGGCAACGAGCGCCCCGGCAGGCACCTCGTAGCGGTTGAATAGATCACGAATGTGTGACTGAAGCGCATCATCGACGGTCAGCACCGCCCGCGTTCCGTCGCGACGGGGAACCACCCACTCGTCCTGCTCCTGCCGCGCCCGTCCCAGATCGACGTCCGAAAATGGAGGCGTGACGACGCGAGCCACGTTCGTGGACGTTCGTTGAGCGGAAGGTGGGCTCGCAGTGAGCGCAAGAGGTGTTCCCAACACCAAAGCGAGGCTAGCCAGCCCCCACAGCCAAGACTGAGACATGAGGTCACGCACGGGCCATACGCTAGAGAACGCGGGCCCGAGGGTCAACAAAGCCAGCAGTCCGTTGTGACTGCAATCCCCAGCGACTCATTTAACCGGGTCGGCCAGCCCAATGTATAGTGAAAGAGTGCCGTTCAAGGATCGACGCACCAGCGGAAGCCAGACGGTGCTCACCGACGTCGGTGAGGCCCGGGCGCCCCGCAGCGCGAGCGGGAACGGCATCCTGATCATCATCTACGGCCACGATCTCGGTAGGCGGGTCCGCGTCGGCACTGAACCCCTGATCATTGGACGCTCTCCGCAGTGCGACATCCAGGTCGACCAAGAGAGCGTGTCGCGCAATCACTGCCGTGTTCGTTTCGATGGCTCCGAGTTCCTGGTTCGCGATCTCGGGTCGACCAACGGAACGTACGTCAACGACAATCTCGTCGAAGAGGAGGGGCGCCTTCGTCACGGCGATCAGCTCAAAGTGGGGCGCACCATCCTGAAGTTCATCGTCGGCGACGACATCGAAGCGGATTACCACGAAGAGATCTATCGCTTGATGACGACCGATGGGCTCACGCAGCTTCACAACAAGCGCCATTTCGACGAGATGCTCGATCGGGAGGTGGCAAGAGCGAAGCGTTACAAACGCAGCTTCTCGTTGCTCGTGTTCGACATAGACCACTTCAAAGCAATCAACGACCGCTTCGGCCATCTAGCGGGTGACACCATCCTGCGGCAGCTCGGTGCGGTGCTGCTCGGAAGGCTTCGGGTCAACGACGTGCTGGCGCGTGTTGGAGGAGAAGAGTTCGCCCTCATTACGCCGGAGGTAGGCGTCGAGGGCGCGACGGAGCTCGCGGGCAAGATAAGGCGCTTGATCGCCGATACTCGCTTCGAATTCGAAGGCATGCGCGTCGAAGTCACGGTGAGCGTGGGCGTGGCGGAATGGCAGCCTCATTACGAAGACGGCGCGGAAATCTTCCAAGCAGCCGATGCGAAGATGTACGAAGCCAAGCGTAGCGGCCGAAACCAAGTCTGCTTCTAGCCGAGGCCCGACGACGCTAAGAGGCGGTGCCGCTGAGCGCCGCGGTTCGCGAACGCCATCGACGCAGCAGCAAACCCAACAGCTCCCAGAAGGCCATCGCGATCACGCGCGGCGATGCACCCGACTGGCGGCCGTGCGCTCGCGGATAGTGACTCACCGCGCATTGTCCGATACGCAGGTCGAAGCGCCTTGCTTCGAGCAAGAGCTCGGCGCTGATGAGGGCGCCCTCGCTTCGCAGATCGGTGCAACGCAACAGCGTGTGCGGGACCAGCTTGAACGCACAGTTGGCGTCCCGTACGCGAAGACCGAGAAATCGGTTCACCAGTGCCGTCCAAGAACGGCCCCACAGCCCCCGCCACCATCCATCGCGCCGGTGGGCACGGTAACCGGCGACGACATCGTGTGCGCCCAGCATCCGAAGCGCCTCTGGAAGCTCTTCCAAATCGAACTGCCCGTCGCCGTCGGTCAGAAAGACGTAGTCCATCACGGCCCGATCGAGCCCCGACCGGACTGCAGCGCCGTAACCGCGATTGCGCCCATGTGTCACGATCCTGAGCTCGGGAATCTCGGCTTCGAGCGCACGCAAGACATCTGGCGTCCCGTCGGTGCTTCCATCGTCTACGACGACGATTTCGAGCTCGCGACAAAGCCTGCGTCCGACGGTCGCGGCCTGGCTCACCACCCGGGCGATGTTGCCCTCCTCGTTGAAACAAGGCACGACCACCGAAAGGCGCATCGGGCGGAGCCTAATTCGGGGACTCCCGGGCTTCAACGGAGGCGCCGATCCCGTGTCCTCGACGCGCGAATGATGCGTCTCGGAGGGAGACCCTTGCCATGGAAAAGGTGCGTGGCTATGTTCGCTCACAGTACTGAAAAAGCTTGGATTCACACCAAGTTGGAGTAGAAGACCTACATGAGCGACGAAGAGGAAGCAATCTCATCGATCCCGCCACCCGATACCGGTGAAATCGAGTTCGGCGCCGAATTGCCCGTGCTGCCAATCCGAAATGCCGTGTTGTTTCCCGCGGCCGTGGCGCCCTTCGACGTGGGCCGCGAGAAGTCCGTCGCATTGGTGGAGGACATCGAGAACCTCGATCAGCCGATTATCGCCATCATGGCGCAACGCGACCCGTCGACCGACGATCCCGAACAAAATGATCTCTACCCGGTCGGCGTCGCGGCGCGGGTTCTCAAGGCCCTCAAGCACAGCTCCGGCAACTATAGCCTGATTCTTCAGGGTCTGGTGCGAATCCGGCTGGAGCAGGTGGTGACTACCGACCCCTACATGCGCGCTCGGGTGTCGCGTCTGCACGAGCCGCCCGCCGACGACGTGGAGAGCGAAGCGCTCGCGATGAGCCTGCGGGACATCGCAAAGCAGGTGATTCAGCTCATGCCGGAGCTGCCGCGCGAAGCAGGCTCGCTCATCGACTCCATTCAAGAGCGTGGTCAGCTCGCCGATTTGGTAGCCGCCAATCTCGATGCGCCAGTCGACGAGAAGGCCCAGCTTCTCGAGACGCTCGACCCCAAAGAACGCATCCGCAAAGTTCTTCGATTGCTCACTCGCCAGCTCGAGATTCTGAAGATGCGAGAGCGCATCAACTCTCAAATCAAAGAGGAGATGGGCAAGAACCAGCGCGAATACGTCCTCAGGCAGCAGCTCAAGGCCATCAAGGAGGAGCTCGGCGAAGAAGAAGGAGACCAGGGCGACCTCGACATCCTCGAAGAGCGCATTGCCAAGGCCGGGTTGCCCGGCGAGGCCGACAAGGTCGCGCACAAGCAGCTCAAGCGCCTGCGTCAGATGCAGGTGGGCTCGGCGGAGTACACCGTCGTGCGTACCTACATCGACTGGATTCTCGACATCCCGTGGACGAAACAAACCTCGGACAACCTCGACATCGCCGCGGTGCGAAAGGTTCTCGACGAAGACCACTCGGGGCTCGAGAAGGTCAAGAAGCGCATCGTGGAATATCTCGCGGTGCGGAAGCTCAAGACCGACAAGAAGGGCCCGATCCTCTGTCTCATCGGTCCCCCCGGCGTGGGTAAGACCTCACTCGGAAGGTCGGTGGCTCGGGCGCTCGGCCGCAAGTTCCATCGCATCAGCCTCGGCGGCGTGCATGACGAAGCCGCGATTCGAGGCCACCGCCGTACTTACGTCGGCGCCCTGCCCGGCCAGGTGATTCAGGGCATGAAGAAGGCCGGCACGATCAACCCCGTCTTCATGCTCGACGAAATCGACAAGATCGGGCACGACTTCCGAGGCGACCCCGCGGCAGCGCTGCTCGAGGTGCTCGATCCGGAGCAGAACGACACGTTCAGCGATCACTACCTGGAGATCCCGTACGATCTCTCGAAAGTGATGTTCATCGCGACGGCAAACGTCGGCGACACGATCCCCGCTCCGCTCAAAGACAGAATGGAGATCATCGAAATTCCAGGCTACACGCGCCGCGAGAAGCTCGACATCGCCCGCGTGCACTTGGTCCCGAAGCAGCTCGACGAGCACGGCATCAACTCCGAGCAGGTTCGTCTCGAAGATGGCGCCCTCGAATCGATCATCGACCATTACACACGCGAGGCCGGCGTGCGTAACTTGGAACGTCAGATCGCGAGCGTGATACGCGGTGTGGCAGTCAAGGTCGCGGAAGGCGAAACCGGTCCTTGGACCATGTCCGACGAGGATTCCCTCCGCCCCTATCTCGGGCCGCCACGCTTCACCTCGGAGGTCGCCGAGCGCACCACCGAGACGGGCGTCGCCACGGGCTTGGCATGGACTGCCGTGGGCGGCGAGATCCTCTTCATCGAGTGCACCAAGATGCATGGCACCGGCAAGCTACAACTCACCGGACAGCTCGGCGACGTCATGAAAGAGTCTGCTCAAACGGCGATGAGCTACGTGCGGACACGGGCCAAAGCATTCGGGATTGCGGAGGATTTCCTCGACAAGAGCGACATCCACATCCACATCCCCGCGGGAGCGATGCCCAAGGACGGCCCGAGCGCCGGTGTCACCCTGATGACCGCGCTCGTTTCGTTGCTGACGGGCATTCACGTCCGACACGACACGGCCATGACCGGCGAGATCACGTTGCGAGGCCGTGTGCTGCCCGTGGGCGGCATCAAGGAAAAGGTGCTTGCAGCCCACCGCGCGGGCATCAAGCGCATCATTCTTCCGGAGCGAAACGCGGCCGACCTGGACGAGATCCCGGAAGAGGTGCGGGAAACGCTCGAGTTCGTCCCGGTAGCCAAGATGGACGCCGTCGTGGCCAACGCGCTGGTCGATCCGGACCGCCTGCACCTCGATCTGAGCGAGCCACGGCCCGAGAAGGCCGAAGCGGAAGAGGTGGCTCCGCCTGCTTCTCCGTGAGACGTGTTCGGCGCTGTGCGCGCCGTGGCGTCGTGGTAATCTCCACGCATGGGTGAGCTCAAAACTGCGGTCCTCGGCGCAGGATCATGGGGCACGGCCTTGGCAAAGTTGCTTGCCGACCAAGGACACCGGACCCGACTTTGGGCGCGTCGCAACACGATGGCCGAATCGATCCAGTCGGAGCGGGCGAATCAGGCCTATCTTCCAGGGTTCCACCTCCCCGATACGCTCGAAGCAACTTCCGATCTGGAGTACGCGCTTGCGGATGCGGAGCTGATCGTCTGCGTCGTTCCCACGCACGGGCTTCGGCAGGTCATCCAGGAAAGCGTGCCCTTCTTGGGACGGAACGCGCCCATCGTCAGCGCGACCAAAGGCATCGAGGTCGACAGCCTCATGCTCGTCTCCGAAATGTTCGAAGACGTCCTTCCCGAGCGCGAGCACAGTCGGCTTGCCTATCTGGGCGGACCGAGCTTCGCAAAGGAAGTGGCTGCCAGTCTGCCCACCGCGGTATCGGTGGCTGCCCGCGACACCGAGGTGGCGTCGATGGCACAGAAGGCGCTCACCACGGATCGATTCCGCGTCTACCGGACCGATGACGTCGTCGGCGTGGAGCTCGGCGGCGCACTCAAGAACGTGGTCGCGATTGCGGCGGGGATCGCCGACGGTCTCGGTTTCGGCCACAACACGCGCGCAGGGCTCATCACGCGCGGTCTCGCGGAGATCTCCCGCCTCGCGCTTGCCAAAGGGGCCAACCCCTTGACGCTGGCGGGTCTCAGCGGAATGGGCGACTTGGTGCTCACGTGTACCGGGGATCTTTCACGCAATCGCAACGTCGGTCTGCAGCTAGGTCGAGGCAAGAAGCTTCAGGACATCCTCGGAAGCATGCAAATGGTGGCTGAAGGCGTGCGCACGACCAAGAGCGCCAACGCGCTCGCGGAGAGGGTAAACGTCGACATGCCCATCACGCGTGAGGTGTATGCCATGCTGTACGAGGACAAGTCGCCTCTGACGGCCGTCGGCGACCTGATGACCCGGCCCTTACGCGACGAACGTGAATGATGGAAAGCGGACGCTTTCGTCTGGCGTACTGGATACTCGTGCCGGCGGTGCTCGTCGCAACGGCCATTCTCGGCTACTACACCTTTCGCTCGGCACGTGAGCACATCCAGCTCGGCGAGCAGACCATCGCACAATCACTCCTGTCGGTAGCACAGCAACGCGTAGAGCAGATCGAGCGTTTCATCCTCGTCGCGGACAACACGGTGTTCAGGCTGGTCGACCCGAGCGACTCCAGCACGATCGACACCGTTTGGCTTCCTGCGGCGAGCTCACAGACCCCCAGTATCCTAGCCGTCCTCCTGGTCGATCAGGATGGCAACGTCATTCAGTGGGCCAGTCGAGAGGATCGCAAGACTAGAAGGGCCTTTTTGCGTGTGTTTCGTCAGGAGCTGGTCGACTCTCTAGAGCTCGATTCGCCCGAGCCCAATGAGCTGCGCCACGTGCATCAGCAGATCGAAGGCAAGAGCTACCTGCTTTCATACAAGGCTTATTCGACGCTGCCCGGGGAGATGACCTACATCGTCGCCTACCACGACCCCCAATACCTGGTGGACGAGGTGTTCCCGGACATGTTCGTCACCGACGAGACGAACCCGCTGTACAACATCGTGGACGAGAGCAACCAAATCGTATTCGGACCCGACCTGTCCGAAGCCGGCGTCTACACGGTGGGTCATCGGTTTCCCAGAACGCTCTACGGATGGCGTTTTCAGGTAGCGCCCCGGCAGGCCGCGTTACTGCAAGCGCAGGGCCGGTTGCGTATGCGAGGAGAGGCTGCGCTCCCACTGTTGTCTTTCGCGATCATTCTGCTCAGTGCGATTTTCTTCTTGTACGCGGCGGAAAAAGAGCGCCGTCTCAACGAGCTGAAGAGTGAGCTGATGGCGAACGTATCCCACGAGCTCAAGACTCCCCTCTCGGTGGTTCGGATGTTCGCGGACATGCTTCGCTCCAATCGCGTGCCGAGCGAGGAGCGCCGACACGAGTATCTCGACATCATCTGCCGAGAGTCGGAGAGACTCACCTCGTTGATCGACAACGTGTTGGATTTCTCCGCGCTCGAGCGTGGCAGGGGCCCGTATCGGTTGAGACGTGGCGACCTGAACGAGGCCGTGGAGCGCGCGCTCGATGCCTTTCGCTACCGCGGAGAGCAGGACGGCGTAGAAATTCAGCTCCACAAGCCTGACGAGCTGCCTCCGGTGCTCATCGATCAAGAAGCCATCGCCCTCGCGGTCATCAATTTGCTCGACAATGCGGTCAAGTACGGCGGTCAGACGCCCGTCGAGCTCGAGCTCACCGCCAGGCGCTCCTCCGTGGACATCGCGGTCCGGGACCACGGACCCGGCATTCCGAGCGAGTCGTTACGCCGCGTTTTCGAGCGCTTCTACCGAGGCCCCGAGTCGGGCCCCACTCGCGGCTCGGGGATCGGCTTGTCACTCGTCCAGCACATCGCCCAAGCACATGGCGGGCGCGCTTGGGCCAAGAACGCCCCCGGAGGAGGGGCTGTCGTCGGCTTCACGATCCCGGCTGCCGCCGCCTGAGCTGGCCACCGCCGAGCCGTCCGTCTTTGCCGCGCCCCGGGACAGCGGGTATGTTCGGCCTCGATGGACGAAGAAACCGAACGCAGCATTCTTCTCGTGGAGGATGATCCGGCGCTCGCCCTGGGACTCTCCGACAGTCTTCGCTTCGAGGGCTATCGAGTGGTTCACACCTCGCGGGGCGAGGAAGCGATCGAGCTCGCGCTTTCGGAAAACGTCGACTGCGTGATCCTGGACCTCATGCTGCCCGACATGAATGGCTACCAGGTATGTGAAACGATCCGGGCGAACGACCCCGTCCTACCGATCGTGATGCTGACCGCGCGGAGCCAAGAAGCCGACAAGATCCGCGGTCTCGAGGCCGGGGCGGACGACTACGTCACGAAGCCTTTTTCCATCGGAGAGCTGGTGGCGCGAATACGGGCGCTCTTCCGACGGGCCGGGCGCGCAGTCCGGCCCTCGGCGGCGGAAATTCAGATCGGAGACCTCAACATCGAGACCATCGCTCAAACCATGACCCGCGGCTCCGAAACGACGCATCTCTCCTTTTACGAGGTGGAATTGTTGAAGTTTCTCTGGGAGCGTCGGGGCGAGCCCGTCTCGCGAGACGAGATTCTCGAGAAGATTTGGGGCCTCGAGGCTGGTCCCAACAACCGCACCGTCGACAACTTCATCGTCAAGCTGCGCCGCAAGATCGAGCCCAAGCCCGATCGTCCGGTGCACATCCTGACGGTCTACGGCGTCGGCTACAAGCTGGTTTGCTGACGCGATGGGAACCGGCCTCACGACCATTCTTTGGTATGGGCTCTGCGGCGGCGGCGTCGCGTTCACCGTCGTCGTCGGTCTCGGCCTGTTCTTGTGGGGCGCCCACAAAGAGAAACGCAGGCGCCGCGCTCAGCCGCCGTCTTGACCCGGTGATGGCTGATCAGTACAACGAAACCGCTTCCGAGCGGGCCGCGTGAATGAGGAGACTTCTTGTCGCGAAAAGAACAACGAGGCGGACTTGGACGCCGTCTGGCGATAGGCATCTACTCGATTGCACTCGCATATCTGGTCATCGTCGGATTTACCTCCGTCATTCCTCAGGTCTTTTGGCCGAAAAGCGACGAGACGTTCGACCTCGAGTGCAACAAAGGTCTGAACGTGTTGCGAAACCAAGTCGATGAGCTTCGTCTCGACTACCTGTCCACGAACCAGACAGACCCCACGCGCCTACGCGAAGAGCTCGCCTCGTGGGATCTGCGACTCAACGCGCTCGCGGAGCGATGCGACGAGGACCGCGTGCACCTTCTCAATCGATATAGGCATCGCGTGGAGCTGAGCCTCGAGCGGTTCATGCGAGAAGACGCGCCGCTCGGAAATCGTGTCACCGAAACCCTCGGGCAGGCCCCGTCTGCCGCCCGGACACCGGAGTCATCTCCATGAACGAGTCTTCCGAAGAGCAAGTCCCTGGTACGTTCAAAGAGCTCGGCATCTGCGAGGACGTCCTCCGGGCGCTCGACGAGATGGGCTGGGACTCCCCTACCCCCGTACAGAGGGACTCCTATCCGTTGGTGATCGACGGACACGACGTGATCGTCCAGTCCCGCACGGGCACGGGCAAGACGGGTGCCTTCGGTATCCCTCTCGTGGACCGATTACTCTCCGAAGATGGAAACGAGCAAGCATTGGTTCTCGCTCCGACGCGAGAGCTGGCACTCCAAAGCGCACGTGAGATCTCGAAGCTCGGGGCGCACAGGCACATCGACACCGTCGCGGTGTATGGCGGCGCTTCCATGGAGCGGCAGATTCAAGCGCTCGAAAAGGGTGCGCGAGTCATCAGCGGGACCCCCGGACGAGTTCTCGATCACCTCAGCCGCGGCACGATTGATGCCTCACGGATTCGCGTTCTGATTCTCGACGAAGCCGACGAGATGCTGTCGATGGGTTTTGCCAAAGAGCTTCACGCCATCATCGAGAAGCTTCCGAAGGACCGTCAGACGCTCCTTTTTTCGGCGACCGTCGACCGGGCGATCAAGCGGGTAGCCGAGAAACACATGCGTGACCCGCACTTTCTCGGGCTTTCGGGTGACCACGTCGGCGCACTCGGAATCGAGCACTTCGCCTACATGGTCAGCGGTGTCGGACGCGTGGCCAATCTGATCACCATTTTGGAAATGGAAGATCCGGAGAGCGCGCTGATTTTCTGTAATACCAAGGCCGAAACCGAGGAGGTAGCCTCGGCTCTACAGCGCGCCGGATTCAACGCGGAGTGGCTGACGGGGGATCGTCCACAGCGTGAGCGCGAAGAGGTCCTGGGCCGCGTGCGCGCCGAGGAGCTGCGGTTCCTCGTCGCGACGGACGTGGCCGCCCGCGGAATCGACGTGTCCCACCTGACGCACGTGATCAACTTCTCTCTGCCAGAAAACGTCGAGCAGTACGTGCACCGCACCGGCCGTACCGGCCGCGCGGGACGAACCGGGACGGCCATCTCGCTCGTCGGACCCACCGAGCTCGGGATTCTCTACTACCTTCGGTTGCAGTATCGAATCTTCCCCGTCGAGAGAACGCTTCCGAGCGAAGGCGAGCAGCGCACCAGGCAGGAGGCAGACCGCATCGCGATGATCGACGCCGCCTATAGAAAGCCTCCGAGCGAGGGCGAGCTTGCCTTGGTGCGCCGGTTTCTCACCCACCCGAATGCCGAGCGAATGCTGGCAGGCCTGCTCGGGGCTTTCTTCGGAACCGATGCGGAGGCTCGCGACGTCGATAAAGTCGCAGCGACACGACGCCGACGCGGGGGCGAGCATCACCGGGAGCAGGACGAGGGGCCATCGCCTGCAGACGACGATGAAAACCAGGACGAGCCGGCGACGGCCACGCTGTACGTCAACGTCGGGCGACGGGACGAGCTGAAGGCCTCGGAGCTCGGGCGACTTCTGCGCGATCGGACGGGCCTGAAGCGCAAGGAAATCGGCCGAATCAGGGTCCGGGAGAAGCACTCCCTGGTCGACGTCCCCGAAGACCGGGCAGAGGAAGTCATCGAATCGATGGCTGGCGCCGTCCTGGGCGATCGAGAAATCGAGCTCGAGCGGGCCAAAAACGACTAGAGCGTCTCTCCTACGCTCTAGACCTCAAATTTGGGGGGCCGTCCCCGGGTCGTCTATCTTGTTTTCCATAGATGCCGCAGGGGATTGCGTCGACGCGGCCGGAGCCCTCGGGGTTGCACCCAGGGGCCGTGGTCGGGGGAAGGTTCGAGGTCGTCGACCGGGTCGACGAGGACCTCCAAGCGGTCGTCTGGTCGGCGAGAGATCAGCAGACCAAGCGGGCGATCTTGGTTCGGGTGATCCGTCCCGAGCTGGCTCCGGCAGACGTCGGTCCCGAATTGCGCGAGGCGTGCCGAAACGCCGCGTCGCTTTCGCACCGCAACATCGCGCGAGTATTCGGTGTAGGCCGGACGCCCAAGGGTGAGCATTTCGTCGCCGGCGAATGGATCGACGGCACTCGCCTGTCCGATTTCATTCAGGCGAGGGACCGCGACGGCAACCCCATTTCGCTGAGGGGCATCTACAACGTCATCGCTCACCTCTGTAGCGCGCTCAGCTATGCGCACGAGAAAGGACCCCACGGAACACTTCGTCCGAGTGTCGTGTGGGTCACGCGAGGCGGACGCGTCAAGCTACACGACTTCGGCATCGGCCAAGTGCTGCTCGACTCGGCCGGGCCCGATGCTTTCAAGCATGCCGATCATGCGTGCTTGGCGCCGGAAGTGAAGCTCGGCGAACCACCGACCCCGCGCAGCGACGTCTTCGGCGTCGGTGCGATTCTCTACGAGCTTCTCACGACGCGTGCCCCGGGCTCGGACTTCGTGCCGCCCTCGCACGTCCGCGATGACATACCGCCCGAGATCGACGACATTCTGTTTCGGTGCTTGGCACCGAACCCGCGAGACCGATTCGAATCTCCCGAAGCGGTACGGAATGCGCTCGCGCCCTTCGCAACCGAGGCGAACTCACTGCCTCCTCCGGAAGCGGACGAAGCCGTCGAAATCGATCTCGCATCGGTGCTTCCGCCTCCGGACTTCGAGATCCCGACCGCGAAAAAGGCGCCGGACACTCCGATTGCACCTCCGCCCCGCTCCAGACGCAATCTCCGTAGCCTGATCGACGAGCTGTCCGGCGACCCGAAGCAGCGATGGATGGTCGCGCGCGACAAGATGGATCACGGTCCGTTCAATGCCCGCGAGCTGATCGAACGATTCAACCTCGGCGGCTTCTCCGGCGATGATCTCGCCCTCAACACGGATGACGGAGAGCGCAAGGCCCTTCGTGAGTGGCCGGAATTTCGCGAGCTCATCTTGCAGCGCGAGCATCAAGACACCATCGCTGCCGAACGAGCCGCGCGCGCGAACGCCCATCGCGCCGAGAAGCGTTCTGCTGCGGTGAAGTGGATGATCGCAGCATCGGTCATCGGCGTCGTGGCGATTTCGGTCGGCGGCTTCTTGATGTCGCGCTCGAGCGACGTGCGCGAAGCCGTCTCGACGGAGCTCGACGATCTGTTCAAGCTCGGCAAGATCAGCACCGGCGAAGCGGGATTGCTTCCAGATCCTCCCCAACGCCGGCGTAAACGCGGCTCGAGCGCGCCGCCGGCAAAGAGCCGCGCTGGTTTCTCGAGCTACGACGAAGCGATGAGCCAAGCGATGGATCTCGGCGACGTCTCTCGAGGGGGCGGCGAAGGCCGACTCACCGGCAACCAAGTTGCCAGCGTGATGAACGGCAACTTGAATCGCTTCTACCGAAAATGCGTGGCTCCGGAGCTCAAGAGCGGCGGCAAACCCGGCAACGTCAAAGTCGACCTGGCGATCGCGGGCAACGGCTCGGTCATGGGCGCGACCGTGCACGGCGGAAGCGCTTCTTTCCAGGGCTGCATGAGCCAGGAAATCAAGACAGTCCGCTTCCCATCCTTCGGCGCACCCCGCATGGGCGCGAGATACTCATTCTCGGTCAATTGACATCCGGCGTACGCGCACCGCGATCCCCGGAGGATCTTCAGCACACCCGGACCACGGACCACGGCCCTCGAGCCACGAACCTCGATCCCCGATCCTCCATCCCCGGAGAAGTCGACGTACGGAGGGCTCGGAAAAACGCGACACGAGGTGGAACGGACGTGCGAAGTGCCAATCGG
>DATIUW010000016.1:0-19121 GCA_035466435.1 Polyangiales bacterium | reverse complement strand
CCAGAATCACCAACGCGATGCACGAAACTAGAAATAAGCTGCGTTTGAAAGCCATCTGCTGACTCTTATGCGGAGCCACTCGAGTCGCAAGGGAACAAGTGTGAAACAGCCCATGTTGGTGCTCGCCATCGAGTGACCCGTCGCCGATAATGCGACCCAAGTTTGGGTTCTCCATCGGGTGACATCCTCTCGTTTCCGTGGCTGATATGTTGCATAATCGGCCGGTGTTCTCGAAGCGGGCGGCTTTCGACCTGGAGCTCAACGAGGTCGCCCGGGCTGCGTCGGTGAGGCCACCCGTCTGGGACTTGACCGTCTCGAATCCAACCTGCGTCCAGCTCGAGCTCGACGATGAAGCGGTGCGAGAAGCAACGAGCGCGGCCGATGCCACCACGTACCGACCCCACCCACGAGGGCTCGGATCGGCGAGACGCGCGCTCGGCGACGAGATCGATTGGAGCCCGGAGCACTTGGTTCTGACCGCCACGACGAGCGAGGCGTACTCGTTTCTCATCAAGCTCTTTTGCGACCCGGGTGATCGCGTCCTCATTCCAGAGCCGAGCTATCCGCTGCTTTCGATGCTGGCTCGGCTGGAGGGCGCCCGCGCCGCGCCTTACGGGCTGCGCTACGACGGACAATGGCACATCGATCGGGCGGCCGTCGTCGAGCGGATCGATTCAGGGGCCAAGCTCATCCTGGCCGTGAGCCCCAACAATCCGACGGGCGCCTATCTCTCGACCGATGACCTCGATTTTCTTCTCAGTCACGGGCTGCCGGTGGTTTTGGACGAGGTATTCGCAGCATACGATCTTCGTTGCGACCGACCATCGCCCCTACGGCACACCAAGACGCGCGCGGGCTTGCTACTGGCCTTGGGCGGGCTTTCCAAAGCCGCCGCTCTTCCTCAGCTCAAGCTCAGTTGGATCGCAGCCTCCGGAGATGAAAAGAAAGTCGAGCACGCACTCTCGCAGCTCGACGTCATCACGGACACCTACCTGTCGGCGAACGAGGTCTCCCAGCAGGCGCTTCCGTCGCTTTTGTCCAGGGTAGCGGCGGAGCGGCGTAGTCGAGTCTTCGAGCGATTGCGACGAAACCAACGCACTGCGCTCGCGCTTCAACGTGATGTGCCCGAAATTTCGGTGTTTCCCGTGCATGGAGGTTGGTATCAGGTCTTACGATTGCCGAGGATGATGTCCGAAGGGCACTGGGTTCTCGCGTTCCTCGATCGCGGCGTCCTCGTGCAACCAGGCTGGTTCTACGACTTCCCCGACGAGGCTTGGATGGTCGTCAGCCTCCTCACGCAGCCGCAGATCCTCAGCGAAGGCTTGCGCCGCATCGGCCAGGTGGTCACGAGCGTTGCGGGCGGCCGTTAGAGACGCTCACGCAGACCCACTTCCGGACGGAGCCGGATCGGTATACAAGGGTCGCAACTAGGGAGATCTGAGGCCATGGACATCACGAAGATCCTCGTCGCGACCGATTTCTCGCCGCAATCGGACGCTGCCATCCGTCACGGCATCCATATCGCTCGTTCCACCGGAGCTCAGGTTCTCGTCGTTCACGTGGTCGAGACTCCTGCGGACGAGGAAGGACTGGCCTCCGTGCAGAGTGCGATCGAGCGTTGGCATGCGGATGACGAAGCGCGGCTGACCGACGAGCTCGAAGCGCAGAAGACGCAGGACGTCGAGATTGAGCAGCAGATCGTCGACGCGCCCTCGACTGCGGAAGGTCTACAGGCGGTCGTCGAAGCGCATGACGCAGATTTGACGATTGTCGGAAGCACCGGGCTTTCGGGGATCAAAGAGACTCTGCTCGGCAGCACGGCCCAGAAAGTGCTTCGTACCGTGCGAACGAACATCCTCGTCGCTCGCGGAAACACGCCACCGGGGGGCTACCAGCGCATTCTCATTCCGACCGACTTTTCCGATGCCGCTGAAAACGGGCTCCAGCTTGCGGTGGCGCTAGCGCCTCCCAATGCTCGGTTCGATCTCATCCACTTCTGGCGCGTGCCGGAAGCCACGCGCGCCGACGAGTACTCCGAGATGGTGATCGACGCAGTCGGGAAGTCGGCAAAAGAGCAGGGCATGCGGCTGCTCCAGTCCTTTCTCCAGCGAGCGCCAAATGCGACGTTCCAGTCGGTCCAGGCATCTCCCGAGCGAGGCATCCAGAAGACCTTCGAGGAGCGCGACTACGACCTCGTCGTGGTCGGAAGCTACGGTAAGTCGAAGCTCAGGCGCTGGTTGCTGGGGAGCGTGGCGGAATACACGACTAGGACCGCGCCTTGCTCCGTTGCAGTGGCCAGAGGCAAGTGACACGCAGCCTCGGACGCCGACGTCATGTCGTTACCAGCAAGTTGGCTAGCCACGTAGCGAGCCCGAGAAACGTGAAAAATCCGACGACGTCGGTCACGGTGGTCAGAATGATGGACGAAGCGGTAGCAGGGTCGCGGTTGAGCTTGACTAGCGCAACCGGTATCAGGGCGCCGGCAGCCGATGCAGCGATCATCGACAACAGCATGGCCAGAAACATGACGAATGCGAGCCCGTGATTCCGACTCCACAAGTAGACGCCAAAGGACGTCACCAAGGAAATCGCGAGGCCGTTCACCAACCCGATGACCAGCTCCTTTCGGAGAACTCGAATTGCTTGGGAGACCCGGAACTCTCGCAGCGCCAATCCACGCATGGTCACGGCCAAAGCCTGCGCTCCGGTGTTCCCGGACTGACCGGCCACGACCGGTAGAAGCACTGCCACCGCCGTGAAGCGCGCGATGGTATTTTCGAACAAGCCAACGACCGATGCCGCCAGGAACGCGGTGAGCAGGTTGATGTTCAACCACGGCAAACGGCTTCGTACACCAACGAGGGGCCGAGAAAGCGCACGTTCTTCTTTCGACCCGCCCACCATTTGCTGCAAATCCGTGATGGCATCTTCCTGTGCCGCTTCCACGAGACCAGCCTGGCGGATGATGCCCACGACGTGGCCCTGCAGATCGACGACGGGCAGGCTCGAAAGGTGATGTTCGTTCAAGAGCTCGACCACCTCTTCGCGCGGCGTCATGGGATGGGCGAATATCGCTCGCGGGCTCTCGAGCTCGGCCAGTTGCTGGTTTGGCGGTGCGCCGACGATGTCCTGCAAACGCACGATGCCCTCGAACTGTCCTTCTTGGTCCGTGATGACCAGATCGGAAATTCGACGGCCGCGAAACTGGCGCACCCGCTCGAGCGCTTCGCTCACGAGAGCGTCGCGTGGAAATGCGGTGACCTTCGCGTCCATGAGGTAACCTGCCGTCCCAGGTGGAAACTCGAGGATGCTCTCGATCTCCTCCGCCAAGCTCTTGGACAGCGCACCTAGCAAATCCCGCTTCGTCTTTTCTTCTAGGCGAGCCAAGAGGTTCGCGGCACGTGCAGGATCGAGCGCGGTGAGCAGGTGCTGAATCCCCGCCGTTCCAGCCGCCTCGAGCACTTCCGCAGCGTGATCGGGCTGCATGTATCCGAGAATCCTCGCTGCAGCATCGGTCGGCTGGCCGCTGAGCACACGAGCGACATCCTCCGGCGCAGCGGCGCTCATTTGGCGCGCTGCTTCTCCGGGATGCAAGAACAGAAAACGCTGAACCAGCTCAGCAGCAGGGCTTGTCATTTGCTGCCTCCCGTGGTTTCGGACGGGCCCAGCAGCGCTGAGATTGCCCATCCGACTAAACCTCGTAACCCGAGACCGTAGAGCTCACCGAGCGCAGCGGCCGTTTGAAAGCCATGATCCTCGAGCTGGGTTTCGACGAGACTGCGTTCGAGCTGGCGGATCACTTCGTATCGAATTACGCCTAAGAAACGTCCGTCGGCTTCCACGACCGGCAGCGCGTGGAAACGGTTCCACGCCGGATGAGCCACGATGGCCTTCCAGCTCGCCGTTGCGGGAAGTGACGCAACTTGGCGCGCCGCTACCAGTCCGAGATGCTGCTCAGGCCGGGCGGCCATCAACTCACGAAGATTGGTTACCCCCACGAGCTTCTGATCGTCTGCCACCACGTAGATGTAGTACAGCGAGCGACTGGCGTTCTTTCGCAATCGTTCGAGCGCTTCGGCTACCGATGACGCATCCGGTATCGGTAGCACCTGCGGGTCCATGAGGGCGCCTGCGCTACCCTCGGAATAACGGAGTAGGGAGCTCAAGGCCCGGCCCGCCTCGTCGCTCATCGACTCCATGATCGCCGAGCGTGGATCCCGTCCCATCGCACGCAAAATGGCGGCGCCGACACCCCGAGGTGCCACCGAGAGTACATCGACCGCCTTCTGCACGGGCACGAGCTGAAGCGCATTCGCAACCAAGACGGGCGCGACCGATGGGAGCACCCCGGCCAGCGTATCGGAGGGAATCTCGGTCATGACCTCTGCCGCATCCGAGGTCGGCATCAGCTCCATGGCACGGGCAGCCTGAGCAGGATGCATGCTGACGAAAGCTTCCAACAAACGGGTTTCAAGCTCCACGATCTTCCTCCCGATTTAGAAGCACGCAGCGCTGTTGATTGAACTGGCGTCCGGGAATCGAGATCTCACCCTCGGGGCTTTCCAGAAAGACTGCGGTTCTCGTCGTTCTGAGGATGCGGCCTTGATCCGATCCGATACGAATCACTTGGCCGATTCGATAGTGCTTTTGCACGTAGTGCATCGAGAGGATGTCCGACATTGCCTCGCGTGCTCCCAGACCGAACGCCAAGGCGCCGCCGCCTAGGATCGCGGCCAATGCGATCAGGAACACCGCCGTTAGTGACGACACGTCGAGGCCCAGCTCGTCCGCAGCGATGAGAATCGCAGCAATCACGATTGCCGTCTGCGCAAGTCGGGCCAGACTCCGGGCTTGTGCGACGGACATGCGGACCGCCGTCTTGATGACGGCGTTGCGTGCGATGCGGCCGGCGATGATGCCGCCCAATACGAGCCCCATGGCGATGACCAGCCTCGGCAGGTAGCTCGCAAATGCGCCGATCCATTTGCTGAAAACGGGTAGGCCGAGCGCATCGATTGCGATCATCAGCGTCGTCAGAAGGGTGAGCCAATACGCAGCGTTTGCCGCCACGTCTCCCGCTCCTCGTTGGCCTGCTGCGTCGCTCCACCCGAGCTCGGCCGTCCCCACGGGCGCCTGCGTTGCGAGGCGTCGCAACACGCGGCGGATGATTTTCCGCAGCACCCAGGCCAAGCTCCAACCGAGCGCGATGATGACCGCGGCGATTGCGAGATTCGGAAGCGCATCGACCAATCCTTGCTTCGACTGCGCAAAGGAAGCGCGAAATTGCTCTGTTACAGTGTCTAGGTTCATAGGCTCACTCCTTCCAGAGCATAGACGGAGCGCAAACGCTTCCTGAAGGACGATTCGCTCCTCGCGGGCTCGCCGCGTTGCGAGATCGCGCAAGCTGCCGGAATGATTGAGCGGGGAACGGACGGGATCGACCTTCGCAGACTGGCTTGATGCCGACTTCCAGCCTCGATGCTCACCCACTCGCAGCAGCGAGACGCTGTAGCGCGAGCATGCGCTCCGCAGGTGGAGGCTCTAGGTGGCTCAAAGGGTAGTGCTTGCCCAGCTTCGTGTACTTCGGCTCGCCGAAGCCGTGGTAAGGAAGGAGCTCGTAGCGTGAGGCGCCTCCAGAGTCTCGGATGAATGCAGCAATGGCGAGAATGTCGTCCTCCGAGTCGTTGACACCGGGAATGATGGGCGTTCGAACGATGACGGGGACCTCGGGAAGCTCGGCGCGCAGCCTACGGAAGTTCTCGAGGATCTTGGCGTTTGAAACTCCCGTGGCACGCTCGTGCCTATCGGAATCCAGGCACTTGATGTCGAAAAAGATTCGGTCCGCTAGGGGCGCCACTTCGCTCAGCGTCTTCCAGTTGCAGAGCCCCGAGGTTTCGATGGCCGTATCGATGCCACGGGCGCGCGCGGCCTCGAGCAGCGACTGCACGAAAGCTCCCTGAGCCAACGGCTCGCCCCCGCTCACCGTCAGCCCACCGCCGGATCGCGAGTAGAAGGCGTCGTCCTCCTCGACCATCCTCAACACATCGTCGACCTCCACCCACTCGCCGGACACCTGCAAAGCATGTGAGGGGCAGACCTGAGCGCAGTCGCCGCATCCATCGCAGCGGCTGCGGTCGACGCGGATCTTGCCGTTCTCGTCGAGGATGATCGCCTGCTCGAGACAAGCCGTCATGCATCGGTCGCACTCGTCCGCGCCGATGCATCGGTCGCAGCCGTAGATCAGCTCCACCGATTTTCCTCGTCCCTCTGGGTTCGAGCACCACATGCACGCCAAAGGGCAGCCCTTGAGAAAGACCACGGTGCGAATCCCGGGACCGTCGTGCAGGGAGAACTTCTGGATGTTGAAAACCAGTCCCTTCGGTGCGCCATTCTTTCCTCGATTGCTTCCCATGGTCCTGCCGACGTTTCGTGTCTGCTCCCTCGTTAGAACTGGTGCTCGGTTCGGCGGATGATCTCGCTTTGGAGCGCCGGTGTGAGATCGACGAAGTACGCGCTGTACCCCGCCACGCGAACTAGAAGATTGCGGTATTTCTCAGGGTCGCGCTGCGCCGCCAGGAGCGTGTCCCGATTGATGATGTTGAACTGGATGTGCCACATTTTCATGTCACACGCGGTGCGAACGAGCGCCATCAGCTTCCGGGTGCCGGCCTCGCCTACGAGCGATGCGGGCGATAGCTTCATGTTCAACAGTCGCGCGGCCCGTTCCTTGTACTGAGCGCACTTGGTCGCGCTGATCGACGAAAGCGTTGCCGTCGGGCCTTTCACGTCCCTGCCTTGTGATGGGCTGATGCTCTCCGAAAGCGGCTCCCTTGCCTTGCGTCCGTCGGGCGTCGCGCCAACCACCGCGCCAAGCGGTATGTGTGAGGTAACGGACACGTAGCGAAGATCGAGCTCGCCTCCGAAGGCAGTCCGGTGACTCTTGGCAAGTCGGGTGAAACACGCCTCGATGTCACGGCCGATCTCGTCCACGGCAGAGATGCCATTGCCGTACTTCGGCGCGTTCACACACATCTGACGAATCGCTTCGTATCCATCGAAGTCGTGTGCCAACGCATCGAGAAGCGAGTCCATGGTGAGCTTGCGCTCTTCGAAGACGAGCGATCGAATGGCCGCCAGCGAATCAATGACGGTGCCGAAGCCCATCACATCGAAAAAGCCGAGATAGAGCGCACCGTCAATGGGCCCCGAATGGATGTCTTTGCAGTCCGACATGCACAGATCGTGCAACATCGAGAACATCGGCGATGCGATGTAACGCGACTTGAGCACGTCGGCGACGTACTGCTGAATGAACGTATGACGGACGACGTTTTCGAGCTGGCGCGTGAACGCTGCCCAGAGGTCATCGAAGCTCTCGAAGGTCCTCGGGTCTCCCGTTCGGACACCGACTAGTCCGTCGCCATAGCACCCCATTTGGCCGTCACGGAGGGTCATCTCGAGGACGGCCCCGAGATTGATCCAGGCGCAGCCGGTAGCGATGCCCTCTCGATTGAGCATCTTGGTCTCGGAGCACCCCGTGACGCAGTAGTCGTTGGCCTCCTCGATGCTGCCGCCCTTGGCGACGAGTAGAGGTATGATCTCGTCATCGCAAAAGAGCTTCGGGAAGCCGGAGCCGTCCTTGATCGTCTCGCAGATGGCGTGAAGAAAGGCATTCGGAGTGCGGGCGTGGATCCGGGCGGCAAGGTCTGGGTAGTTGAGCGGGAACTCGCGCTTGGACTTCAAGATGAGGTATGAAAGCTCGTTGCTCGCGTCCCGGCCGTCAGGGGTGAGCCCGCCGATCGTGGTGGCCTCCCAGTGGGCGAACCCGTCGGTCAGCGAAGGCATTCCCGGTTTCGCGTAGACGTCGATGCTTCGGGCCATCCCCACCCAGATCGACTCGAGCAGCACCAGCGCCTCATCGTCCGTCAGCCGTCCCTCGTCGATGTCTTTGCGGTAGTAGGGGTAGAGGTATTGATCGATCCGGCCGTTTCCGACGATGCCGCCGACTGCTTGTTCGAGACGCGACACCGTCTGGACGAGCCACTGCGACTGGACGGCTTCCCGAAACGTACGCGCGGGATGCTCCGGGACTCGCTCGCAGGTTGCCGCGATCTGCAACAGCTCCTCACGCCGCTCCTGCCGCTGCTCCTCAGCAGCCATCGTACGGGCCAACTGGGCATACCGATGTGCGAATGCAACCATGGCATCGCACACCAAGCGCACCGCTTCGAGAAATGGCCGTTGCTCGACCTGCGCGGCGACGTCGAATGGTTCGAGTGCATCGAGCCGCTTCACGGCCTCTTCGCGAATGGACCCGATGCCCCGCTCGAGCACCTTCCCATAGTCGTGGGCCCAAGCGAGCAACGAGCGTCCGGACGCAGTTGGCGTCACGACGAAGATGCGCTCCATGAGGCGCCGCGTCTCCTCGGGAAGCGCCTTCATGATTGCCGTGTGATAGGCGTTCTTCGTCCAGTAGGGCAGGATCTCGTTCTTCAGGATTGCAATGTCCTCTTCGGTGATGACGACCGGCTCACCGGGCTTGCTCGGGACGAGCTCGTGAGGATGTGTGTAAAAGCGGCCCGGTCCAACCAGCTCGCTGTAGACCACCGCATAACGACCCGGAGGACCTGCGCTCCCAACGAGAAGCTCATCCTCTTCGATGTGAATCGGATGCTTTTCGAGGATGTGCGAAAGCGCCTTAGCCCAGCGCAGCACCATGGGCTGCCCCTCCGTTGCCTTCATCGACTCGGTGAGAAGCCGCGCACGCTCGACGTTCAGGCGGAGCGGCTGATCGCGAAACCCCTCGAGCATCTTTTGGATACGCGCCCGCTTGGACTGAACGCCGTCGCCAACCAGCCCGATCGGCTCTCCTCGCTCGATGCGCGCCTCGTGAGGGGTCAACACTCTGGAACCAGGAGAGTGTGGCGAGGATTGAAAAGCCTCCAACATGACCTCGACTCCTTTCGGCACGGCCCGTCTGGGCCCAAGGGCGAAATTAGAGAGCGCTCCCGACCGAGACAATGGCCCAGGTTGACTCGTCGATGTACGATATTGACATCATGCGTGTCAGCTCCTGCATTCTGCTGCCGCGAACCCTTCGCGTGTTCGAGCGCCACGCCCACCGCAGTTACGAGCTTCATTACGTGGTGGCCGGCCGAGGATTCTTCGAGCTCCGAGGTCGACCGCTGACCGTCCGGGCGGGCGATTTGTTCTACACGCGCCCCGGCACCGTGCACCGCATGACGGTTCCCGACGGAGAGTATCTACTTCAGTACGTGGCTTTTCTGGAGCTCGACGCCGACCACGACCGTGAGCTCGCCGACGACCTCGCCGCGCTTCTCGGAGAGGGACAGATTCGCCGTCTCGGTGATCGACACCACGTGCTCTTCGCGCAGATCAGTCGTCAAGCTCTGTCCAACGATCCTCGCCAGCGGCGGGCCGCCTCCGCACGGATGGCAGGCTTTCTCTACGACGTGATGATCGCCACACCCACGTCCCACGGGGGACATCCGGCGATCGAACGAGCGCTGGAGTTCATGCGTGCACATCTCGACGTCGCCTACGATCTCGACGACGTCGTCGCAAAGCTCGGTCTCGACAAGTCGTACTTCATCCGGCTCTTCAAGAGAAGCATCGGTGTGCCCCCCATGAAGTACGCGATGAACCTCAAGATGAGCGTGGCCTCCGATCTGCTACGCACCACCAGCGAGCCGCTTGCATCCGTCGCTGCACGGGTGGGGTTCCGCGACGAATATCATTTCGCCAAACGTTTCAAGCAGTGGTGCGGCGTCGCGCCCGGCGCGTATCGTCAGCACGGTTGAGGGGCATTGGTCAGCCAGCAGACCCGGCATTTGCGTGGGTCGACTGCGGCTCAGTTTTCCACGGTGACGTCTAGCTTGTCCGAAAACCAGGAGCGAACCTCGATGGCAAAAGCCGCAATCCTGGCGCCGGACCCCGTGTCCGGACGCAGCTTGAGCTGCGCGGGCGCCTCTTCTCGCTCGTAGTAATCGAAGAAGGCGTCGATGCCGCCTTTGCCGATCCGGGTCTCGAGCGTCAGAGAAGCGACGTGGTGCTCCCGAGCCCAAACCTGACCTTTCATCTGAAGCAACTCGATGGCGTCACCCGTGATTTCGGGTTTCTCGAAGACGCCTCGTACGCGTCCGATGTCCACGCGTACTCCGGGTGTGCCTCGACGCCAAACACTGATGAAGCCCTGGACGTCACGCACGACGAATCGCGTCTCGCCACCCATGCGTAGCACGACAGTCATGTTCTCGAAGTGCATGCTTTCGAGCGCTAGGTCTACCTTGTCCTCTTGGTCTTTCTTGAAAGCATCTTCCAAGTTCGTGGTCCCGTTTTCGTTAATGGCGATCACGAGCTCACCGTGGTCTGCTCGCGCCATGTGAAAGCCGATCTTCCCCTTGAAGAGCTCTTGAACGTCCCAATGAACCTGCGCCTTTTCGACGTGCAGCACTCGCTCCCCGTCCGGCGTGAAGAACGCGACGTCCGTTCCCACGGGATGTAGGAAGCCGATCGATTCGAGCTTGCCGATCTTCATCGAGCCCGGGATCTTGCTGGTGGTGAAGTCTGCAATCCAACCGGCGAGCACGCCGCGACCGGACTCCGTCCAAACGAGGAGCGCGCCACCCAAGGCCGCTGCGAGAGCCATGGCGAGCACGAGCCAAAGAAGCCAACGCAAGCCGCGAGACATCGAGTTCACCCCAGAGTGAGTATCATGAAAGGGCGCTTTGCTGCATCGGGCATGCCGACCAGGACCGCAGCCGTACCTGGATGAGCTGGGTCGGGAAGCGCCGGGATTCAGATGCCAACACGACCTGCAAGTGACCTAGCGTCTCGCGGTGCTTCGGATGATGACGTCCAGCGCGGGTGCTGCGTGTCAGGCTGACACTGCTGAGAGTAGGGCGGTCGTGAACTCGTCCAAGTCGTCCGGTTTGCGCGATGTGATGAAATGACCGTCTTTGCAAACCGCGCGGTCGACCACCTCGGCGCCTGCGTTCCGAAGGTCCGTTCGGACCGAGGGCCAGGACGTCATCGTCCGCCCTTTGACGACATCCGCTTCGATGAGAAGCTGGGGTCCGTGGCAGATCGCCGCAATCGGCCGCTTCAACCGATCGAAATCGCGGACGAAGCGCACCATCTGCTCGTCGGTGCGTAGCTTGTCGGGAGAGTAGCCTCCCGGGATGAGCACCGCGTCGTAATCCTCGCTCTGGCGCTCACCCACTGCCGCATCGGTGTCCACTTTGGCTTTGTGTCGCTTCCCCTCGAGGGTCTGATTCGCTTCGGTTCCGAGCACCTCGACCTCGTGCCCCGCCTCGCGAAGCTTCGCGACTGGGTGGGTAAACTCCGAGTCCACGAAGTCCGGGCCCAACAGGACCGCGATCTTTGCCTTGTTCTTCATGTTCATGCGCCGATAGCAGAGCAGGATGTGTGCCACCCAAAGCTCGCGATCGACCCGCCCCACGACTGGTCCCTGGGCCTCACGGGACGGGTCGAATCACCACGGTGAGGCAGAATGCCTCATGCCCAGCGTCCAAACGGTGGACTACCAGGTATAGCGCACCGTGTACCGAATCACCTTCTCGTCATCCTTGCCGACTTTGACCCGGAAGTGCGCCGTGTTGGCATCGTACTTCTCGTGCTTGTCCGACGCTTCGATGATTTCCCAGTTGCTCCAGCGGTAGAGGGTCTCTTTGACGAGCACTTCGACCGGTACGTCCTTGTGATTTCGGAGACGAATCTCGAAGGTCTCGGTGATGACGTGACGGCTGGTGTCGACTTTGTAGTCGGTTCGCTTGCGCTCCCCCACGATGTCGAACGCGTCACCGACGTGCAGGCGAATGGTCTCGTCCTTCGGTGTGTGGTCGATTTCGTCCTCGCCGATGAACTCGAGCGCGCCATCCGCTTCGTCACGTTTGTAGAGACGCACCTTGCCTTTCGGCAGTGCCATGCCCATGTGATTGCGCTTCGAGTTCGTGAGCTCGAGGATGACGTTGACCTTGTTGTTCGACTGCTCGCTTCCATACCCCGGGTCACTCACCAGTCCGCCGTAGAAGCCGTATTGGGGTGCGCCATCGTAGAAGAAGACTTTCTTCACCGGTACGTTCGCCGCTTTCAAGAGCTCGACTTGTTTGGTCTGGTTGTCGGCGACGGTCGTCTTTCGTCCGAGCGTGTAGAGGTGGTACTCGAAAAAGGCCTTCTCTTCGAATCCGGATGCCGCCTCGGCTGCCATGACGTCCCTGCGATACCGCTGCATGGGAGGTCGTACGCGACGCACGTCGCCCGCGATGAGCTTGAGGCGTGCATCTTCGTAGGTTGCGCCCGAGTGATTTTCAATCGTCACCCATCCAGACAAATCGAGCGCGGTGTCTTTTTCGTTCAGCACCGCGTTGTAGTCGGCGCGCCACCCGAGACCAGCGGTCTGATAGGCAACCTCGACCAATTGGCGGCCCGTCTTCTTGGTGGCCAGCTTCCAGACGAGCGTCGGCTTGGTAATCAATCCGTTCGGCAACTCGCCCAGCTGAATGTCTTTGACGTTGTCTCCGCGCTGGATCATCACGATGTTCTCGTCCTGGCGGAGCACGAGCTGCGCGGGATCGAAGCTGAGCAGCGTCCCCTGGTACCTGGAGCCGTCCTTGGTCAGCACCGAGATCGACCGATCCACGTGCCTTTGGAGCAGCTTGTCCGCGGAGACCAGGTCGTATTCGTAGTTCTGCTCGAGCACGGTGGTGCTCGGGTGGGTGAGCGATTTGAACTGGACGCTGGTGCCGTCGATCTCCGCTGCGACCCCCGTGAACCGAATCGTCCCGACTTTGTCACGCAGTTCCACGGCTCGCTTCTCGCGGACCACCCCGAAGTCCTGGTTGTAGATGGTCAGCGCCACCCCCTCAGCCTCTTCGGCTCCCGCAGGTGTCGCGACACCTGCAATCAGTGCGGCCCATATCATCAGTGCTTTTTGCGACCTCATCGTTGCTCCTTCGGCTTTCCGATTATGAAGGACCGTCACATCGTCGACGAACCGTCCTCCCCGAAGAAGACGCACCACGCTGCCTTTTGGATCTAAAGAATCTAGGCAGCCCGTTTGGTGCCCGGGTTGGGGCCTAGGGCGGGCCGGCCGAGGGGCGCGACTTCGGGTTCGCGCCGATTCGGGGGCAGGGGTTTCCTCACGGAATCTTTTCGCTGGTCAAATCCAATGTGAATGCGATTTCGTCGAGGCTCCAGCTTTCGTTGATGCGATTGCCCGAGCTGTCGACCGTCAAGGTGCCGAACTCGGAGTTTCGGTAACCTCCCGCGATCGCCGATGCGAACGGGTCGGTGTACTGGCGTGGGTTGTCGCCGCTGCAGACGCCCGTGACCGGCTCGTTCGGGATCGTCGTGACCAAGACCTGCGTGACGAACGAGCGATAAAGCGACGGAATCATGCTGGAGGCCACGCTGCCTTGCAACGTCGGCGACACCGAAAAAGTCGAGCTGAACAGGCTGTTTTCGTCGAGCATTCCCGAGCCGTTTTCTTGGCACACGGTCGGCGTACCCTGGCCCGAAGCGGCATCATACGTCCAACTCGCGTCGAAGTCCGAGACCGTGTAGGTGCCCCCGGCGAACGGTACGCCCGGAAGCGCCCCCGCCGGAATGGTCTCGGCGCCAAACGGAAGCTGGCCTGCGCCCCCGGCAATTTGCTCGAGGGACAAAGTGTCACGGGTGAACCGGATGTTGGTGACCTGCAAATCCGAGTCGACGAAGCCATCGTCGAAGAACTCGAGCTCGCTCGCGCGACCGCTGCCCTTCCACGCGCCGCAGCCCATGTTGCTGGCGAAGAGCTGGGGCGGATCGCCCTGAGGTATGGCGAAGAAAGGCCGGTCTTCGCGGTGCTCGGCATTGATGAACACGAGAACGAGCTCTTCCAGGCTCTCGCTGGCGGCTTCTTGGCAGAAGGGCGCAAACGCCACGTCCGTCAAATCGTAGGGCGTCGATTTCCAAGTGCCGTTTTGTTTGACCAGGGCGATCACCTGCCTTCCGTTTCGCTCGCTTTCCGAAAGCTGCGTCGCATAATAGGTTTCGTCACCGAGAGCCCCCTGCAAGCTCGGCGGGATACCCTTGGCCAAGTTGAAGGTGTAGCCGTTGGCAAACAGCAGGGAACGCGTGTTCGCGTCTTGGAAGTCATAGTGCACGTATTGCGCGGACAGCCGGGAGACGCCTCCCCGCTCGAATTGAACCTCGAGGACCTGCTCGGGGCTCGCCATGGGTTGTTCTTGCGTGACGTCCGCCACGTCGGAGAGCCCGTCGTTGGCGTAGACGTCGTAGGGCGAATTCTGATTGAAGGTCGCGCGGTTCCAATTGGCCGCGGCAAATTCGCGGAAGGTTTCGAGGAAGCCTCCCGGGCTGATCGAGTTGGCTGCCTCCAAGCTGCCCTGACTCTCGGCGAGCTCCCAAACCCCAGGAATGATGCTGTCATTGCCTCCGGGCTGCTCCGTCAGGAAGAACCAGTAGAGGTAGGCCCCGTATTCGTGGTTGCCGCTTACACTCGACAGGGCGATGTCGGGATCGTCCAGGTAGTTGTCCGCGTCCTCCTGCTCCACGTTGTCGCTCGGAAACACATAGTGCTCGGCCCAGGTCGACGTGGACTCCTGGAGCCAGGCGTAGTCACTCCAGCCCCGGGCGACGCTGTACGTGAACTGAAGGACGTGCATGAACTCGTGGGCGAGGTTCGACTTGAGCTTCGTATTGAAAGGCGCTGACGCGTTGGCAATTCGGTCGCGATTCACCACGAGATAGGTGGCGTAAGCGTTGTCCGTTCGGCCCGAGCTGTAAGGGGACGTCCATCCGAATGCGGTTTTGAGATCGGTGGTCGTGACGTTCGAATCCTCGATGACGTAGATGTCGAAGCGTCCGTCTCCGCCGTTGTAGTCTTCCTGGATTCCGTCGTCAGACAGCGGCTCGCGGCCCATCAACGCGGTCAGTTGGCCCCAAACGCCATCGGTGCCGTCGGTGCCTTCCATGATGGCGCGCACTTTTTCGGCATCGGTCTGCAGGTTGGATTGGGAAGCCGGCCACTGAATGAGAACCCTGTCGTTCACGGCGGTGAATGCTTGGAAGGTGACCGCTTTGGGCGCGTACTTCGGTTGAGTCGACTGGGTGGATTCGGTCCGGAGCTGGTACCAGCTCTGCGGGTCGGCTGGCGGGCGGAGGAAGGGGTCGAGCTCGTCCTGAACGCTCGGAGGCAGCGTATCGAAGCTCTCCACCAGGCCGATCAGGACTTGGGTTCCATCCTCGATTTGGGCCTCGGATCGATAGGCTTCGGGCAGGCGTGGATCGCCGAAGACGGCAAACACCTTGAACCGCAACGCATCGATTTCGTCGATGTCCCCATCCGAGAGAGCCTTGTCGATCGCGTCGAGCGAGGTGTCTGCGTCGATCGGAGCGCCACCCGTGCCACCGGTCCCCGCGGTGCCGCCGGCGCCCGCAGCTCCGCCGGCGCCCGCGGTTCCACCCGCGCCCGCGGTACCACCGCTTCCTGCTGCGCCGCCCGAGCCGCCAAAGCCTCCAAGACCGCCCGCGCCGCCATCACCGCCGGCGCCCGCTGCGCCCCCGCTTCCGCCGGCGCCTCCACTGCCGTCGCCGGCGCCATCCGACCCGCAACCGACAGCCACACTGAGCGACATCGCGCCTGCACAAAGCAGGACAATTCGCAAACCCGATGACCTCATGGTGAACCCTTCCTCCTTCATTTTTGGCTTTTGCAAAGGGTTGACCCTCTCAAACGAACGCGGCGAGCGTCAACCCCCAAACCGAATTTCGTGATCTGGCCTACACCGCATCCGGCTATGCGAGGGCTTCCTAGGTGAAGGTGCCCACCGCTCGGAAGCCAGACGAACGAATTCGTATGGCGATCGCGCGCTTCCTTTCGCTACCGTGAATTCACGGGATGAAGAGCAAGAGAGTATTGGTTCCTTTGGGTCTAATCACCGCTTTCGCTAGCGTTGCGGAATCGAGCAGCGACATGGAGCTTCGGTAGGATGCTGAGGAGACTTTTGCGCGCGATTGCATTTAGGACGGGCCGGCTGTGGCGCGTCTATAGAAGACTCTATGGCACGACCAACGCGGAAAATGCGCAGTGGCTGAGGCTACACGGCGGCTTTCAATCGGTCGGCGAGCATTGCGAGATCAACTCGGACGCACGGGTACTCGACCCGTATCTGGTTAGGCTTGGGAACAACGTTTCTCTGTCAACGTGCACGTTGGTAGGTCACGACGGAGCCATCTCGGTCTTGAACAAGGCCTTCGACGTGTCACTCGAATGCGTTGGCTCGATCGACATCAGGGACAACGTGTTCGTAGGGTACGGAGCCATCGTTCTGCCCGGTGTCACGATTGGGCCGAACGCCGTGATCGCGGCGGGCGCCGTGGTAGCCCATGATGTTCCTGAGGGTTCGATCGTTGGTGGCGTTCCTGCGCGTGTCATTGGCTCCGTCGATGATTTGCTGACACGACTCGAATCCAACACGCGTAGCCTTCCTTGGGGTCACCTCATCGAGCAACGAGCCGGCGCGTTCGACCCGCGGATCGAGACCGAGCTCCGTCGTCAACGGATTGACTACTTCTGGAACGAGCCGGTGGCCGAGCGGAAGCGACCCGTCGCCTCGCCGCGGGTGGCGCGAGGCGGGAAGCGAGTGCGATCCTGATGTGGTCGGCCGATCAGCGAACGCGAAGGAGCCGAACCGTCCGCTCGGCGGATGACAATCGAATGCAGGGCGCTATCGTACGGGCTTGATGCCCGCTGCCGCGCCGACCTCGAAGCCGACTAGCACGACGCGTCGGGTCCTGCGCGAGACTCCCGTCGCCGACGCGGTTTCGCTTCCAGCGCTGCCGCTCCGCCGGGTCGAGGGGCTGCCGGGGGACGGTGGCAGGCACCAACTTCGGGACACGGTTTCGCAGCTCCGCGACATGCATGGTTTCCTGCAGTCCCGGCGCGAACGGTTCGGGCCGAATTTCACACATGGCTATTTCGGTTTCGTGGAGCTTTCCGTGGGCGAGCCCGAGCTCGTCCGTGAGTTGCTTCTCGATCGGGGGACCAATTTTTCGAGCCGCATGGGCTGGGATTTCTCGATTGGGCATCTCTTCGAGGGGGGCCTCATGCTCCGCGATTTCGACGATCATCGAGCGCAGCGCAACATCATGCAGGCTGCTTTCCGTCCTGTCGCGATGCGGGGCTATCTCGACATCATCAACCCGATCGTCGACCGAACGCTGACCGGCTGGGCCTACCGACCCCGGTTTCGCTTCTTTCCTGCCATCAAGGCCCTGGGTCTGGAGGTGGCGTCGGAGCTTCTTCTCGGCGAATCCCTGGAGGCCGAGGTGGGCCGCCGCGTGAGCGGTGCCTTCGTCGACGTCGTCAACGCCGCGGTCGCCATCGTCCGTCGGCCCATTCCACCTACTCGTTACTGGAAGGGAATGCGCGGACGCGCCTTTTTGAATTCTTACTTTGCATCTCAGATCGAGGCGCGGCGGGCCGGTGACCGCACCGACCTGCTCTCCGAGCTCTGCCGTGCGCAAGACGAAGCCGGCGACCGGTTGACCGACGAGGAGATCGCGCAGCACATCATCTTCTTGCTCTTTGCTGCGCACGACACGACGTCGAGCGCGCTCACGACCGCGATTTGGGCGCTAGCCGAGCACCCCCAGTGGCAGCGCCGTCTGAGACGAGAGATCGAAGCGCTCGAGAGCCCCGTCATCGGGTACGACCAGCTCGATCAGCTCACCGAGATGGATTGGGTGTTCAAGGAAGCCCTGCGCATGGAGCCGCCCGGGGCGTTCATGATGCGCCGAACCGTGCGCGAAGTGCAGCTCGGGCCGTATGCCCTCCCCAAGAATCTCTCGATCAGTCCCGTCTCGCGGATCACGCACTATCTACCGGACTGGTGGACGGAGCCCACGCGCTTCGATCCGATGCGGTTCAGCCCTGAGCGTGCCGAGCACAAACGCCATCCGGGCCTCTTCTTTCCCTTCGGTGGCGGAGCGCATGCCTGCCTCGGCGTTCACCTCGCGACGATGCAGGCCAAGGCGTTTTTGTATCAGCTCCTGCGCCGATTCGTCGTGACGCTCGACACTCGAAGGCCGACGCGCTTTCAGACGGTGCCGATTCCCCACCCGACGAACGGGCTTCCGGTGCGACTCGAGCCGGTCTCCTAGGCGTTGATTTGGGCCGCACGCACACCCTGCCGATCCGGCTGCACGACCCATGGGTGAAACATCCGAACAACCTACCGAGGTAACCCGACCTCTTTGGCGCTACGCTTTCCGAGCTGCACGCGATTCGGATTCATGCTTGCTCGACCGAGCGTACTGCCGCTTCCGAATGCTCAGCCACTCACCTTGCCGAGGATGTGCTCGAGTACTCGTCCGTGCTCCTTCTGCGGGCTGAACATGACGATATCGGTATCCTCCTCGGCCCGAACGCTGTGGCCGGGAGGCCAATAGAAGAGCTCCCCGGTTCGCGTGGTTTCTTCCTCACCGCTCGTGTAGAGCGCAGTAATCGCCCCCTGCACGACGTAGCCCCAATGAGGACTCTGGCAAGCATCGCCCTCGAGCCCTTGGAGGAGCTCCGTGATGTCGGTCCCAGCGCCGAAGGAGAAGTACTCGGCTCCCATCTTCCCATAGCCCGTCACGTCGCCGAAGTCGGTCTTCTGCCGGGCCGTGGCTCCGGGGACGTCAATCCGTACGGGTATGTCTTCTTTGGTTATACGCATGATACGTCCTCCTCTCTCTCTTCGAGCGTAACTCGAGCGAACGGGTCTTGGACAGCGCCATCTCGAGGGGACCACGAGCGTGTGGCGCACGTCTTCAGACCCACCTGTGTCTAAATTGCCCTAGGGCGATCGTTTTTCGTCGCAAGGGCCTGTCTCGCCGCACCACACGACGAGCGTGCTTTGGTATCTTCGCCGGCCAGGGCCGGTTCACTCCTTTTTGTCGCGGGATTTTCGCTTTCCCGAAATGGCGGCGAAATCTCGGAGCCCCATATCAGCTC
Organism: Polyangiales bacterium; assembly: GCA_035466435.1. GTDB lineage: Bacteria > Myxococcota_A > Polyangia > Polyangiales > Houyiibacteriaceae > SG8-38. The sequence goes on along the minus strand of DATIUW010000016.1, from coordinate 82 downwards.
TACGATGACGGGCAGTCAGAAAAGCTGGGTTACGATCGGAGATATGACCGTCACGAAAGTGGGCGGGCGCTGGGATGTGTAC
>DATIUW010000015.1:0-9146 GCA_035466435.1 Polyangiales bacterium | reverse complement strand
CCCCGAGCTCGAAGCCCGTGAGCCCCGCCGCCAACGCGGCCGCCGACCCGCCCGAAGACCCGCCCGGGGTCCGGGTGAGATCCCACGGATTGTTGGTCGTGCCGTATACCTCGTTGTACGTCTGCCAATCGCCGGCAAACTCTGGCGTGTTCGTCTTGCCAAAGACGATCGCACCGGCGTCGATCAGCCGCTGTACGCCGGCTGCGTTTTCTTCGGGGATGAAATCTGCATAGTCCGGGCTTCCAATGGTCGTCGGCATCCCCGCCACGTTCATGGTGTCTTTCACGGTAAAGGGTACGCCGTGAAGTGGGCCCCAGCTTTCCCCACGGGCGAGTGCTTCGTCGGCTTCCTGCGCGCGGGCGCGGGCGGCGGCCACGTCTTCCGCGACGATGGCGTTGATCTCCGAGTTGAGCGCATCCACGCGTGCGAGATAGAGCTCGAGCAGCTCGGCGGACGAAATATCGCCGGCTTGGATCGCCGCGGCGAGACTGGTTGCGGAGTCGAATGGGCTCGGCGCGCCCGATCCCTGTCGGCCGCCATCGTCGTCCGAGCAAGCGACGAGCAGCAGAGCAGCAGACACAAACGGGAAGGCCGAGCGCAGCGCACGCGAAATCTCTGACATCTTCTCTCCTTTCAACCGAAGCTACGCGCCAGCTGCGATCATTCGAAGGACGGCCGCCCGCGGAGCAAGCCACTCGGCCGCGAGTTTGTCCGCAGACACCAAAAGGCACAAGGCCATTCCAGCAGACGCCTATCGCTTACATCGAGTCCTCGCCGTGACCGATGCGTCGACCGCCAGTGGGGGCCGTGTGCGCTCGGGCCCTTCAGATGACAGCGCTTTGATGTTACTTCCTCGAGGAGTGTGCGAGGCGTGAGGGAGGAAGAATCATGACGAAGTTTCGCGCTTTTCGGATCGATGAGGCCGACGGCGGGGTCGAGGCCGGCTTTACGGACCTGACGCTCGACGACCTTTCCGAGGGCGACGTCGTCATCCAAGTCAGCTACTCGACGATCAACTACAAGGATGCGTTGGCGGCAACCGGGGCCGGGCGCATTCTTCGGAAGTTCCCGCTCGTCGGCGGCATCGACCTCGCCGGCACGGTCGTCAGCTCGAAATCGCGCGAATTCGCAGAAGGCGACATCGTGCTCGTCAACGGTTGCGGCTTGAGCGAAACGCGCGATGGAGGATACGCGGAGTACGCCCGAGTCCCGGCCGAAGCAGTGGTCCCCGTTCCAAGCGGTCTCACGGCCGCAGAGGCCATGCAGATCGGTACCGCTGGCTTCACCGCGGCTCTCGCGATTCACCGGATGGAGCAGAACTCGCAGCGCCCGGAGAACGGTCCCGTGGTGGTCACTGGGGCCACCGGGGGCGTGGGCAGCCTCGCGATCGACATGCTCAGCGGCCGGGGCTACGAAGTCGTCGCCCTGACGGGCAAGCGTGAGCAGGCGAGCTATCTCGAGAGCATCGGCGCCGCGCGCGTCTTGATTCGGGGAGAGGTCGACTTCGGTAGGCGGCCGATGGAAAAAGCCCAATGGGCGGGCGCCGTCGACAATCTCGGAGGCGAGGCGCTGACATGGCTGACTCGTACCGTCGACTACGGCGGCAACATCGCCAGCGTGGGTCTCGCGGCGAGCCACGAGCTGAATACGACCGTGATGCCTTTCATCCTACGGGCGGTGTGTCTTCTGGGGATCAACTCCGTCGAGACGCCGCGCGATGTACGGCTCGCCGTCTGGAACCGAATCGCAAGCGATCTGCGACCCAAACATCTCGACAGGATCGCGGGAACGACGATCGACTTCGCCGAGTTGCCTGGCGCGTTCCAGGACTTCATCGATGGCAAGGTCACGGGACGAACGTTGGTCAGGATCGGCTAGCGCCACGTTTCCTACGCCCGGAGCGCCAGCACGAACGACGCCGATGCGATGATCGACGCCGCGGTGCGGACGTGGTTCCACCGAGTCCAACGCACGAGATAGTGAGACCACTGTCGCGCCGCATCGACGGTATCCGGCTCGACGGCTGCAAGCGCGTTGTTGAGAGGCACGTTACCGGCCGCCGTCACTACGAAATTGCCGAGCACGTACACCACCGCACCGATGGTGGCGTAGACCACCGCTTGTCCGTTCGCATTCCAGAAGGCTTGCACCGCAGTGGCGATGCAAGCGACCGGGGTGACGAAAAACATGCCCATGAAGGTCCAGTGGTACACGTCGATGTTGATCCGCTGCATGGCGCGAATGCCTTCTTCCACGGGGATTCGGCCGAGTGCCGGCATCACGAACGACGAGAATGTGAAGAAAACACCGCCCATCAGCATGCATGCGAGTGCGGTGGCACCGGTCAACCACGGACTCATGCCGCACCTCCCGCGACGAGCGCGGCGTTTCGCCGGAGGTGGTGCGAGGCCTGGGCGAGTATCCAATCTACGCGGCTCTTTTTGGTATTTGCAGTGGTGTTCATGTCTCGTTCCTTTCGCTGATGTGCTCGAACACCACGAACATGCTGGCCCGCATGACATGAATCCAATGATTGCCTTACATATACAGATGAATAAAAATCATTCTGCGTAGTGTATTTGCCCACCGAGGTTGGCGCTCGCCACCGACATCAAGCTAATCCGCCACACTCGCACTGCAGAACGCCTTGAAATCATACGTAGCCGGCAAGGTCTGATTCTTGCTCTGCTTGGACCGCATGACCCAACCGCGCTTCGTGCTCCCCGGCGACACGGTGATGATCACTCGACGCACGCTTCGCCGTCATCACCTGTTCCGCCCTGACGCGTCCATCCGCCAGTTCTACCTCTACGCGCTGACCGTGTGTGCCAAGCAGTTTGGTATCCTCGTACACGCCGTCACCCTCATGAGCACCCATGAGCACCTGATCGTGACCGATACGAAGGGTCGCTTCCCCCTCTTCCTCCGCGAGCTCCATCGCTTGGTGTCTCTAGGCACTAAGGTGCTTCGCAAGTGGGAGGGTCCGACCTGGGATCACGAGCAGACGTCGGTCGTTCGGTTGCTGACCGAACAAGCAATCATTGAGAAGCTCGCCTACGTGATGGCCAATCCCGTCCAAGCGGGCCTGGTTCGGCATGCGCGCGACTGGCCTGGAATCACCGTGCTTCCTCACGAGCTCGGGCGCCGCAGCTGGAAGCTCAACCGTCCCGACGTGTACTTCCGTGCGGACAACCCGCAGTGGCCCGAGACGGTCGAGCTTTCGCTCACGCTGCCGCCCGCGTTGGCCAAGCTCTACCGCGCAGAGGATGTGAGACACGCAGCGGCGGCGGAGCTCGAGCGCCAGGAGCGTCTCGCGCACAAGGAGATTCGAAGGCGGAAATTGCGTTTCCTCGGTGCCGACCGCATTCGTCGACTCTCTCCTTACCGACGTGCTACGAGCTTCGAGCTATTGCGAGACCGAAACCCGACGTTTGCGGTCGGACGAGGTCAGAGGAAGGTCTTCTTTCAGGCTGTCGCAGAGCTTCGGGCTTTTCGCCGAGCATACCGAGACGCGCTCGAGCACTGGCGAGCAGGGCTCCGAAGCGTCGTGTTCCCGCAAGGAACGTGGTGCATGTGCCAGCTGCACGGCGTTGCTGTGGAGACGTAGCGAGGCAACATAGGCAGGTCCTCGAACAGGCCCAACCGAAGTCGGTCGACGGAGTCGTGCGCCCGTCGCCATCGACTCGCACCCAATGTGCAGCTTTGGGGAGGCGACGGCCGCATATTTTCAAACGACCACGCCAATCATCCACCGCCTCCATCAACGAGAGTGTTGCTTTCGCGCGGCAGCGGCCGACTTTCCAGAAATCCCAGAACTCAACGTCGGTTAGGGGGGGAAGAGGAGACGTCAGGGAGGGTCGGTGAGGTTGGGTTGTTTGTTTCGGGATTTGCATCGTATATGCATCCTGCTGGCATGCTTATCCGGACCGGTTACGACATTGTGTTCGAGTATCCGACCCCCACACCGGTCCTCGCGATGCTGTACGTTCATCCAAGCCGCGCGGCGTCGATCCGCCGTGCCGAATCCTTAGTCGTCGATCCACCGGTCCGGATCGCCGAATACATCGATACGTTTGGCAATCGCTGCGGTCGACTGGTCGTGCCGGCCGGAGAAATACGGTTCTGGAACGACGTCGTCGTCGAGGATAGCGGAGAGCCGGACCGGCGAGACACCCACGCCGAACAGCACGAGATCCACGCATTGCCGGACGAGGTGCTCCAGTTCTTGCTTCCGAGCCGCTACTGCGAGGTCGACAGAATGCTGGATGCTGCGTGGCAGCTGTTTGGTGCCGGTCCCACGGGCTGGGCCCGCGTGCAGGCCGTTTGCGACTTCGTGCATCAGCATGTCCACTTCGACTACCTGAGAGCACGCAGCACTCGCACGGCCTACGAGACCTTCGAGGAGCGGGCGGGTGTATGTCGAGATTTCACCCATCTCGCCACTACGCTGTGCCGCTGTCTCAACATTCCCGCCCGATACTGCACTGGCTATCTCGGCGACATCGGCGTCCCTCCCTCGGAAGATCCAATGGACTTCAGTGCCTGGTTCGACGTCTATCTCGGTGGTCGATGGCACACGTTCGATGCACGCAACAACACGCCGCGAATTGGACGAATCCTGATGGCCCGCGGGCGCGACGCCGCTGATGTCGCGCTACTGACCTCTTTCGGCGCGAGTCGTCTGGTCCGATTCGAGGTGTGGACCGACGAGATCAGCGAGGAAGCCATACCACAACCCTGAGGCTCCCTTTGGCCCGCAGACGACTTCGCGTTCACCTGTTCAGCTCTCCGTCTCACTAAAACGGCGGTCGCACTGACCGGGAGCCGAAAGAGTCTCTATCATGATCGGATGCGGATTTGGTGGGTTGGACTCGTACTAGCCATCGCCTGCGGGGATGCTACCGGCAGTGATTGGAAGCCGGCCGATGGCGCTCCGAATCTTCTGTCGGCAATTGACGTGTGGGCGTTCTCCCGGACGGATGTTTGGGTCATCGACGGAAGCTCGACCATCCAGCGCTATGACGGCGATCGTTGGAACGCGCTGAGCTCCGGCAGCGATGCCGGGCTTCAGTGCATCTTCGCGCTCTCAGCGACCGAGGTCTGGCTCTGCGCCGGCGATGATCTCTTGTTTCATGATGGCACGAGCTTCGAATTGGTCGACGTGTCCGCGCCTACCGGGCTCAGTGGAATCACCGACGTCTGGGCTTCTTCTCCCAGCGACGTTTGGGCGGTGGGCGACGACGCGATCATCGCGCACTATGACGGCGCCGCATGGCGACGAACCATCGCCGGCTCGCCCTTCAAGAGCTCCATTTGGGGTTCGGGCCCCACCGACGTCTACGCGCTCTCGACGTTTGACCTCGTGCACTACGACGGGTCGAGTTGGACCGAGATCGACCTCGACGCAGGGGGCGGTGATGGTCAAGTCTGGGGAACGAGTGCGAACGATGTCTGGGTGATGACGGACAGCTCGGAGGTCAGCCATTTCGACGGACTACGATGGGAGACGATCGACACGTTCGACTTCGTCGGCGACTTGGCGGCGGTTTGGGGTCCTTCTCCTGACGATCTCTGGGCAGTGGGCAGCGCCGGCGCAATCGCCCACTACGACGGCGATTCGTGGCGGCAGGTGACCCATCAAAGGATCGGGGCGCCTTACCTTCGCCTATTCCTCGCCGTTCACGGAACCTCTTCGACGGACGTGTGGGCAGTCGGGCAACAGCTCGGCGATGGTGGCTCGACGAGCGTCATCTACCACTATCAGCGCTGAGCGAGGTCCATCGCGTACGGCTCGTCCCCGCCCCGACCTCATCTGGAAGCGTCTAACGGGAGACCGGCTCCCCGCAAGAGCAGTTCAAGCATCCGTGCGTCGCACAGGTGCCACAACTGCGCTCGAGCTCGCGCTTTAGGGCCTGCCTGGCTCGATGAAGCCGCACGGTCGCGTTATTCGTCGTGATCCCAAGACCGGTCGCCACCTGGGCGATCGGAATCTCTTCCAGATCGGCACGTCGCAACACCTCGGCGTACTCCGGCTTCAGGTTGGGCAAGAGCGTTGTCATACAGGCGCATACTGCTCCTCGAAGCTCCTCCTCATTCGGAAATAGCTCTTGGGCTTGACGCTCCAACGCCCGCGTTTCCGTGGCGCGACGTCGATAGTAGTCGATGAGAGCGTTTCGAAGGAGGCGGTAGAACCAGGCGACGGCGCTCTCTGACTCTCTTATGCTCCCACCCTTCTCGAGCGTGCGTGCGAACGCCGATTGAAGCACCTCTTCGGCAGTCTCTCGATCCGGCAGTCGAGCTTCCAGGAATGCGAGGAAGTCGCGGTGACCCGAGACGAGCCGAGCCATGACCTCTGGGTTCGGAGGCGAGCTTTCAACTGCTTTCATCGTCGGTTCCCTCCAATCTAGATGCTCTCACCGTTCGGCGACACTGTCGGCTCCGGTCGAAAAAGCGATGCAATATCATCGATTTGGCCGCGCCACGATGGGCTGCGCCCAGGAGCGGTCCTCGACCGACGTCGAGCTGTAATCTGGACCAGGTTCGCGCGTCTGCACGCTCAAAAGGAGAGTTGTCCATGAGCTCGGCACACGCCCACCACCATTGTTCCCAATCCGCCACAGCGACCGGTCACGACCACCAGGTGCGCGTCGTGGATCCCGTCGGCGGCATGGCGCTCGAGCCCGAGCAGCGGTCGCCCTCGACTGCGACCGAGTACGTCTGCCCCATGCATCCAGAAATCGTTCGCGCCGAGCCGGGCACGTGTCCGATCTGTGGGATGGCGTTGGAACCGCGCACGGCGACCGTCGAGGACGAGCCGAACGTCGAGCTCCTCGACATGACACGGCGGTTCTGGATCAGCTTGGGCCTGACCGTGCCAGTGTTCTTCATCGCGATGTCGGAGATGCTGCCTTGGGATCCCGTCGCGCGTGTCGTCCCCGCCAGCGTCGCACCGTGGCTCCAGCTCGTCCTGACGACGCCGGTCGTGTTGTGGGGCGGATGGCCCTTTTTCGAGCGAGGTTACCGATCCATCGTCAACCGGCACCTCAACATGTTCACACTGATCGCGATTGGTACGGGCGCGGCCTTCGGCTATAGCCTCTTCGCGACGCTCTTTCCTGACTGGCTGCCGCACTCGGTGCGCCATGGCGCCACGGTGCCCCTCTACTTCGAGGCGGCCGCGGTCATCACGACGCTGGTCTTGATGGGACAGGTGCTGGAGCTCCGCGCACGAAGCGCGACCTCGGGTGCGATTCGCGCGCTTCTCGGCCTAGCACCGAAGACGGCTCGCCGGATCGAAGCGGATGGGAGCGAGATCGACGTCCCTCTGGCGGAAGTAGACGTCGGAGACCACCTCCGCTTGAGGCCAGGCGAGAAGATTCCTGTTGATGGCGAAGTCATCGAGGGGAGCTCGTTTGTCGACGAATCCATGGTGACGGGGGAGCCGGTCCCCGTGCACAAGCTTGCTCGCAGCCGGGTCACCGGAGGAACGGTCAACGGTACCGGTGGCTTCGTCATGCGCGCGGACCGAGTTGGGCAGGAGACTCTGCTGGCCCAGATCGTCCGCATGGTGAGCGAAGCCCAACGCAGTCGCGCTCCGATTCAGCGGCTCGCCGACGTGGTCTCGTCCTGGTTCGTGCCTGCGGTCCTCGTCATCGCGGTTCTCACGTCGATCGCTTGGGGGTTCTTTGGTCCCCCGCCCCAGTTCGCCCATGCGCTCGTCAACGCCGTAGCCGTTCTGATCATTGCGTGCCCATGTGCATTAGGCCTCGCAACCCCCATGTCGATCATGGTTGGCACGGGCAGAGGCGCCAGCGAAGGGGTGCTCGTCAAGAACGCCGAGGCGCTCGAAATGCTCGACGACGTGGACACGTTGGTCTTCGACAAGACTGGAACGCTGACGGAGGGCAAGCCGCGTCTCGTTGCAGCTCATTTGCTGAGCGGCGATGAAATGGACCTCCTCCGAGTGGCCGCGGCCCTCGAGCAAGGAAGTGAACACCCTCTGGCGCGCGCAATCGTCGACGGCGCGAGACAGCGGGGTGTCCTTCCGGCACCGGTCGAAGGCTTCCGTTCGGTAACGGGCAAGGGAGTCATTGCGCTGGTCGACGGCAAACCAGCCGCGCTTGGAAACGACACGATGCTCGCCGATCTCGGAGTCGACGTCGCTCCGGCTGCGGCTCTCGCAGAACAGCTCCGGGAGGAGGGACAGACCGCGATCTTCGTTTCCATTGCGGGCCGGGTCGCGGGCGTGATCGGCGTGGCAGACCCGGTGAAGCCGAACGCGGCCGAGGCGATCCGCGACCTACGCGAAGAGGGACTGCGAATCGTCATGCTGACAGGCGACAACCGCACCACCGCGCTTGCCGTTGCGCGCAAGCTCGGCATCGAAGAGATCGAAGCGGATGTGCTGCCCGAGCGGAAGAGCGAAGTGGTGGCTCGCCTTCAAGCGGAAGGTGCTGTGGTTGCGATGGCGGGGGACGGCATCAACGATGCTCCTGCGTTGGCTCGCGCCCATGTCGGGATCGCCATGGGTACTGGGACGGACGTCGCCATGGAAAGCGCGGCCGTCACGCTCGTCAAGGGAGACCTGCGCGGTATCCTCAGAGCACGTCGCTTGTCCCGCGCGGTCATGCGAAACATCCGTCAGAACCTGTTCTTCGCCTTCATTTACAACGCGATCGGCGTGCCGATAGCGGCCGGCGTTCTCTATCCTGTGACTGGCTTGTTGCTCAGCCCGATGATCGCGAGTGCGGCCATGAGCCTAAGCTCCGTGTCGGTCATCGCCAATGCACTGAGGCTTCGCCGCGCAGAGCTGTAAAATGGTGCCGAACCATCTCTGCCGTGTTCGCACGATGGCGTGGTCATTAACCTCCTTGGAAGCTTCAAAGCCGATGGAATCATGCTGCAACCAGGGCGTCGACCCTCGACGTCATCGGCTTTCGCGAAAGCACCGGATGGAGACCGCCGATTGGAGACCTCCATCGCCTTGAACTGAAGCTAGACACTTGGTCGCAACAACGGCGACTGGGTTCCCAGGGATACGCTTCTGTGATACCAGATTGGTGCGGCTGTCGACGCACGAATCGCCACGAGCGAGACACGTCGCAGACACATCGGATGCCTCCGTGATTGTCGCTGTCTCGTTTCTC
>DATIUW010000014.1:0-5135 GCA_035466435.1 Polyangiales bacterium | reverse complement strand
GACTCTTTCTCGGACTCTTTCTCGGACTCTTTCTCGGACTCTTTCTCGGACTCTTTCTCGGACTCTTTCTCGGACTCTTTCTCGGACTCTTTCTCGGACTCTTTCTCGGACTCTTCTTCGGACTCTTCTTCGGACTCTTCTTCGGTCTCCTCGGTGGAGAGCTCGAGGACCACTTGACCGGGTGTCACGGTATCGCCCTCCGATACACGAATCGCCTGGACCTTTCCCGATGCTGGCGAGGGCATTTCGGTGCTGGCCTTGTCGGTCTGTAGCTCGAGAATCGGCTGCTCCTCCTCGATGCGGTCTCCTTCCGCAACGAGCACACGGAGCACCTCGGCTTCGTCGACGTTCTCTCCGAGCTCCGGTATCTTAACTTCCATCGTCACCGTTCACTTCCCCGACGTCGCTCCCGCCGGCTGTGGCCGGGTCCGGCCGGTTCTGGTCGATCTCTAGCTCACCAATGGCTTCAACCAGACTGTCCTCATCAAAGACGCCCTCACCGCAAAGGGCGTGAAGCGCCGCAATGGTGATGTGCTCGGCATCCACTTCGAAGTGGCGGCGTAGCGCTCGTCGCGTATCGCTTCGCCCGAAGCCGTCGGTCCCGAGCGCGATCATCCTTCCGGGCAGAAACCGAGCGATCTGCTCGCTCACCAAGCGCACGTAATCCGTTGCGGCGATGAAAGGACCCGTGCGGTCCGCGAGCACCCGCTCCAAATGGCTTTGCTCGTGCTCCTCGTCCGGATGAAGTCGATTGTGCCGTTCGGCGCTCAACGCATCGCGACGGAGCTCCGAGAAAGAGGTCACGCTCCAGACGTCCGAGCTCACGCCAAACCGCTCGGCCAGAATGTCCTGCGCACGCAGCGCTTCTCGCACGATGGGGCCACTTGCCAGAAGCTGAACACGCGGACCCTCCGCGTCTCGCTTCTTCAGCTCGTACATTCCACGAAGGATGCCTTCCTCGGTTCCTTCGGGCGCCGCAGGCATCGCATACTTCTCGTTGTAGAGCGTGATGTAGTAGAGCACCGATTCCTGCTCTTGAAACATTCGGCGAAAGCCGTCGCGCACGATCACGGCGAGCTCGTAAGCATAGGCTGGGTCATACGCGACGACGTTGGGAACGTGCGCTGCGATCAGATGACTGTGCCCGTCCTGGTGTTGCAAGCCTTCGCCGGCGAGCGTGGTCCGACCGGCTGTGGCACCCAGCAGGAATCCTCGCGCCCTGGCATCCGCTGCCGCCCAGATAAGGTCGCCGACCCGCTGGAATCCAAACATGGAATAGAAGATGAAAAACGGAGCCATCTGGATTCCGAGACTGGCGTACGACGTCCCCGCTGCGATCAGAGAGGAAAGGGATCCGGCCTCGGTGATGCCCTCTTCGAGAATCTTTCCGTCCTTCGCTTCGCGGTAGGACAGCAACGCGCCCTGGTCGACTGGCTCGTAGAGCTGACCGACCCGTGAATAGATTCCGTGCCGGCGAAAGAGCGCGTCCAAGCCGAAGGTGCGCGCTTCATCAGGGACTATCGGAACCACGTGATCGCCGACGTTTTCGTCTCGAAGAAGCCGTCCAAGCATGCGAACGAACGCCATGGTCGTCGCCACTTCTCGGTCACCGCTGCCCTCGAAGAACTCTGCGAACACCTCTTCACTGGGGGCCTGCAGGCTCGGCGCGGATTCTCGGCGCTGCGGAAATGGACCGCCCAAGCTATCGCGCCGCTCGCGGAGATAACGCATCTCCTCGCTATCCTCTTCGGGTCGATAGAAAGGCGCACTGCCCACGTCTTCGTCATCGATGGGCACATCGAAGCGGCTCCTGAAATGGCGCAGCTCTTCCTCGTTCAACTTTTTCTGCTGGTGCGTGATGTTGCGGCCTTCGCCCGCTTCCCCGAGACCATATCCCTTGACCGTCTTGGCCAGAATGACGCTCGGCGCTCCTTCGTGCTCGAGCGCTGCTCGATATGCGGCGTACACCTTCTGTGGATCGTGTCCGCCTCGGGATAGGTTCTCGAGATCGCGATCGGACAGGTGCTCGACCATTTCGAGCAGCCGATCGGAGGTGCCAAAGAAGTGCTTGCGGATGTAAGCTCCACTTTCGACCGTGTACTTCTGATACTCGCCATCGACGGTTTCGTTCATGCGTTCGACCAAGAGGCCTTCGTCGTCGGCATCGAGCAGAGGATCCCAGGGAGAGCCCCAGACCACCTTGATCGCATTCCAGCCGGCTCCCGTGAAGACCGTCTCCAGCTCCTGAATGATCTTCCCATTGCCGCGTACGGGACCGTCGAGCCTTTGTAGGTTGCAGTTGACGACGAATGTCAGGTTGTCGAGCCGCTCTCGGGCGGCCAGAGAAATCGACCCCAAGGTCTCTGGCTCATCGCATTCGCCATCCCCGATGAAGCACCACACGTGAATGTCGGACGTGTCGGCGATGCCGCGGTCGCGCAGGTAATGTAAGAAACGCGCTTGGTAGATCGCCATGATCGGAGACAGACCCATCGACACGGTGGGAAAAAGCCAGAATCGCGGCATCAGCCAGGGATGCGGATACGACGAGAGGCCCGGCTCGTCGCCGGTCTCCTGTCTGAAGCGATCGAGGTGTCCCTCGTCGAGACGGCCTTCGAGAAACGCCCGCGCATAGACGCCCGGAGAGGCATGTCCTTGGAGGTACACGATGTCCCCGGGATGATTCTCGCTAGGTGCTCGAAAGAAGTGATTGAAGCCCACCTCGAACAGCGTGGCTGCGGACGCAAACGTAGAGATGTGTCCACCGATGCCGTCGTGCTCCCGGTTGGCTTGCACGACCATCGCCATCGCATTCCATCGGACGAGGCTCTTGATGCGCCGCTCGATCGCTCGATCGCCGGGAAAGTCCGGTTCCTTGGAATGATGGATGGTGTTTACGTAGGGCGAGCTCGTCGTGGCAGCCGACATGCGTGCGCCGAGCGCGGTCGCTTCGTTCTGCAAGCGAGCGATCAATCGGCTCGCGTCGTCAGGGCCGTATCGATGTGAGATGTCCTGCAGAGATTCGATCCACTCCTCGAGCTCGACCGGTTCGATTGGGGCGTCCGCTCGGCTCGTCCCCGCGACGTCTCGGGAGGGCTTCCTGCTCAAGTCGACTTCTCCGGAGTGAAGGATGGCGGGTCGCTTGCGGGAAACGACTCCTCACCGGCCTCGGTGACGGGGTCCAGCTTGCGGGCGGGCTGCTTCGGCGGCACCTTTCGCCCGCGCCCTCGGAACAAGATGGCATCGAGGCTCCATGGTCCTCCGCCTCGAACGACGAAGTATATGGCCGCGGCCATCAAGGACAGCGGCAGCTCGAAACCGTTGTTCCGCGCGAATAACCCGTGAGGTAGATGCACCGTGATGATGGCCACGACGAGCACCGAAACCACTCCGAGTGCCGCGATCGGGGTCAGCAACCCCAAGATCAAGCCGACGCCGCCCAGAAACTCGCCTGCAACGGCCAAGTAGCTACTCACCTCGGGCCACGGGAGGCCCAAGCTCGCGACCTGCTGCTTCCATTGCTGCAGCCCCCAGAGCTTCTGCCACCCATGCGCCGCCATGATCACGCCAATCACGACGCGGAGAAACGTCAGACCCGCATTGGTCGCGTATCGTCGCGATGAAGGACTCAGCATGCTGGAATTGTCGCTGCATCGGCCGTGCCAATCGGGGACGACTGCGAAAATCACCGCATTTCGAACCCGGTCTCGGCGGAAAGTGAGACGTTTTGCCTCACCTCGGCGGTGCGAGACACCGCGCTTGGCATGAAAGCTGCTTCGAGTAGCAGCACGGCAGTCCAACGCCCGGCGCGTCGGAACCCCCAGAGCAAGCGAGGCACATGGACCATGAAGCAGAGCAATCGATGAAAAGAAGCCGAGGTGCGCTTTCGGGTGTTCGTCTGGGCAGATTTTTCGGTGTCGAGGTGGTGGCGGACTGGAGCCTGCTGATCATCTTTGCTTTGGTGCTGTTCAGCTTGGGCGGCAGTGTTTTTCCCCAGTGGCATCCGAAATGGAGCGGGACGATGACCTGGGCCGTGGCCGCCGCCGCAGCCGTCTTGTTCTTCTTGTCCGTGCTGGCCCATGAGATGTCTCATGCCTTGGTGGCTCGAGCTCAAGGGATCCCGGTTCGGCGCATCACGCTGTTCATGTTCGGCGGGATGGCGCACATGGAAGGCGAGCCGTCTTCTCCGCGTGCCGAGCTCTTCATGGCGATCATCGGACCGATCACGAGCATTGCAATCGGCATCGCCGCAACGGCAGGGGCTTATGCATCGCTCAGCTCGGAGACTACCGAGCTTCTGATGACGCAGCCCGAGAAGGGAATGTCTCAAGTGGGACCTTTTGCCACGATGCTCTTGTGGCTCGGGCCCATCAACGTGCTTCTCGGCATCTTCAACATGGTTCCCGGGTTCCCGCTCGACGGCGGACGCGTGCTCCGCTCGATTCTGTGGTGGATCACTGGAGATCTGCGACGCGCGACCTTTTGGGCAACGGGCGTCGGTCGCTTCTTCGGCCTGTTGCTCATGGTATCGGGCGTGGCGATGGTGTTCGGTTTTCGCGTCCCGGTTTTCGGGACTGGCGTAGTGGGCGGATTCTGGCTCGTCTTGATCGGTTGGTTCCTCCGCAATGCCGCGCAGGGTAGCTATCAACAGCTCATATTGCGGCAGTCGCTCGACGAGGTCACCGCCGGAGAGCTGATGCGCTCCCAAATAGCCAAGGTTCCGGCTGACATCAGCGTTCAATCGTTCATCGACGACTACATCTTCGAGCTCGAGCAGCGGTTCTTCCCGGTGAGTGAGGGGGAGCGCTTCGTGGGCATGGTCTCCGCGGCGGATGCCAAATCACTGGCGTCGGAGCAGCGGGAGAACACGCCCGTTCGAGCCATCATGACGCCGTCCGCTCAGGTGAAGACCTTGTCCCCCGATGACCCTGTCTTGGACGGTCTTTCCGAGATCGCGCGCCAAGGCGTCATCCCCGTGGTCCGTGCCGGCCACGTCCTCGGCCTTCTCGCCAGCACCGACTTGCAGAACCGCATGATGTTTCGCGAAGGCGACGCCCGCGATTGATCGTTAGGTCGTGTTTTTCACGCGCTCATGTTGGTACGAAGGTTGCTTTGCTCGAGGCAGTCGCGTCGGT
>DATIUW010000013.1:0-18985 GCA_035466435.1 Polyangiales bacterium | reverse complement strand
CCCCGGCGCCCGCCAGTAACACGGGGACACTCTCCGGGGGCCTAACCCCCCGCATCGAAAGGGCTTCTCAGCGAAAGATCGCAGCGGCTTGCATCGCGTGCCGTCCAGACCTCGCGCCCGAAGCTCGAAAGCAAGCGCTGCGAATCGCTGCGATCTTTGCGGCCGATTGCTCGTGATTTCAGTGAGTTACAGGACTAGATAGTGTCCCGTTGGACAGGTGTGAGGTGGGCGGTCATGCTCGCGGCCACTTTGGGCGGGTAGCTCAGCGGTAGAGCGCTGGCCTTACAAGCCGGATGTCGCAGGTTCGACCCCTGTCCCGCCCACCGAACGAGCGACTGCTCACCCTTGCCCCCCAGTCGTTTTTCCCCTGGCTCGTGGGACAGCGGGTCTTAGGTTTGCTAACTATGGGTCAATGACTGACCGTTAGTCAGTTTACCCCAAAGGTGCACCTTGGCAGTAGCAGCGCGTAGAAAGCGGGAGCGAAAAGCACGGCGCGAGGCGATTCTCGACGCGGCGCAGGAGCTCATCGCGACGGAGGGCTACCACGCCCTTCGAATGGACGCCGTCGCGGACGCGGCCGAGCTCAGCAAGGGCACGCTCTATCTCTACTTCGAGAACAAGGATGCGCTCTGTGCCGCAGTCGCCACGCGCCTGATCGATAGTCTCATTCCGGTCATCGAGAGCGCGCTACGCGACGCAACCTCCGGCCTCGATGCCATTCGCCGGCTCCTTCGCAGTTACTACGACTTCACCCGAACACATCCGCACCATTTTCGCTTCGCGCTGTCGTGGCTCAGCGCAGGCGAACGCATGGACGATTCGACCGAGGCGTTTCAAATCTATCGGAGCCGCGTCGGGCACATGTTGTCGCTGGTCATCGCCTCCATCGAGCGTGGTCGCGACGATGGAAGCATTCGCGCCGATGTCGACCCCCTACCCCAAGCGCTTCAACTATGGACCAGCTTCCTCGGCGTCGTTTTGATCGGGCTCAACGAGGATTCGATGGCACAAAGGATTCCCGCAGCGGTCGATTTAGACAAGTTGCTGTGCCTTCACCTGGATACCGTGACGAGAGCACTAGAAAACAGAGAGGATTCATGATGCGCGGCGTGATTCCCATCTTGCTGGCCGCCTTTTCGGTCGCTGGATGCAACTACAAGAAGACGACCGACATCCCGCCCCCGGTCGAGATTCCCGAGGAGTACGACCAGGGAGCCGAGGTGCCTCCGCCGCCGGAGCCCAAATCGGAGCCGGTTCGCGATGCGCGTTGGTGGCGCAACATGGGCGACCCCACACTCAGTGCGCTGATCGAGGAGGCGCTCCGACGGAACCAAAGCGTTCGAGCCGGCTGGGCGCGGGTACAGCAGGCGCGCTACCTGGCCAACCAGGTTCGCGCCGCGCGGATGCCCCAGATCGGCCTGCAGGGCAGCTATGCCATCGGCAAAGAGATCCAGGTTTTCGGCGAGTTCACGTTTCAGAATGCCGCTGGGTCCCTCCCGATATCGTACGAGGTCGATCTGTTCGCGCGCCGCGCTCGCGATCACCAGGGCGCCAAGCTCGACGCAGAAGCCGCACGACTCGACCAAGAAGCGCTCGCTATCACGATTTCGGCTGAGGTCGCCGAGGCCTGGTTCGATTCGATCAACGCGAGAATCGAGGTAGCCGTAGTGCAAGAGCAGCTCGAGACCGACCTACGTTTCCTCGAGCTAGTCGAGCTGCGTTATCGCGAGGGTCTCAACTCCGCGGTGGACGTGCATCAGCAACGGCAACGCGTGGCCAGCCAGCGCGCGCTCTTGGCACAGGCCGAAGGGCAAATCGATCTCACCGATCAGCGGCTCTCGGTTTTGCTCGGAGAGGCTCCTGGGCGAGAGTTTCCGGTGGAGGGCAAGGTGCTACCCGAGATTGGGCCCACACCCGAAATCCAAGCCCCCGCGAGCCTTCTCGTGGCACGCCCAGATATCCGGGCAGTCCAGAAGCGTGTCGAAGCCGAAGACCGCCGTGTCGCAGCGGCCGTCGGTGCGCGGTTGCCGGTCATCCTGCTCAACTTCACGCCCGGGTACAAATGGCTTCAATTCACTGGTGAAGATAGGGACCCCACGAGCCCGACTGCCGGGCAAAGCGTGACGAGCACCGCCACGGGACTGACTTGGCAGGCCGGTGGCCAACTCTCGGTTCCCCTCTTCGACGGAATCGCCGGCTGGTCGGCGATCAAGGCACAACGCGCATTGCTCGACCAACTCATGGAGCAGTACGCGGAAACCATTCTCACAGGCCTCATCGAGGTCGAAAGCTCCCTCGTGCTCGAACGCCAAGAGCGACTGCGCATCCAGTACCTCGAAGACGAGTTTCGACTCGCGAACGTCACCCTCGAGGCGACACGGGATCGCTACAGAGCCGGTCTCAGCGACTTCTTGCCTGTTTTGACTGCCCTGGCGACGCGGCAGGTGTCCGAGCTTCAGCTCGTGGCCGCGCGCCGGCGACTTGTTTCCTATCGCGTTCAACTCTACCGGGCGCTAGGAGGCGCTTGGCCCGAGGAATTTGGAGAGCCCGACGATGAGTAAACGAAGCGAGCGTCGCCTCAAATGGGGCCTGTCAGTCGGTGTCGTCATCGCGTCGGTCGCGATCGCGGTCGTCTTGGTCACCACCAAGGATGAGCCTCCCCGTGCTCCCAAGACGCTGGAAGGAACCCTCGTAGAGGTCATGCGAGTCGGGGCCGCCCGTCACGAGGTGGACTTACATGCCAAGGGCACGGTGATCCCTGCCAAAGAGATCGTCCTGCAGGCCGAGCTCGGAGGGCGCGTCGTGTGGCAGAGTCCGGAGCTGGTGGCAGGCGGTCGCTTCAAAGCAAACGAGCCGATCTTGCGCATCGATGCGCGCGACTACGAGCTCGCGGTGGAATCGTTCCGGTCGGAAGTGAATCGAGCGAGGCTCGACCTGCGGATCGAGGCGCGCCGCGGCGAGGTCGCCAAGCGCGAGTGGGAGTCGTTCGGCGAAATCGACGCTTCGGAAGAGCAGCGCGAGCTCGCACAACGCGAGCCACAGCTCGAAGCCAGCCGCCTGGCGCTCAAGGCCGCGCAAAGCGCCCTCAAGAAGGCGGAGCTCGATTTGAAGCGCACCGTGCTCCGCGCTCCGTTCAACGCCATGGTGGTGAGCGAAGACGTCGACCTCGGACAACTGCTCAGCCCACAAACGCCGGTGGCGCGTCTGGTCGGCACCGACCAGTACCACGTTCAGGTGTCGGTTCCGGTGAGCATGCTGAGAACCGTCCAGGTTCGGACCGATGAGGCTCCGGGCTCCGAAGTCAAAGTCGTCCAGCGCATCGGCGACGGGACCATCGAGCGGCGAGGAGAGGTCATCCGGCAGTTTCCGGACCTCGATCCAGGGGGCGCCATGGCCCGCCTCTTGGTGAGCATCGACGACCCGCTCGGCGACCAAGTGGATCTTCCCTTGCTCCTCGGGTCGTTCGTGGACGTCGCCATCGAAGCGCGGCCGATTGAAAACGCGATTCGGCTACCCCGCGCCGCGCTGCGCAACGGCCGCGAAGTGTACGTGATGAACGACGAAGACCTGCTCGAGATTCACGAGGTCGACATAGCCTGGACCGAGCCCGACTCCGTCTTGATCACGGGCGGCCTCGACCCCAGTGCGCGCGTGGTGATCAGCCGCATCGCGACCCCGGTTCCGAACATGCCGCTGCGCACGCCCGAGTCCACTTCCGTCCCGCCGCAGGCAGAGCCGAGCGCGCCCGCGGCCCAAGCTGCCCCATGACCCACGACGACGAATTGCAGACCGAAGCGCGCGGCCCGCTCGCATGGATGGCCAAGAACAGAGTCGCGGCCAACGTGCTGATGCTGATCCTCATCGTCGGGGGTCTGGTCACCCTCGCCTCTGGCATCAAACAGGAAGTGTTCCCCGAGGTCGAGCTCGACGTCGTCTCCATTCAGGTGACCTATCCGGGCGCCAGCCCCGCCGAGGTGGAGCAGGCCGTCATCCTGGCGGTCGAAGAAGCGGTTCGCGGTATCGACGGCGTGAAGAAGGTCACGTCGACGGCGATGGAGGGCATTGGCACGGTCAGCGTCGAGCTCTTGCTCAACGCCGACAAAGATCGGGCCCTCAACGACGTGAAGAGCGCCATCGATCGAATCACGTCGTTTCCAGAGGACGTCGAGCGGCCCACCGTCACCCTCATCTCCAATCGCCAACAGGTGATTTCTCTCGTGCTCTACGGCGACGTCGACGAAGCAACGCTACGGGCAGTCGCCGAGAACAGCCGCCGCGAGCTGCTGCGCGATTCTCGTATCACCTACGTGGAGCTCACGGGCATTCGCCCGCTCGAGATCAGCATCGAGGTGCCCCAGGCGCAGCTTCGCAAGTACGACCTCACGCTCGACGAGATCGCAGCCCGCGTGAACGCGGCGTCGGTCGAGCTCCCGGGTGGAGGGGTCAAAACCCAAGCCGGCGAGGTGCTTTTGCGCACCACCGAACGCCGCGACCGGGGTGACGAGTTTGGCGACATCATCGTCTTGAGCCAGCCGGGCGGCTCTCAAGTCCGGGTTCGCGATATCGCAACGGTGAAGGACGCCTTCCGCGAAATCGACAAGGAGGCAACCTACGACGGCAAGCGCGCGGTCATGATCAACGTCTACCGCGTGGGCACCGAGACTCCCCTCACCGTCGCTGCAGCAGCGAAGGAATACGTCGCAGAGCTTCAGGACACGCTCCCGGAAGGCCTTTATTCCGCCACTTGGTTCGACACTGCGGAGATGTATGAGCAGCGGCTCTCGCTGCTCATGAACAACGCCCGCATCGGGCTCGTGTTGGTGCTTCTCACGCTCGGCCTCTTCCTCGAAGCCCGGTTGGCTTTCTGGGTCACGCTCGGAATTCCCATTTCATTCGCCGGCTCGCTGCTCTTTTTCCCCGTGACCGACGTGTCGATCAACATGATCTCGCTCTTCGCCTTCATCATCACGCTCGGCATGGTGGTGGACGACGCGATCGTCGTCGGCGAAGCGATCTACAAGCAACGGCAAGACGGAAAGGGTCGCTTGCAAGCCGCGATCGACGGCACGAAGGAAGTCGCTCAGCCGGTCGTTTTCGCGATCCTCACGAGCTGCGTGGCATTCGCTCCGATGCTCATGGTGCCTGGTCCGATGGGAAAGTTCTTCCGAGTGGTCCCCATCGTCGTCATCGCGGTTCTCATCATCTCGCTCGTCGAGTCGCTTTTGATTCTCCCTGCGCATCTATCGCACCCGATGCCCTGGTGGCTGCGCATCGTGCTCTCACCCTACCTCTGGATCATGCGGCTCGTGAACAAGCTCGACATGCCGCACCGGCTCCAACATCACGTCCAGCACACGTACATTCCCATTCTCGAAAAATCGCTGAAGTGGCGGTACTTCACGGTGATGGCCGGCGTCGCGGTGCTCATCGCGACGATGGGCTACGTCGCGGGCCGCATTCCCTTCACGTTCTTGCCCAAGGTCGAAGGCGACATGATCACCGCGCATCTGAAGATGCCGGTCGGCACGCCGGTGGCCGAGACCGAGCGAATCACGAACCGCATCGCCGGAATCGCGCGGTCCATCGTCGAGAAAGAGAGCGCCGAGCTCGAAGATGGAACCATCTCGCGAGGAATCTACGAGGAAGTGGGCGCGATCAGCCAGCTCGAGGCCGGCCCAGAAGGCTCGCTCTCGAACGAAGGCAGTCACTTCGCAACGGTGATGATCTACCTGGTGGAAGCCAGCCAGCGCGACCTCACGACGCAGCAGTTCGTCCAACGGTGGCGTGACGGGATCGGCGAGATCCCCGGCGCTGAATCGCTCACGTTCTCCTTCGAGGTCGGGGTGCAGCCAGGCAAACCAATCGACATCGAGCTCATTCATGACGACGTGCCCACGCTCGAAGCGGCCGCCCAACGCCTCGCCTCGGAGATCGCCTCTTATAGCGGGCTCCGCGACATCGACAGCGGCGTGACCAAGGGCAAGGACCAGCTCGACTTCCGCCTCACCGACGCCGCCCAGGCGCAAGGTCTGACCGAGATCGATCTGGCCCGTCAGGTGCGCGCAGGCTTCTTCGGTGCGGAGGCGGTGCGTCAACAGCGGGGCCGCGACGAAGTCCGCGTCTACGTCCGGCTTCCGCTCGAGGAGCGGCGCTCGCTCTACAACGTCGAAGAGCTCATCGTGCACACGCCAGCCGGCGGCGAGATGCCGTTGGCACAGGCCGCGATCGTGTCGCGCGGCCAGGCGTACTCCGAGATTCGACGCACCGACGGCCGACGCAACATCAGTGTCACGGCGGACGTGGCGAACGAGGACGCCAACGCGAACGAGATCATCGCCCAGATTCGGCAAAACGAGCTCGCCCAGTTGCTCGCGGACATCCCGGGCCTGGCGTACAGCCTGGGCGGCGAGCAGGAGCGACAAGCCGAGACGATGAACGCCCTCGGCCTCGGCTTCGTGCTGGCCCTGATCGTCATGTTCTCGATGCTCGCCGTCGTGTTTCGCAGCTACTCGCAGCCCTTGCTCGTCATGTCGGCCATCCCGTTCGGCATGGTAGGCGCGGTCTGGGGCCACGTCGCGATGGGCTGGTTCCTTTGGGACCACGTCAGCCTGAGCCTGATGAGCATGATGGGCGTGGTCGCCCTGTCCGGCGTCGTCGTCAACGACTCGCTGATTCTCATCGACGCCATCAACCGCTTCCGCGAGGGCGGCATGAGCCTTTGGGAAGCGGTGGTCTCGGGCGCGGCGCGACGCTTCCGTCCCATCCTCTTGACCTCGCTGACGACGTTCTTCGGCTTGGCGCCGATGATTCTCGAAACCTCGGTGCAGGCGCGCTTCCTGGTCCCGATGGCCGTGTCTCTCGGTTTCGGTGTTCTAGCCGCCACGATGATCATGCTGCTCATCGTGCCGAGCAGCTACATCATCCTCGAGGATGCGCACAGGTGGGCGGGCAACTTCTTCGCGCGGCTTCGGGGTCGTCCGACGGTGCCCCCGCCGCCACCTACGGTGCCTTCGGACAAAGACGTGGAGCTACTGACCGCCGAGTGACGGTCAGCGCTTCACGCTCGAGTCTACAGAGCCGCTCGGCCTCAGGGAGCTGGGGCCAGCGTCCAGGTGCCGGTGGCCGCCTGGTTGCGGTTCAGCTCCACGGGCTTGCGTAGAAGACCCAAGGCACCCACCGTCGCGTGGAGCCAGGTCCAGTTCGCGAGGCTGGCGTACGCCTTGAGTGGCTGGCGGTCCGGATGGCGGCGCGCATGGTCGCGAGCGATCTCGAAGACCTCGAGGTAGCGCTGGACGCACGCTTCCGGATCCGAGCGATCCTTCGCATTGCGGGTCGCCCTCTCGGACATCTGACGCCTGAGAGGCTCGTTGGTGAGCAAGAGCTGCACGTGGCGGCCGAATTGCTCCTCGGCATCCTCGGCCTTGGGGTCGACCAAGAAGCCATCCTGGCCACTGGTGACCTGACCGGCCACACCCATGCCATCGTCCATGGCCACGACCGGCAGTCCGCACCAAAGCGCTTCGCTGATCACCTGACCGTACGTCTCCGAAAGCGAGGCGTAGACGAAGAGGTCGGCGTGGCGATACCAGGCCGGCATCTGCTGGAGCCCCTGCTCGCCCATGAAATACGTCCGGTGGTCGACGCCGAGATCCTCGGCCTGCTTCTTCAGCGCCTCGTGCTCCGGGCCGTCGCCCACGAGCGTCAGCGTCGCGCCTTCCACATGCGGGTACACGTGCTTCGCGAAGACGCGCATCACGCGATCGACTTCCTTCTCGCGCGCGTGACGACACACGACCACCAGCCTGGCGCCGCGCTTTGCTTCGGGCGCGAACGGGTCTTCCTGACCGGTTCGGTCGAAGATGCGCTTTTCGATGGCGCGGGGAATCACGTGGATCGGAACTTCGACGCCGCGATCCCGCCAGTAGCCCTTCAGACCCGGGCTCAAGCAGACGAGCGCGTCACCGCCGTTGTAGACGTCCCTCGAATGCGCCTCGACCATCGGAATGACGCCGTCCTCGAAAAGACGGTTGATCGTCTGCGTGTGGTTCAGGGCGTCCGGAAGAATGACGTTGTACACGCTCGGCATGTGCACCGTGTTCACGCAGACCAGCGGGACCCCCTGCTGCTGACGAAGCCAAGCGCCGGCATAGAGCAAGCCGCTCGGGCTCTGCACCAGGGTCATGTCGAAATTGGCGTCTCGAAGGGCGTCCAACGACGGCTTCGACGGCATCGCGAGATAGAAGCCCGGATGGTTTCGAAGCGGAATGCTCGGCAAGGAAATGTGCCGCGGGGGCAGCTCGCCGGGCTTTGCATTGGGATCGTTCGGGCCGACCACGGTCACCTCGTGACCCCGGGCCGTCATCTCCCGGTACAGAAACTGCGACGCATACGACGACCCGTTTGCGTACGGGATCCGTACGTAATCATTTACAATCGCCAATCTGCGCAGCCATCGTCTCTCATGCGAATACATGAGCGCCCTCCGTGTGTTTCATACGTGAGACTGTCAACCGTGAACCAGATTCACACCCTGTGAAAAAACCCGTGGCACAACTACTACACGCAACCACATCGACCCGCCTTCTGCCGTTGTTTATCCAACGAAAAATGGGGTCAGCCCACACAGGGCCTTTGTTCACATGTCCCTCTGCCCCTCAGTCATGCGAGAACCGGGCCAAACTTACCCGCTGCTTACGGTCGAGGGGAAATTTCCAGTGAAATCGAGGAGGTGCGTGGGATCGAGCCGTTGGTTGGGGGCGTCTCCAGCCTGGGATTACTGCTGCGGAGGATGAGGAGTATCTTCAATCGCAGTGTCGAAGGCGCATCAAGTCTGT
Source organism: Polyangiales bacterium (assembly GCA_035466435.1). Classification (GTDB taxonomy): domain Bacteria; phylum Myxococcota_A; class Polyangia; order Polyangiales; family Houyiibacteriaceae; genus SG8-38. Next base: position 10,151 of record DATIUW010000013.1, on the reverse strand, counting down.
GTGAGTACCCTGCTGGTCGTCGGGATGCTCTGCGCGGGACTGGCGAGCTGCAGCGACGATGCGACAGGTGACGGTGGCACGGGGGGCGCCGCGGGGACGGCAGGCACAGGCGGAGAGGCAGGCGCAGGCGGGACGGGAGGCACAGCAGGCATGGGCGGAATGGCTGGCGGGGGCGGCGATGGTGGCATGGGCGGCACGCCGCTCGAGCCCGGGCTCTATGTGACGGAGTGCGCCTTCGAAACCTTGCCGATCCCCTACCCGATTCGCTTCGCCGTCGATGCCAGCATGAGCCCCGCGCTCACGGTCGGCGGCACATCGACCTTGACCACTTCTGCAGTGATACGGCCCTGGCCCGAGCTAATCCCGGCGCTGCCGTCGGACCTGGACGTGGTCGCCTCCGTGGCGGAGCTGTCTCTCGCCGTGACGGGCGCGCATCCGTCGTCGATCGTTCACACACTCCCCGAGCCAACACCCGACTACGTGCCCTTGGAATTGGACACCCAGAGGACCGAGGTGACGCACGATCGAATCGCAGCACGTGTCACGGTCGAAGTTGCACATTTCTCGATGACCGTGACCGGCCTTCCCGAGAGTCTCGTCCCTGGAGGCGAGATCACGGTCCCGAGCGAAGGCTACGAATGCGGAGACGTGTACCTAGAGAACGGATCGAGCGTCATCGCGTTCCCCGTCTATCCCTAGAGCAAAGCGTAGGCCGCGCGGCCCTCCGCCTTCGTTAGGTAGTCGGCTCGGAGGGCTTGTCTCCCTCACCGGGGCAGTAGCTGCTCGGCTCCGAGGGTTTGTCCCCTTCGCCCGGGCAATACGTGGTGGGCTCGGAGGGCTTGTCCCCCTCACCAGGGCAGTACGATGCCTCAGCGCTTCCGACGGCTGCGAATGCGAAGACGGCGACGAGAGCGAGGGCGCGAATGAGAGTCTGTGTGAGCATGCCCAAAGGTGTAAAGCCCTGCCTCGGGATGCACAAGCGCCATACTTGCTCGACCCCCGCGCGCTGTGCTCCGGACAAAAGAAAAAGCCCCGGAAGATCCAGGGCTTAGAGTCTATCGGCATCCAGGGATTTGTTGCGCGGCGGACGGGACTCGAACCCGCGGCCTCCGGCGTGACAGGCCGGCGTTATAACCAACTTAACTACCGCCGCATTTTCCTCAGGGCGTCGCCCATCGGGACGGGCCTTGTAGCCCGGCCCCAAGGGGCTGTCAAAGCCCTGACATGCCGAAATTAATCCTTTTTGCCCGCCCGCGCAGCGACCAGCCCGGCGCGCGCCTTGTTGACGGTTTCCTCGTATTCCTTGTCGGGGTCGCTCGCTTCGACGATGCCTGCCCCGGCCTGGAGCCACATCTCCCCATCCCGTGCCACGATCGTTCGAATCGCGATGGCGACGTCCATGTTGCCGTCGAAGCCGATGTAGCCGACGGCGCCGCCGTAGACCCCGCGCCGCTCGGGTTCGAGCTCTTCGATGATCTGCATGGCGCGAACCTTCGGGGCCCCGCTCAGGGTTCCCGCAGGAAACGTGGCCCGCAGCACATCGAGCGCATCGCGGCCGGGTTCGAGCTCGCCGACCACGTTGGAAACGATGTGCATCACGTGCGAGTAGCGCTCGATGATCATCCGGTCGGTGACCTGCACGGTACCTGCCCGGCTGATCCGCCCTACGTCGTTACGGCCGAGGTCGACGAGCATGACGTGCTCGGCCCGCTCCTTCGGGTCGGCGAGCAGCTCTTCCTCGATGGCGCGGTCTTCGGCGTCGGTGCGGCCGCGATGGCGGGTGCCTGCGATGGGGCGCACGTGGGCGCGGCCGTCCTCGAGGCGGACCAGGGTCTCCGGGCTGGCCCCCGCCACGATGCGGTCGGGCAGTCGCAAGAAGTACATGTAAGGGCTCGGATTGATGATGCGCATGGCCCGATAGACATCGAACACGTCGGTGTCGCCGAGCGGCACCCGAAAGCGCTGCGACAGCACCACCTGGAAAATGTCGCCCGCGCGAATGTGCTCCTTGGCCTTCTCCACCGCCTCGCAGAACCCGGCGCGATCGAACGAAGACGGAGGGAGCTCCAGATCACCGTCGCGCTTCGGCGGATGCAAACGTCGCGGAAACGTCGGGTGGTCGAGCGCGTCGAGCGTGGCTTCGATGCGCGCGGTCGCTGAGTCATACGCGCGCCGCGCATCACCTTCGACACGCACGGGCACGACGATGCGCACCGTGCCCCGCACGTTGTCGAAAATCAGGACCGTACCGCCGACGGCGAAACAAAATTCCCAATCGTCGTCGCGCCCCAATGCGGCGCCCACCGTCGGTTCGAAGGTGCGCACGGCGTCGTAGCTCACGTAACCGACGGCACCGCCCCAAAAGCGCGGAAGCCAGCTCACCTCGGGCGGTTTCCACTCGGCAAGCGTTTCGCCGAGCCGCTCCCACGGATCGACGCCCAGCTCCTGCTGTACCTCACCGTCTAGGACGCGCTCGAACTTGTCCGCGACACCGCGCACGATGACCTCGGGGGCGAATCCGACGAAGCTGTATCGCGCCCACTTCTCGCCTCCCACCACGCTCTCGAGCAAATAGCTGCCAGCTTCCCGGCCGAGCGTGGCGTGTGCGAGCACCGGCGTCAGCCGATCGGCGATGACCTCGCGATGCACGGGAACCACCGTCGCATCTCGGCAGAGACGCTCGAACTCGTCCGCGCTCGGAAAGTACTCGGTCACGGCACTCCGAATAACACCGTTGTGACAATCGTGCTAAGGGTCGCACCGGAGAAACCATGGCCGATCTACCCCTCATCGAAGCCGACCCCGAAATCGCCCAGTGCATCGCGGAGGAAGAAAAACGGCAGCACGACAAGCTGCGCCTCATCCCGAGCGAAAACTACGCAAGCCGGGCCGTCATGGAGGCCTGTGGCAGCGTTCTCAACAACAAGTACTCGGAAGGGTACGCCGGAAAGCGTTACTACGAGGGCCAGCAAAACATCGACACGGTGGAGCAGCTCGCGATCGAACGCCTCAAACGACTGTTCGGCGTCGACCATGCGAACGTGCAGCCCTACTCCGGCTCGCCCGCCAACCTTGCGGTCTACTTCGCCTTCTGCAAGCCCGGCGACACCATCATGGGCATGGGCTTGCCGAGCGGCGGACACCTGACCCACGGCTGGAAGGTTTCGATCTCGGGCAAGTACTTCAACGCCGTTCAGTACGGCGTGCGACGCGATGATCACCTGATCGACTTCGACCAAGTCGCGTCACTCGCACGAGAGCACCAGCCCAAGCTCCTGTTCTGCGGCGCCACGGCCTATCCCCGCGTCGTCGACTTCGCGAGGTTCGCGGAGATCGCCCGGGAGGTCGGCGCCATCCTCGTGGCCGACATCGCGCACATCTCGGGGCTCGTTGCCGGCGGCGCGCACCCCTCGCCCGTCGGCCACGCCGAGGTCATCAGCAGCACGACCCACAAGACGTTTCGCGGACCGCGCGGCGGCATGATCCTCTGCAACGAACAGCACCGTAGCGCGATCGACCGCGCCGTGTTCCCCGGCCTGCAAGGCGGCCCCCACAACGGAACCACCGCCGGCATCGCGATTGCAGCCAAGCTCGCCATGACCGACGAGTTCAAGACCTATGCACACGCCATCGTCGACAACTCGCGGGTTTTGGCTGATGCACTGCTGTCCCGAGGCTTCGATTTGGTGACCGGCGGAAGCGACAACCATCTCATACTGATCGACCTCACCAACAAAGACGTCCCCGGCAAGGTGGCGGCCCAGGCGCTCGATCGCGCGGGCATGGTGGCCAATTACAACTCCGTGCCCTTCGACCCACGCAAGCCTTTCGACCCGAGCGGCCTTCGTCTCGGAACCCCCGCGATCACCAGCCGCGGTATGGGTCCCGACGAAATGAAGCGACTCGCCAATTGGATGGCAGACGTGGTCGAGGACGTCGAGAACGAGAAGGTGATCGGCCGCATAGCGGGCGAGATCAAAGAGCTATGTGACCAGTTCCCGGCGCCAGGCATCTCGAGCCACTGACCGGCAGCACATCCCGGATACGGACCTTCCGTTCAGCTTGGAAACGCGAGAAGGCGTTTCGGAGAAGAAGGCACGTCGCAAAAGGTCCTGCCCCTGCTAGACTTGCCCAAACATGTCCCTGCAGGGAAAGCGCATCGTCGTTGGACTGGGCGGCGGGATTGCCGCGTTCAAGGCGGTTGAGGTGGTTCGCGAGCTGATGCGTCGTGGGGCCGAAGTTCGCGTCGTGATGACCGACGCGGCCCAGCGCTTCGTGGGGCCCATCACATTTGCAGGGATCACCGGCAAGCCGCCGGTGACCGACCTTTGGGCCGAGGACTATGCGGGCGAGGTGCACGTCGAGCTCGGTGAATGGGCGGATGCAGTGGTCATCACGCCCGCCACCATGAACCTCATGGCGCGCGCCGCCCAGGGCCACGCCGATGACGTGGTGCTCGCGACCTTGGCCTGCGCCAAGGGCCAGGTCTTCTTTGCCCCTGCGATGCACTACCGCATGTGGTCCCACCCAGCGATGCTGCGCAATGCCGAAACGCTGACCCGAGACGGCGCGGTGTTGCTCGGCCCAGTCACCGGCCCCCGCGCGAGCGGCGAGATCGGGCTCGGTCGAATGATGGAGCCCGCTGAGATCGCCGACGGCGTCGAGACCCATCTCGCCCATGCGACGGATCTCGCAGGCGTGCGGTTGTTGATCAGCGCCGGCCCGACACACGAAGACCTCGACCCGGTGCGCTTTCTCGGCAATCGGTCGAGCGGCCGCATGGGGTACGCCCTCGCTGCCCAAGCGCTGCGCCGGGGCGCGGAGGTGACGATCGTGAGCGGTCCCGTGCACATCCCCGCGCCGACTGGTGCCGAGGTCGTCGAGGTGTGGTCGGCGCGGCAGATGCACGAGGCGATCATGTCGCGCTCCGATGCGTTCGACGTCGTCATCATGGCGGCTGCGGTTGCGGACTACCGACCGCATCGGCGTGCGGGCCAAAAGATCAAGAAGGGCGAGAATCTTCAGATCGAGCTCATTCGCAATCCCGACATCCTGGCGGACCTCGGCGCCAAGCGCACCCATCGCCCGGCCGTCTTGGTGGGGTTCGCGCTCGAGACCGAAAACCTGGAGCAGGCCGCACGAGAAAAGTTGGTCAAAAAGGCGGCCGATCTCATCGTCGCCAACGAAGCCGGTGAAGGGCTCGGTGGCGAAACCAACCGCGCCATACTCGTGGACGCGGCATCCTCGACGCCGCTCCCTCAGATGAGCAAGCGCGCATTGGCAGATCAGATCCTCGACCGCATCGGTGTGCTCTTGCACAAGGCAGCACATCGTCAGGGCCGAGAGGCTGAGCGTGATGCCCCCAACTAACCGGATGGCCCCGTGACTCGCCCCCTCATCGCCACGCTCCTCGCGCACCTCGACGGACAAACGACCCGTGAGGCCGCGCTTCAGGCATACCGCGAAGCGGAAAACAGGCACGGCATCCACATTCACGACGATCACGATGCGCGCGTCGCCCCCGGCGCTTTCAAGCCCCACATGCCCATCTCCGAAGAGCGTGTTCGTACGCTCACGCGAAGCTGGGAGCAGTTCGACCGAGCGCTCGAGCCGCTGGGCCGGGCAGCGGAGCGGGAGCTGGTGATTCGGACGCTGGGTCCTTTCATCTCCGATACCGGTCTTTGGATGGCGGGGGCCGATCTCGCCGAAGATCATCTATTCATTTTCCGCTCCGGCGAGGTCGGGTCTTGGACCGCCGAGCAGTGGGACCATCACCTCGCGAATTGGGCAGCGGTCGCGCAGTACCAGGGTCGCGACGATTGGACGGCGGAGCGCGTCGTCGATCAAGTTCGCAGAGCGCCCCGCTACGCTGAATGGACCGCCCTTTTGCGAAGCCTCATCACCGAGGCGCGAGGCGGTCCGGTCCGCGCATGACTAGATGACGTCGACCGGACCCGCACCTTCGCGGAGCACGACGGCCTCGTCCCCGGTGAGATCGATGATGGTAGACGGCTCGATACCGCCCCACCCCGCATCGACGAAAGCGTCCACGTGGTGGAAGCGTGCGTGAAGCTCGTCCGGGTCGTTGAGCGCCTCGCCGTCGAACGTGGCCGAGGTCGATACGATCGGGCTTCCGAGCTCGTGGAGAAGCGCCAGCGCCACCGGGTCGTCCGGGACCCGGATTCCGACGGTCTTTTGCTTTCGGACCAGAAGCTTCGGCACCTCGCGCGTGGCGCGCAGCACGAACGTATAGGGGCCGGGCACCAGCCGCTTCATGATCCGGTAGGCGAAATCATCCACGTGCGCATACCGCGCGATGTTGCTCAAGTCTGGGCACATGAAGCTCAGCGGGTGGTCCTTTTTGAGATGCCGGATCTGATAGATACGCTCGACGGCCTTCTTCTGATGGATGTCGCACCCTAGGCCGTACACGGTGCCAGTTGGGTAGACGATCACGCCGCCGCGGCGCAGTATCTCGACCGCTTGGCGGATGCGGCGGGGCTGTGGATGCGTGGGGTGAATTTCGATGCGCATGCGTGGGCCGTCCAGCTACCGACCGCACCGGATGACGTCAAGGCAACGAGGGCTACCCAATCGGTGACAAATGCGCTAACTAGACGCCCGCTCATGACGGAAACTCGAGATCCGCGGCCGTATTTGGTGATTACCGTGCTCTTGGATAGCTCCGCGCGACCTGCGGCGGTGAGCCGGAGCCATGGCGATGCCTACGAGCGTTCCCTGCAGGCCGTCGACGGTCACGACGTCGCGGGCATCGAGCTCGTGGAGCTGCCGATCGCGGCCCCCGTGTTCAACGCGCTGCGCAAACCGCTATCCGTGCCCGCAGACGCCGTGGGGCTCTACGACGTGTTCCCTCTGGCGAGCCATCTCAAGCCCGAATACCGCAAGATCGCAGGGCAGTTCCTAGCGGCCGAAGCCCTCTGGACCATGGATGAGCAAGGCCTGCTCGGTGGGGTCCCGGTCAACGTGAAGCTCGACGTCCCCCGCGGGTGGCAGAGCGATCCGAAGCAGATCCACCAGCACCTGGTATCCGAGGGCGCGCTCGATTTGAGCGAAAGCGGCATCGAAACCTACAAGGCCATCAAGTCCGCCTGGGACAAGAGCTTCGGCTGAATCTTCGCCTGACGTTCCCTCATTGCATGAGCCACCGGCGAGCGGCTTCTTCGTTGCCTTCTTGGAAGTACTTGATCGGAGCTTTGAAGAACGGCTTCGAGAGCTTGGTTCCCCATTTCTCCACGTCTTCCTGCCCGACGACCGCGATCTTCTCGAGGTCATCCTGATGCTTGAGGTCGAACTTGATGTCCTCCCACAGCGCGCTGGGTGCCCAGCCTTCGAAATCTTCTAGGGAGATCATCAGGCGGAGTGGGCCCTGTTTCTCGGCTGCCGCCAGCATTCGAGGGATCAGCATCTCGTAGTCTTCCTTGGTCAGCTTGCCGCGCGCATCGACGGCAAAGATCTCCGGCCTTTCGTCTTCCCTGATTAGAAACATGAAGTCCTCCTCTCGTCACAAGCCATCGATGGCATGCAAGATCGCGTCGAGCGTTTGATTGTCGGCGTGCTCGCGGTCCCGGAGCTGAACCCCCAACGCATTCACCAACGACTGCCACACAGCGTCGTCGACGCCTGGGTCTCGCGCGATCAACCGTCGGGTAATCGCACGACGATAGCGTTCTGCGACCGACTCCGGCTCCTCGTCGGGGCGGACCTTCAACCTTCGCCCCGCGACGAGCAAGCTGTGGTCGTCGGGTTTCACCAGCCCAGCGACGACGACACCGACGTCGAATGGATTGACGGGCGCACCTGCACCGCCTGTGGGAGTGTCAGTCATGTGCCCGCTAACAGCAGCTTTCGTGCCAGCCGGGTTTGCGCTCGTTGCGCGCCGGCGAGGCCGTACTTGGCGAGGCATAGTGCCCCAGTGAGACGTTTCGTCTCGGCGGCTACTCAGTTCAGCGAGTACGGGCGCTCGAGCAAGAATGGAGCGATTTGGGCATCAAACTGCCCGCCGTCCGCACGGTGCATCTGATAGGTGCCTTGCATCGTGCCGCGCTCGGTTGGAAGCACGGCGCCGCTGGTGTAGCGAAAGCTCTCCCCTGGGCTCAGGATCGGTTGCTCGCCGACCACACCCGGCCCTTGGACCTCTTCGGTCTCGCCGAGCGCATTGGTGATGATCCAGTGGCGCGAGCGAAGCTGAACGACTTCCTTGCCGTTGTTCGTGATGGTGATCGTGTAAGCGAAGACGAATCGACGACTCGCCGGGTGCGACTGATCGGGGAGGTACTGGCTTTGCACCTCGACTAGGACGCCCTGCGTGGTCGCGCTCGAGGTCGTCGAAGGACCGCTCATCGCACCACACCTCGGAGCTGCCGCGGATGGCTCACCCAAGGCGAATTGGCGACCGCCAAACGCCATTCCGCCTCTTGATGCTCGGGCTCCGCGTAGCCGATCCCGATGCGGGACCCGACGGCGATCTCGGCCGGGCGCGCGCCCTCTCGCACCTCGAGCCCGCCTCGGCGGTAGAGCGGACGGCCGCTGAACGTGACGTCGAGGCCCAGTGCCTGGCCTACTTTTCCTGGGCCGGTCAGAAGCACGGGCCCATCCTTTCCACCTCGACGCCGTCGAATCGTGCGGTGACCCGCAATCGGCTCACACGAACGAATCAAGACGGCTGCGCCCTCCCCTTCGCGGTTGGTCACCAGATTCAGCATCTGGTGCAAGCCATAACACAGATACACATAGGCGTGGCCCGGAGGTCCCCACATCGGCGCGTTGCGATCCGTGAGACCTGCGCGACAGTGATTCGCGCTGTCGTGCGGATAGCGGTACGCCTCGACCTCCGTGATGCGAAGACCGACCTCGCCATGCCAGATCTCCTGGCCCAGCAGATCCCGGGCCACTTCGAGGGCATCGCGCGCGTAGAACTGCCGGGGGAGCAGACGTCCGGGCACACCGGGATTGTGATGCGTGAAGGGGGACGACGCCAGCGGGAGCTCGTGGAGCGCAAAGGTGATTCTGCTACCAACGCGGGGTGTCGGTCGACGGTTGACCCAAGCAGCGCGCCGCCGATAATGGCGACGGCTCACCATGACGGTGCACGATTTCGATCCCTTCGGCGCTCAGACGATCGAAAACCCCTATGCGTTTTACGAGGCGCTGCGTGAGGAGGCGCCGCTTTTCAAACCGAAGGGCGCCGATTGCTACTACCTGAGCCGCTACGAGAACATCAAGCAGGTCGCGATGGACCCGGATCGGTTCTCGTCCAACATCGTGGCGATTCTTCTAGCCGGGGGGAGCGGCCGGCTCTCGACTTTCGTGCCCCCACGCTTGCCGATGGCGCCACCCGACGTCCTAGCACTGCAAGATCCGCCGGTTCACCGGATTCAGCGAAAAATCGCGACCGCGGGCCTCGGCAAAGGGTTCGTTCAGGTGCTCGAGCCACAGGTGCGCGCGCTCGTCGATCGACATCTCGACGACGTGCTTCGCGCGCGTGAGGTCGATTGGATGGATGCGTTTGCATTTCGGATTCCCATCGCGCTCACGCTCGACATTCTCTCGATCCCGCGAGATGACGCGATGCAGGTCAAATCGTGGGCAGACGAGGCGATCTCGTTGTTGAGCGGCGTCAACACGAGATGGGAGCTCGCGAAGAAGGTCTGGAACGGCTTCGGCTTCTTCAAATGGTGTCGTGCTCAGCTCGAGGACGCCGAACGGCGCCATCCTCAGCCCGGCTTCATGATGGGGGCGCTCATCGATGCAGTTCGCGAAGGGGTGATGACCCGAAGGGAAGCCGCAGCCACGGTTCTCCAGATCATCATTGCGGGGAGCGATTCCTCGGCAAGCCTCATGGGCAGCATGGTCCGGCTCTTGGCGCAGAACCCAGACGTGCAGCAGGAGCTCCGGGCGCACCCAGAGCTGATTCCGGCCTTCGTCGAAGAGACTTTGCGCCTCGAGTCGCCGTTTCAAGGACACTTCCGCAAGACCAAAGTGCCGGTAGAGCTCTACGGGCAGGCGCTACCCGCGAACGAGCGCATCATGCTGCTCTGGGCGTCCGGTAACCGAGACCCGAGGAAGTGGCCAAGCGCGTCGGAGATCGACCTTCGACGCGAGGGCGTGCGCCAGCACCTCGGCTTCGGATA
>DATIUW010000012.1:0-6801 GCA_035466435.1 Polyangiales bacterium | reverse complement strand
GACGTCCTCGAGCAAATCACGCACAACGCGCGCGGCGCGATCATCCACGTCTACACGGCGTGGGAGTGGCCGGCGCTTTGCGAAGCGGTGAGCTGCTTGACGGTCGATCCAGAGCGGTTGCCGGGGCGGATTTATGACATTTCTTATGACATATGCGTTTTTCAGAACGCTAACCCGCAGCAATCATTGCGCTTGTTTGGTGGAGGCGGTGGGAATCGAACCCGACTGTCAGCGATACGCCAACCCTACGCGGACACTTGGTTTTCCCACGTATCGCTTTCTAAGCACCGCCACCCGCGCTCTTACTCGAGTTCCTTGCAATACCCTGGAATCCCCCTGATTGCCCTGGGCTCTGGTCATTATTTGGTCACTGGCGATCGTGTCGCATCGGCTGCAGCTAGCGCCAGCATGTGTCGCTCCCACAGGGGTGCGTGGGGCGTTTACTTCTCTAGGAACCGCGTCTGGAACTGTCTGGGCGTCATGACCTCGAGCCCCTCGTACCCGGATGAACGGAGTAGGGCGCGATCTCCAGACACGATACAAGCGGCGCTACCTGCCAAGGCACAAGCGAGGAACTTCAAGTCGTCTTTGTCGCTGCAGGCATCTTCGTGTATCGGAGCTGGCTCCACGATGCGGCTCTCGCGAATGATGAGATCCAATACGGGATCCACATCGACCGATGGGTATCGCTTCCTGAGACGATCTGCGACGCGGCGATACTCAGCCAGGATGTCGACACTCGCCAGAAGATCGAGATCACCCTCTGCCCATGCGGTGAGGATCCTCGCCGGGGGACCGGTGAAGAAGATCCCTGACATGAGGACGTTGGTGTCGAGGACGACTCTCATCCGCGACGACGGGAGGCGCGGACTGCTTTCTTCAAGTCAGAGCGCTTGACTCCGGCCTTGCGAGCTTGACTTCGAACCTTGCGGGCCAGCGCGAGGAACTCTTGTCTGTCGGGCGCCTCGATCTTCTTCAGGATGACAACGTCGCCCTCACCCATGACGACGAACTGAGCACCCGGTTCTAGGCCGAGCTCCTTGCGGACTTCTTCCGGAATGACGATTTGGCCTTTAGACGAGAGTTTGGTGGTTGCGATGTTGGCCATGACTGATCTCCCGGTGTCCTTACCAGTAAGATAGTACGAGCTGCACGATTTCGCGCAAGGGAAGGAGCCCTTTTTCCGCGAACGGACCTAGCCTTGGCCTACCCTTGCGTGAGGTGGTGGCTCTAGAGGCACCACTCTGCGGGTTCGACCTCTATTGGATCGTCCCACAGCCACTCCGCGCCGTCGCACCCCTCCCAGCAGTACGACGCAGGGAGAAACGCCGGCTGGCATTCTCGGAACGAGAGCCAATACGGTTCACCGCGGTGCGGATCGAGACCGCATTGGACGACGTGGAAATCCGGTCCCGTGCACCCCATTCCACGCATGGTCCACGCACATCCCACGAGCCAGGTGTCGCCGTTTGGGTGGGTGCCCGTTTGGGGAACGCATTCCTCACCACATAGAGCGGAATACTCCCGGATCGGTCGTGTGCAAGGTACCGGGGCGAACATGGGACAGCTCCCCGTTTCGCCGAGGCCAAGATCGATTGGATATGAGCCGATCACCACCACCTCGACTGGCTCGACTCCCTCCAGCTCGCCACACTTTCGAACGACCTCCGGCGGCTGTTTCAGACCGGAGTTGTCACCACAAGCGGCGAGCAGAGCCCAGACGCTTGAGAGCAGGATAAGGGCACGCACGGAGACCTGAGACTGTAAGCAAGGCGGATAAGTGTCAACTGACGTGCATCATCCGGTGGACGTGGGAAAAGCCCCAACGGGCGTCACCCAAAGGCCAGAAAACCGGACGAACGGCGTGCTGAAACGAGCCGACCACGGTCATACCGTGGTCATTCTTGTGACGACCGGATTCGCTAATCCGTTGTGATCATTGCGCTTGATTGGTGGAGGCGGTGGGAATCGAACAGCCGGGAGGTCGCCTGATCTAGATGATTCTCGAAGGGTTTCGCGGACAGGTATCGACGAGAACACGTCCAAACAACCCGAGGAAAGCGCGTTACCGGGCATTCTTATGACAATGTCACAAGTGCCGGTGCCCGACGTGAACCGCGAGCTCGCGGAGGTCGGCGCGATGTTCGATGTGTTGCGCGTGGTGACAGGCAAGCCCCTGAGGTCATGATGCTCCGCGCTGCGGCGCCGGCCATGAAGTAAACGTCGCGTCGGGTGCATGGTAGGGGCACCAGCGAGCCACGGTGTTCCGCGACCCCTCTGAGTTTGGATACGCGGGTCCATACGCGATCAACGCTCTCTGGCGCCGATGCTGAGCTCGCACTGCGGCACCGGACATCTATCGTATCAATAACGAAATCCCAAAGTGGAGATTGATCTCGGCGACGTGGGCCTCCATCGACTTTTTTCGGATGGAATTCTCTATTCCATGTCGGCCCCTGAGGGCAGAAGTCTCGCAGCGTCCTCGGTGCGAGCGTCGCAGGCGTCCCACCAGCGCTGAGGCAAACAGAGAGTTGGCGGGATTGCAACCGGGAGTTCTGATCTCGCCGGGATCTCAAAAAGGCCAACAAAAACCTAGTGAGACTCAGCCCAACTTGCACGGTGCCAGTTAAGAAAACCTGGATCGAGCGTGTCGAACTTGGGGAGCTTTGCCGGTGATTTAGGGCGCTCGGATCTTTTTCTTGTTCGGAGAGAGCGAGCGCTGGCGCGGCTGTCGTTGGCGCGATCGCGGCGTGGCAACAAGAAGCAGAGGCCGCCGCAACTCCAGTTGTCTGGATCGAAGCCGCGGTGCGATGGGATGAAGGTGCGACGGCATTAGATGTGTCTCGCGCGCTTTGGTACTGTCGCAGGCAATATAGGAAAGAGGGTATCTCGATGACTCACTCGGCTCGACACTTCCATCGTCTTCTCCCGGTGCTCATGTTGACTGGCTGCATCGTAGGCCAAGTCCACTTCGAAGACGGGAGCCCCGCAGCGGGAATGGCCGTGACGCTCAAGAGTTGCGACACTTGTCCTCAATACAGCCTCGTGACTACCGCGGATGGGAACTTCTTTTACGATCCGTACGCGAACGCACAGCTTCCTTCGCTCGTGGATTCGGAGGATGGCGTGATCGTCACTGTCGAGAGCCGATCGTGGAGCGAAGTGGAGGGGCCGAGTATTCGTTGTATTCGCACTGGGGAGGTGCAGCTTAGCCACCGGACAGAGTACTATTCGTACGAACAGGCTGACGGGACGATTGTTTACTACACGCTGGTCCCCGACATCTACATTGAGCGTTTCTGGGCCTGGTTGCCGGTGGGAGAGTCATGCGACGATCCAAGTATGGAGCTCACGCTGGGACTGAAGCAGACATACAGCGATGCCGACAATGATGGCCTCACGCTCGACGCCGAGTCACGCTACGGCAGTGATCCCTTCGACCCTGACACCGATGGTGATGGATTAGGTGACGGCGTCGAAGTGTATGGGATGTTTCCCGGCGGATCACCAACGACGCGCACGTGGAGCGCGGGGAGCGACATTCGCTCTCGTGGCGCCACGCCCGACCGCAAAGACGTCTTCGTTGAGGTGGACTTCTGGGAAGGCACCAGCGGAACAATGCGGCCAGGCGAGGATTTGATCAATATGGTCAAGGCACACTACGGCGATTTGGATATCCGCAATCCGGATGACACTTTCGGCCTCGACGTAGAGTTTGTGCTCGACGATCGCCACTCTCTGACGGACTGCAGAGCAGAGGACGCGGACGGCAACGTGGTCCTATCCCGGGAGGATCGAGAGAGCTATCGAACTCCGCGCAGAGAGGGACTCTACACGTTCGCGCTCTTCTGTGGGGGAGGGGGGTTCGGCGGTGCCGCGGGGATACCTCTCAGCCAGTTCTATGTTAGAGGACTCACCGATCCGGATACTTCGAACGACATGACGGAAGAGGCTCAGAATCTTCTGTTCGGCTCAATCCTTCACGAGTTCGGTCACGCACTGGGTCTTCAGCACGGAGGGTACAACGAGGAGTGGGAACCATCGTGGAACTGCAAACCCAACTACCCAAGCGAAATGAACTACGCGTACTTCCCGGTCTTTGGCTTCAATGACGACTACGATTCGCTGGCGACGACGAGATCTCGGTACTCGAGCGGCGGTTTAAGAGACCTTGACGAGGCCATGGTTTCCGAGATTGATCCTTTGGACGCCCCCTACGGAACAGTTGAGTTTCTCAATAGGTATGGACTACGTTCCGGACGAGGCTTCCCCACGTACTTATCGTCCAACGGCAACACCGACGTGGACTGGAATCGAGACGGCGACGCCGAAGCGTCAGACGGTGCCCCCGACGATGGGCTTCGCTACTTCTTTTGGAGTGACAAGGATTGCCAGGACACCGAGTTTCAAACCATACGCGACGATAACGACGCGGAGACGATCGTGCAGTTCCTGGATAGTCCGAGACGTCTAGCGAAGCCGAGCCAACTGTCGAAGAGTCTGGCGGATGATTGGGTCGAATGTGGCGAGGTCGATATGGCGCAAGCCAGCGAAGAGCCCAGCGGAACTTCGCAGCCGCTGACCCTGAACAATCTGGAAGTCAGCTCCGTTCCGCAACCTTGGATTTGGAGCTCGGCTGAAAAAAGGCTTCGAGAGATCACGGGTCTGCCGAGCGACCAGATCCGAGCGTGGGTCGAGCAGGTGGGTTTCGACACCTCGGATCCCGAGGAGATGCGTGAGTTGGAGAAGTTGGTCGAGGCGACGACTCTGGGGGACTCGGCGAAGAGGATGCTGGAGGCCGTAGGCGAAGGCTCGTCCTCCAGGTGGATGACCCGCTTCGATGTCGAGCAGGAGGTCAGTTCGCGTGCCGAGCGATACCTCGAAGAGCGCGTTGGCAGGCCCATTGACGTTTCTTTTGTCGACTGCGAGCTCACCGCAGCGGATGCCGCCGAGTTGTATCGTGGTCGTGTGGAACGTGCTAAGCACCTTAGGGCGACAAGTGTTGAGTTCGATTCGATTCGGCTTTGCCGCTAGGGTTCTATCGGTCCTAGTGGCAGCGGTTGCCGTGATGCTCTCGCCAATGGGTTCGGGCCGGGTCTACTCGCAGAACAACGCTTCGGGTCCGAACCAGGAGTGCGAATGCTACGTGGGTCCCGCATCGCCACCTCCAATCGTCGCGCCCAAGAACTTCTGCTTCCTCGTGGATGGGCGGCGCTACGATATCTCGACCCTTCGCTTCTTCTCGAGTCCGAGACCAGGGGTGCCCGCGATGGAGTTGCCGGTGAGCACGAGTCCGTTTTTCGATTCCGGGATGTACCTCGTCATCCCTGAGGTCGAGCTTGCGGTGGGGCCTGGCTACGGATACGCCGCCACCATCGCCGTGAGCCCCGAACCGTTCGTGGAGGGCGCGGTGGGTAGCTTCGATGCGGAATCGGACTTCATCGATGAAGAGCCGCCGACCGTCGGTGACCTTCAGGTCACAACCCGTATCTTCACCAACGAGTGCGGCTCGCAGGCCCTGTACCTCGAGGATAGCGGCACTCGGGATAACTTCACCGGCAACGTGTACCGCCTTCCCGTGGTCGTCGAGATTCGGAGTCTCGAGCGCGATCTGACCTTCCGAACGTTCACGACGACTTACGGCACCACCGGGGGCAGCGTGCGGAACGTCATTGCTTACTACCCGTTCACGGGCTGGTGCGTCGGAGACCGAGGCCTCGAGTCGCTCGAGTTCGAGCTCGGAGAGCGCGTGGCCGTGGAGATGACCGTGTTCGACTACGCGTGCAACGGAGCGCCTCCTGTGACTCAAGAAATCGAGTGGCCGATCGAGCGCGAAGGAGGGGGCGGAGCAGGCGGGAACGGTGGCTCCGCCGGCTCTGGTGCTGCAGGCGCCGCGGGGAACGACGGCCCCCAGTCAGGCGACGGTGGGAGTTGCAGTGCGGGAACCTCAGGGAGCACTCCCTTCGGAGTCGTGCTCATGCTCTGCCTCGCTGTCGTTCTACGCCGCCCTGCGTTAGCAAGGGACCGGGTGATGCGCGAATAAGCCGGAGGCGTTGAGCGCGTAGTCAACCGCCGAGCTCGGCACGAAGACCGGCGGCGAGTGCCTCTTAGCCCATCGGGATCAAGATGAGCGCCGAATTGCGCGGTACTAGCGATAGATCTTTAGGGAAGGGCGAGTTGTCGTTCCTCAGAACGTGATCGGTCGCGAGATGATAGCCCCCAATGTCCGCGAAGGCGATCAAGCGGACGGGGCGCGAGCCCTCACGTGCGTTGGTGACGGCTGCAAACGCGCAAGCCAGGCACGGCATGTCCCTGAGCTCCGCACAATGCGCGCAGCTCGAGCTCACGCTCGACGTTCGTCGTGAGACCGAAACCCTCGCTCAGGCTGCGACTCGGTTGTAGCGATGATGCAAGCCGCCGACCATCGGGAAGGCGATGACTTTGCCTTGATCGATGGATTCGCTCTTACGCGGATCGTGAGCTCGTCGACCGGTTCGGTTCCGGCTCTTCCGGGTCCAATAGAGCCGAAGGCCCTTGCGATGCCAGCCGATCACGGTCTCGGGCTTGACGAGGATCAGGGCGTGTTGCCAGCCTGTCCATAGACGCGATAGCGCAACCCAGAATGCGCGTTCCGCGTGGGTCAGCTTGGGGCGCGTGGTCGTGCGCTTCAGGATGGCCAGCTGCTGTCGCAAGGCGAGGTTTTCGAGCTCGAGCTCGCGCTGCGACTTCAGGCTCGATCGGGCGGTCGCGAGTAGGGCGTACAGCAAGTGAAGCATCGGTGCGGCGAGCCTGACCCGGAGC
>DATIUW010000011.1:0-41877 GCA_035466435.1 Polyangiales bacterium | reverse complement strand
ACGATCTGCAAACGCTGGTGCCCGATGCTCACGGTGGTATTGGCGTTGTCGAGTACTTCGGCGCCGCCCCGTTTGAGCGCTTTGCGAACCGGCTCGGCCCCGGCCCAGTGGTCGTGGTTGCCCAACACTGCGAAGACCGGGGCGTCGATCTTGCTGATGACCTCGGTCAGGTCGTCGAGGTAGACCTGGCTGTGGCAAACGAAGTCGCCGCTGATGACCACGATGTCGGGATCGCCGGCATTGGTCATGGAAACCGCATCGTACTGAACGGCCATCGGGGTCACCCGTCCCACGTGGAGGTCGGTCAGGTGCGCGACGCGGAGACCCTCGAGGTGCTCCATGAAGCACTCGGGGCCGGCAAATCGACGAATGCGAAAGCGGCGGGATGCATCGTGCCAGGGGTCGCGCTCGCGCAACAGCTTCTGTCGAAACCTGCGAAGTCCCTCGATTGTGGCGTGACGGGCCATTTTCAACTCAATCTAACCATTTTGCTCAATGCTCGCACGAATGACGCTCGGAACGTTTCTGCAACAGTCTCTCCACGGGCACATCCGGCGCATCCGAGCTCGGGGGCGCCGGTCGTCTGCGCATGCGCCGTACCAGATAGGCCACCGCAATGACCACGGACAAGCCTGCCACGATTTCCTGCCAGCCCATCAGACGACCCTACCCGAGCCCCAACAACCGTCCGCCTTGGTACACCAAGAGCGAAGCTAAATAGGCTAGGACGGTCATGTAGGTGAAGAGAAATAGCGGCCACTTCCAGGACCCGGATTCCTTTCTGACCACCGCGATTGTGCTCATGCATTGGCACGCGAGCAAGAAGAACACCATCAACGACACGCCGCTCAACGGCGTCATGACCGGTGTGCCATCCGCGTGGCGGGCATCCTGCAAGGCCTGACGAAGCGGCTTGTTCTCCTCGTCCGCCTCCCCGATGCCGAACACCACGCCCAGGGTCGAGACGAAGACCTCTCGCGCGGCAAACGCTCCGATGATGCCGATGCCGATCTGCCAATCGAAACCGATGGGGCGGAGCGCCGGCTCGATCGCATGACCAAACCGCCCGCCCAGGCTGTGCTCGAGCTGTGCCCCCGCCTCTTTCGATTCGAGGGCCTGGAGGGCCTCCGTCTCCGCGGCCTCCGGAAGATCCATCTGCTCGATCCGGGCGCGCTCGGCCTCGTACCGCTGGGCCACCTCCTCGGATTTCGGAAACGAGAGAAGAGCCCAAAGGACGATGGTCATCGCCAAGATGATGGTCCCTGCGTCGACGAGGAAGATGCGAAGGCGGCGCCATGCGTTGAGCCAAAGGATGGTTGCGGAGGGCCAACGGTAAGGAGGCATCTCGAGCAAGAACGTCGGAGTGGGTCCGCGAAGGACGGTCCGGCGAAGCACTGCGGCAGCTCCGAGCGTCACCAAGACCGAAAGGGCGTACATGGAAAAGAGCGCCACGGCGCCCGCGCTGAACCAGCCCACCGACATGCCCGCGAAGACCGTGCCCACGATCAGGATGTAGACCGGAAGGCGCGCGCTGCACGACATGAGCGGCAGAGCCAACATCGTGACGAGCCGATCCCGGCGCCGCTCGATCGTGCGTGTAGCCATCACCGCCGGGACGGCGCAGGCGAATCCCGAAAGCAACGGCACGAAGGCCTTACCGTGGAGCCCGACACCCTTCATCACGCGGTCGATGACGAAGGCCACGCGTGCGAGATAGCCGGAATCCTCGAGAAAACCGATGAAGAGAAACAAGAACAAAATCTGGGGCGCGAAGACCAGGACGTTGCCAACGCCTGCGATGATTCCCTCGACGATCAAGTCTCGGAGCACGCCGGAGGGCAGCACCGCGACGGCGAGATCTTGGAGCGAGGTCGTGAGGCTCTCGATTGCATCCATGAAGGGCTCCGCCCCTGCAAACAGCGCCTCGAAGATTCCAAACATGACGAGCGCGAAGATCAGGATCCCCGCGACCGGGTGGGTGAGAAGACGGTCGACCTTCTCGCTGAACGGCATCTCTGCAGAGCGCTCCGAGCAGGCCCTGTCCACGACGTCGTCGAGCCAGTCGTAGCGCGCGGAGATGATCTCCAGGTGAGGATTGCGGCCCTCGGAGACGGCCTGACTCCGCAGGTCGGCTGCGATCTCTCGAACGGTTTGGGGCACCCCCACCAGGTCGTCGTCTCCGAGAGAAAGCACGCACCACAAGGCAAACGCGCGAGCCTCGTCGACCGTCGCATGAGGCCGCCACTTCTCGATCGCCGGCAACAGCTTTGCGATGTCGGCGCGCACCGCTTCCGAATACGGAATGTCCGGCGGCTTCGACCGGGCGTCCGGGCGCAGAGCGCGCTCGATTTGCTTGCGTAAATCATCGAGGCCGCGGCGCTTGGTGGCCACCACCGGCACCACCGGCGCACCGAGAAGATCAGACAAGACCTCGATGTCGATGCGGAGGCCCATGCGCTCGACGGCATCCATCATGTTCATCGCAATGACGACCGGCAGGCCCGATTCGATGAGCTGCAGCGCGAGATACAAGCCGCGCTCCAACGTGGTGGCATCGACGACGCAGATGACCGCGCGCGTGTTCCGCTCGAGCAGCGCATTGACCGCTAGCTGTTCCTCGGGGGAGCTGGCCGTGAGGCTGTAGGTGCCAGGAACGTCGACGAGCTCGACCGGACCCACGTCGAGATCCAGGTGCGCGCTCGTACGATCGACGGTCACGCCCGGATAGTTCCCCACGCGTGCACCGCCCCCGGAAAGCGCGTTGAACAACGTGCTCTTGCCGCTGTTCGGATTGCCCGCAATCAAGACCTGGGGCACGCGGGCGTCCACTGGTCAGATCCCCCCAGTGCGGATTGCGATTCGGGCGGCCTCGGCGCGTCGCACCGACAGCGCGTAACCTCGAACGCGGAGCTCGATCGGATCGCCGAGCGGTGCCGAGCGAATCAGCCTGACCTCGGTCCCTGGGAGCAGCCCCATCTCCATGAGACGGCGCGAGATGGCACCTTCGCATTCGATCGACTCGATTTCGGCGGTTTGGCCGGGGCGCAGGTCCGCGAGAGAGGGGGGCATCGACTATTGATAATGACTTTCTTTTTCGTTCGCAAGCGCTTGGAATCGGCTGCGATGTTCCTATAGAACAAGAGCGCATTCCCAAGAAGGAGAATCATGGCCACCACAGCGTTTAAAGGCACCCCCGTTCACACCAATGGCGAGCTACCCGCGACCGGAGAGACCGCGCCCGACTTCGAGCTGGTCGGGGTGGACCTCGGCTCGAAGACGCTAGAGGACTTCGCGGGCAAGAAGAAGGTGCTCACCATCAACCCGAGCTATGACACCTCCGTCTGTCAAGCCACGGCGCGCGCGTTCAACGAGAAAGCGTCACGCCTCGGCGACGTGGCGGTGCTCATGATCAGCGCCGATCTCCCGTTTGCGCAGAAGCGCTTCTGCGGAGCGGAAGGCCTCGAAGAGGTCGTCCCGCTTTCGACCTTCCGCAGTGACTTCCTTCGCGACTACGGAGTCGAGCTGGTGGACGGGCCTCTGAAAGGCTTGTCTGCACGCGCAATCGTGGTCCTCGATGAAAACAACGAGGTGCTTCACACGGAGCTCGTCCCCGACATCACGCAAGAGCCGGACTACGACGCCGCGCTCGCTGCGGTGAAGTAGTTACGAGAGCAGACGCTGGGCTTCGGTGACGATCCGCTCGACGGTGATGCCGAACTTTTCGTAGAGCACCTGGTACGGCGCAGATGCGCCAAACGTTTCGATGGTGATGAAGGCGGCATCGGCGCCGACCCATCGTTCCCATCCTTGTCGAACGCCTGCCTCGACGACCACTTTGGCGGTCACGTTCCGAGGAAGTACCTCGTCGCGATACGCTGCGTCTTGCCTCTCGAACAGCTCCCAGCACGGCATGCTGACGACTCGGACCGAGACTCCTTCTTTCTCGAGCGCCTGGGCTGCTTCGAGGGCGATGGCCACCTCGCTTCCGGTCGCAACCAAGATCACGTCGGGGCCGCCACCGCCCGCCTCACGCAAGACGTAGGCGCCGCGCGCTGCCTTTTCGGCACGAGCGAGCGTGTTTCGGTCGAGAACCGGGACATTCTGCCTGGTGAGCGCGAGCGCGGCGGGGCCGTCCCATTGCAGGGCGGCCTTCCAGCACTCTCGAACCTCGTTTGCGTCTGCCGGCCGAAACACCGCCAGCCCAGGAATGGCACGGAGCGCCGCCAGATGCTCGATCGGCTGATGTGTCGGACCATCCTCGCCGAGGCCGATGCTGTCGTGCGTGTAGATGTAGCGAGTGGGCAGCTTCATCAAAGCGGCCAATCGAACCGACGGCCGCATGTAATCGCTGAACACGAGGAACGTGGCGCCATACGGAATGACGCCTCCGTGCAGCGCCAGGCCGTTGAGCGCCGCCCCCATCGCGTGCTCGCGAATGCCCCAGTCCATGTTGCGAGGCACCCCGTCGGCGCCGGGCAGGAACGTGCTGAGCCCTTTCATGGTGCTGTTGTTCGAGCCGGCTAGATCGGCGGAGCCTCCGACCAAGCCCCCAATCTTCGAAGCGAGCGCATTGAGAACGGCTCCACTCGCCTTCCGCGTCGCCATACCCTTCGGATCGGCTTCGAAGACGGGGAGATCCGAATCCCAGCCTGGCGGCAGCTCGCCCGCAAGCGCGCGATCCAACGCGGACGCGGCCTCGGGAAATTCCGCCCGGTATGCGGCCATGCGATCTTTCCACTCCCGATAACTCGCTGCACCACGCTCCCGAATCGCCTCCGCCGCTGCGGCCAGGTCGTCCGGCACGAAAAACGGGTCGGTCGGCCACTCGATGAGTTGCTTGGTGGCCACGACCTCATCCTCGCCGAGCGGCGCGCCATGGGCATCCGAGGTGTTTTGCTTGTGGGGCGCGGGATATCCGATGATCGTACGCACACGGATGAAGCTCGGTCGGTCGTCTGCCATCGCGCGCTCGGCGGCCTCGATCAGGGCCGCGAAGTCTTCGCCGTCCTCGACGCTTTCGGTGTGCCACCCGTAGGCTGCAAATCGCGCGAGCACGTCCTCGCTGAAGCTGAGCTCGGTGCTCCCGTCGATCGTGATGCGGTTGTCGTCCCAAAAGACGATCAGCTTGCCGAGTTGGAGGTGGCCGGCGATCGAAGCGGCCTCGGAGGCCACGCCCTCCATGATGTCGCCATCGGAGGCCACCACCCACGTGCGGTGATCGAAGAGCGTGTGTCCGGGCTCGTTGAATCGGGCAGCCAAGTGGCGCTCGGCCATGGCCATCCCGACCGCGTTGCCAAAGCCCTGCCCCAAGGGCCCCGTCGTCGTCTCCACGCCAGGCGTCAGATGTGACTCCGGGTGGCCCGGCGTCACACTACCCCACTGGCGGAAATTGCGAATGTCGTCGATGGTGATCGGATAACCACTCAAGTGCAGTAGCGAGTACTGCAACATCGAGGCATGCCCGCAGGACAGCACGAACCGGTCGCGGTCCGGCCAGCCGGGATGCGCTGGGTCGTGCCGGCGAAGCTCGGAGAAGAGCGCCCAGCCCAAAGGCGCGAGCGCCATGGGGGTTCCCGGGTGGCCCGAGTTGGCTGCCTGGACGGCGTCCATGCTCAGGCCTCGAATGGTCTTGATGGCGAGCTCATCGAGCTTCGCTGGCTGCCCCATGTTGCTGTCCTCCAGGTTTGCGGGCCGGATCTAGCAGGATGGGCCGAAACGCAAAAGGTGCGCAGCGGGTTTTTCGTTCACGGCTGGACAGCGCGCCAATTCGCCACTAACACCCCCGGGCGCGGGTAGCTGGTTGTTGACCAGTTCAATCGGGTTTGACCTCCGGAAGCCCCCGCACAGGAGGAAGGCATGCCTCGGATTTTCGTGCCCAAGGAAATCGCCGCTGGCGAGACTCGGGTCGCTTGCACACCGGAAACAACCAAGCGCTACGTGAAGGAAGGCTTCGAAGTCGTGATGGAAAGCGGCGCGGGGGCGCATGCGCATTTCACCGACCAGCATTACCGCGACGCGGGCGCCAAGGTCGTCTCGGGGACGGAGGCCGAAGACGCCTGGTCGCAGGCGGACATCATCTTCCGCGTCTATCCGATCACTCCCGAGCAAGCATCCAAGATCGGGGAGCAGGCCATTCTCATCGGCTTCATGTCACCCCACAAGAACCTCGAGTCGGTTCGGATCTTGCGTGACCGGAAGGTCAGCACGATCGCGATGGAGCTGATCCCTCGCATCAGCCGGGCCCAGACCATGGATGCGTTGAGCTCGCAGGCCTCGATTTCCGGGTATCAAGCCGTGTTGCTCGCTGCGACCTACCTCGACAAGTACTTTCCGCTGTTGATGACCGCGGCGGGTACGATCCAGCCTGCCAAGATCGTCGTGATGGGCGCCGGCGTGGCCGGGCTTCAGGCCATCGCAACGGCCCGCCGGCTGGGCGCCGTCGTCGAGGTGTCCGACATTCGGCCTTCGGTGAAGGAACAGGTGGAATCACTCGGCGGCCGCTTCATCGATTTTCCGATGGACGAGAGCGGCGAAGGAGAAGGCGGCTACGCTCGCGAGCTCACCCCCGAACAGCTCAAGAAGCAACAAGAGGTCGTCCGGAAGAAGGTGGTGGCGGCCGACGCCGTGATCACCACGGCCTTGGTTCCGGGACGCCCCGCGCCCAAGCTCATCACCAAGGACATGGTCGACGAAATGCGGGATGGCGCCGTGATCGTGGACCTCGCGGTCGAGCAGGGCGGCAATTGCGAGCTTTCGAAGAGCGGCGAAATGGTGGTCGAGCATGGTGTGACCATCATCGGACACCCCAATCTACCCGCCGCGACACCGGCGGACGCGAGCCTGCTTTACTCCCGCAACATCCAGGCGCTTCTGCTCAGCATGCTGTCTGATGGCAAGGTGGTCTTGGACCTCGACGACGAGATCATCCAAGGCGCCTTGCTGACCCACGCCGGAGAAGTCCGACACGGACCGACGGCCGAGGCGCTCTAGGAAAGGAGAGCAACCGTGACTTTGGGACCTCTGCTCATAGGCATTTACGTGTTCGTCCTCGCGAGCTTCGTCGGCTTCGAGATGATCACCAAAGTTCCGCCAACCTTGCACACGCCCCTGATGAGTGGCGCGAACGCGATCAGCGGAATCACCATCGTGGGCGCGCTTGCGGCCGCGACGACGGGTGCGCCGACGGTGGCCAACATACTGGGTGCGCTCGCCATCGTGACCGCCACCATCAACGTCGTCGGCGGCTTTTTGGTCACCGACCGCATGCTGCGCATGTTCGGGAAGAAGAAGAAATGAGTCACGAAGTCATTCGAACGACCGTGGTCCCGATCATCTATCTCGTATCCGCGGTCTTTTTCATCTTTGGAATCAAGCAGCTCGCGAGAGTGAAGACGGCGCGACGCGGCAACACGCTCGCCGCAGTCGGCATGCTCCTCGCGATCGTCGGTTCGCTACTCGAGCTCGGCGTGGTCGACTATCGATGGATCGGAGGCGGCATCCTCGTCGGCACGATCGTCGGCGCCGCATTCGCCATCCGGGTCCAAATGACCTCGATGCCGGAGATGGTGGCCCTCTTCAACGGCTTCGGTGGTCTCGCATCGGCCTTGGTGGCCGGTTCCGTGTATTGGGAGCGTGTAGTCGAGGAAAGCGCGGCCGGCCGCGTCCATGAGGTGCTCGGCACGGATTCGGCGATCACGGTGATGCTTTCCATTCTGATCGGCGGCGTCACGTTCACCGGGAGCATCATCGCGCTCCTGAAGCTCCAGGGGAGCCTGAAGAACGGTCAGCCGATCCTGCTTCCGGCGAGGCACTTCATCACGCTGGGGCTCGTCGCCGGCTCGTTCGTCGTCGGAGGATTTGCGGTTGCCGCACTGTCGCCGGATTCGGTCGTGCTCGTGCTCGTGTTGTCGGGGGCCGCTCTGCTGCTGGGCGTCCTGCTGACCATCCCCATCGGCGGCGCGGACATGCCCGTCGTCGTATCGCTGCTCAACTCCTATTCCGGCGTAGCGGCTTCGATGGCCGGCTTCGTCATTGGGAACCCGCTGTTGATCATCGCGGGCGCCATGGTGGGCGCAGCCGGTCTGATTCTCACGCAGATCATGTGCGTGGCGATGAATCGCTCGCTCCTCAACGTGTTGGTCGGTGGTTTCGGCGTGACCGAAGGCACTGGCGGCGGAAGCGACGAGTACACCAGCGTCACCTCCTGCGGCGCGCAAGAGGCGGCGATGCTCCTCGAGAACGCCGAATCGCTGATCATCGTTCCGGGATACGGGCTCGCCGTTGCCCAGGCTCAGCACGCGGTGCGCGAGCTCGCGGATCTGCTCAAGGCGCGGGGCACCAAGGTGACCTACGCCATTCACCCGGTCGCAGGCCGCATGCCGGGTCACATGAACGTGCTCCTAGCCGAGGCAGACGTCCCTTACGAGGACCTGCTCGAGATGGACGTCGTGAATCCCGAGTTCAAAAACACCGACGTGGTGATCATCCTCGGCGCAAACGACGTCGTGAACCCCGTAGCGAGCAAAGATCCGACCAGCCCCATTGCGGGCATGCCCATCCTCAACGCGTACGAGGCGCGCTCGGTGTTCGTCGTCAAGCGGAGCCTTAGCCCCGGGTACGCCGGAATCAAAAACGAGCTCTTCGAGTACGACAACACGATGATGATCTTCGGAGACGCCAAGAAGGTCATCCAAGATCTGATCGCCGAAGTAAAAGACCTATAGCCCGCCGTGCGGGCCAGCCGTCCGGTCAGGTATCGATGAAGTCGGCAACCCCGGACGCGGGAGCCCCGTAGTAGTCGGACTCCGCCAGGTCGTCGAAACGGGTGTATTCGTTGAAAAACCGCACTCGGCAGGTGCCGGTGGGACCCGCGCGCTGCTTGCCGATGATGATTTCGGCAATGCCGCGATCGTCACTGTCGCGGTTGTAGACCTCATCCCGGTAGATGAACCAGATCGTATCGGCGTCCTGCTCGATCGCGCCGGATTCCCGGAGATCGGAAAGCTGCGGCCGCTTGTCTTTCACACCGCGCGACTCGACACCCCGGTTGAGCTGTGAAAGCGCAATCACCGGAAGCTCCAGCTCCTTGGCGAGCGCCTTCAGGCTCCGGCTGATTTCGCTGATCTCCTGCTCTCGGGAGTCATTGCGCGATCCGGAGCGCATGAGCTGCAGATAGTCGACCACCACCAGGCTCAGCCCGACCTCCGATTTGAGGCGCCGCGCCTTGGCCCTCAGCTCCAGCATGGTGATGGCAGGCGTGTCGTCGATCCAGATCGGCATCTCGCTCAAGGTTCCGGCAGCGTCTGCGAGCTTCGGCCAGTCGTCCTTGTGGAGCTGGCCGGTCCGGATCCGGTTGCCGTCGACCCGCGCCTCGGCGCCGAGAAGCCTGCGAACGAGCTGGCTCTTCGGCATCTCGAGAGAGAAGACCGCGACAGCCGATTTGGCCTTCGCGCATGCATTGTATGCGACGTTGAGCGCGAAGGAAGTCTTTCCCATGCCCGGACGTCCAGCGACGATGACCAGGTCGCGCGGGTGCATGCCCGCGGTCATTTTGTCGAGTTGCTTGTAACCGGTAGGAAGACCGGTGATCGCCTCTCCGCGATTGGCCGTTTCATGGATCTCCTGAAACGTCCGCATCACGACGTCCTTCACGTGCTCGTAAGGATTTCGTGCCCGTTCCCTCGCAACGGAGAAAATCGACGACTCGGACTGATCGAGAAACTCTTCGACCGGTCCGTAATCGCCGTAGCCACGAGACACCACCTCGTGACAAACCTGAATTAGCTTTCGAACGACCGACTTTTCGCGAACGATCCGCGCGTGCGCCTGGATGTTCGACACGCTCGGAATGGTGTTGCTCAGCGACAGGAGATACTCGTCACCACCGATCGATGCGAGCTTACCGCTATGCACCAACATCTCACGCAGGGTCAGGTGGTCGACGGGCTGGCTGCGTCGGAACAGCTCGGTCATCGCCTCGAAGATCTTGGCGTTGGCCTCGCTGTAGAAATCATCGGGCGAGATTTGCTCGAGAACGACGTTCATCGCGTCGTTCTCGAGAAGAACGCCACCGAGCACCGCCCGTTCGGCTTCGAGCGAATTGGGTGGAACCTGTCCGGGTCGTGCCGTTTGAATGATCGCCCCCTTGCTTCCTCCGCTGGTTGTAGCCTCTAGGGCAGCCCTGCGGAAGTGGCGAGGCAGCCTATGCGCGAGTCTTGACTTCGAGCTTCACGGTCGCCGTCAAGCCGTACGGTAGCTTCACGCCCACCTCGTAGCTGCCAACCTCTTTGATCGGCTGGTCGGGCATGATCAGCTTCTTCTTGTCGATGTCCGCCTCGACGCCCTTTGCCTTGAGACCTTCGATCACGTCGTTGGACGTCACGGAGCCGAAGAGCTTGCCGTCCTCGCCCGCCTCCTTGGCCACCATCACGGTGACTTTGGACAGCTCGTCCACCAGATGCTCTTGCTCGGCGCGAAGCTTCGCGATGCGCTGCGCTTGGACTTCCTTTTCGTGCTCGATCTGTCGAACGTTTCCGCGGCTGGCGACGACCGCCAGCCCCCGCGGAAGCAGATAGTTTCGAGCGTAACCGCGGCGCACGCGCACCACGTCACCAATCGAGCCGAGATGCTCGAGGGTTTCCTTCAGAACGACTTCGACTGTGGATGCCATCACTACCTCACTTCGTCGCCGTGTAGGGCAGCAACGCAATGTTGCGGGCTCGCTTGATCGCACGGGTCAAGTCGCGCTGCTGTTTTGCGTTCAGCCCACTCACGCGGCGCGGAACGATCTTTCCGCGATCGGTGATGAAATGACGCAGTTGCTGCGGGTCTTTGTAGTCGAACTTGAAATCCGGAGCGAGCGAGAGGCCCGGGGCCCTCTTGCGGCCGCCGCGACGGCTCCTCGCGTCTACGTCGAAATCTTGCTGCAGATCTTCAGCCATGATCAGCCCTCCTCGCGCTCGTCCTCGTCGGAGCTTTCATCGGAGCCCTCATCCGAGCCCTCCTTCGAGTCGTCCGAATCGTCATTGGTGTCCTCCGCCTTGGACGCCTCCGCGTCGTCGTCCGAATCGCCGGATTCATCGGCGTCTTCGCCTCCCCTGTCCTCGTGGGAAGTCCGCGGCCCCATGCCAAGGCTCCGGGCACGCTCGGCCTCGGCATCCTCGGTCTCCTCGACGTCCTCGACGTGCAGGTACTGCAGATCTTCCGGATCGACGCTGACCGACGCGGGATCGATGTCCTCGGCGAGCAGCACCGTCTGAAAGCGCACCACCTCGTCGAGCAGGCGCAGGTTGCGCTCGAGCTCGGCGACGAGATCGTTGAACCCGACATACTTCAAATACACGAAGATGCCGCGGCTGTTCTTCTGGATGGGGTAGGCCAGCTTGCGCTTGCCCCAGTTGTCGAGCTTGGTCAGCGTCCCGTCGAGACGGGAGACGACATCCTTGAGTCGCGCGACGATTTGCTCGGCCTTCTCGTTGTCGACGTCGGGCCGAAGGATGTAAATGGTTTCATATTCGCGCGCCCACCGGGTGGGGGACGCGACGGCTGCGTTCGCCATGATGCTCCTCCTGGTCTATCGGCCCCAGCGCTCGGCTGGAGCGAGGAAAGCGGAGGCATAGCCGATCTTCGAGCGGATGCCAGCCGTCAGGATCGGCCGTGATGCCGATTCATCGATTCGCGCGGCCCCTCGAGCACGGCCGTCTCGGAAACATCCGCCGCCAGCTCGAGGACGGCGCCGAGCTCGGCCTGCTCCAAGCTGCTGAAATCACTCAAGACGTAGTGTTCCGGCCGCCCTCGGTCCGGTCGGCCGATCCCGACGCGGCAGCGAAGGAAATCCGGCGCGCCGCAGTGCTGAATCACCGATCGCAGACCATTGTGGCCGGCGGTGCCGCCCCCGACCTTCAGTCGCACCACGCCGAACTCGAGGTCGAGCTCGTCGTGCACGCACATCACGCGTTCGAGCGGCACCTTGAAGAATTGCATCGCCGCCTGAAGCGACTCGCCGCTTCGGTTCATGAAGGTCATCGGCTTGAGCAGCACCACCTCTTCGGCGCCTACCGCGACCTTCGAAAGCTCACCCTTACACTTGCTGCGAAAGCTCGGTGCACCCCATCTACGGGCCAGCTCCTCGACCACCATGAATCCCACGTTGTGGCGATTGGCGACGTACTTGGGCCCCGGGTTCCCGAGGCCCGCGATGAGATGCACGCTCACGGTCCGCCAAGAGGTACCCGGCAGCTAGCCGGCAGCCTTCTTGCCTGCTTCGCCTTCGCCAGCACCCGCCTCGGCAGCCCCGGCGCCCTCTTCGCCCGCTCCGGCCACGGCCTTGCGCGGCTCCAACACGATGGCCAGGGTGAGCTTCGGTGAGAGGGTGCAAACCACGCCTTCCGGCAGCTTGATGTCTTCGACCGCGATGGTGTCCTTCAGGCCTAGACGGGTCACGTCCGCATCGATGGACACTGGAATCCGCGCCGGGGTCGTTCGCAAGGGCAAGGTGCGGCGGGTGACGTTGAGAATGCCGCCTTGCACCACGCCAGCCGCGCGGCCGTGTGTGTGGAAGGGCACTTCGACCTCGAGCTCGCGATCCTCGAATACCCGGTACAGGTCCACGTGGAGCAGCTCCTGCGTCACCGGGTCCGTGGTCACGTCCTTGACCATCGCGAGCTGGTCCTCGCCGCCCACCGAGAGCTTGAAAACCACGTTCCGCCCCCTCTCGCCTCGAAGCGCTTTTTCCAGTTCTTTGGGGTGCAGGGTCAGCGGCGTGGGCTCGACACCGGGGCCGTAAAACACCCCAGGAAGCCTTCCTCGTGCACGCAGCCGACGCGCTGGCCCCTTTCCGCGGCTTGCGCGGACCTCAGCCTGCAACGTCGTCGTTTCCATCGTCCATTACTCCAGTCATACGAACAGCGAGCTCACCGAGTCGCTGTGGTGAATCCGTTTGATGGCCTCTCCTAGCAAACTGGCCACCGAAAGCACGCGGAACCGCCCCGTCTCCTCTGCCTCTTTTCGGAGGGGGATGGTGTCGGTCACGATGACCTCCTCGAGTGGGGAGTCGACGATGCGTTCCAGGGCCGGGCCGGACAGAACCGGGTGGGTGGCAGCAGCGAGGACCTTGCTCGCACCCTTGTCGCGAAGCGCGCGCGCTGCGTTGGTGATGGTCCCGGCGGTATCGATCATGTCGTCCAGAATCACACACTCCCGGTCTTCGATGTCCCCGATGATGTTCATCACCTCGCTGACGTTCTTCGCTTCGCGCCGCTTGTCGATGATGGCGAGGTCGGCTCCGAGACGCTTTGCGTAGGCCCGTGTACGCTCGACGCCGCCCGCGTCCGGGGAAACGAAGACGGGAGGAGTCTGAAACCGCGGTTTCAGGTGCTGCAGAAACACGGGCAGGGCATACAGATGGTCGAACGGCGTGTTGAAGAAGCCCTGGATCTGCGCCGCATGCAAATCCATTGCCACGACACGGTCGACCCCGGAAGCGCTGAGCAGGTCGGCCACGAGCTTGGCTGTGATCGGTGTGCGGGGCGCAGCCTTTCGATCTTGCCTCGCATATCCGTAATAAGGGATGACGGCGGTAATCGATCCGGCCGAGGCGCGCTTGAGCGCGTCCGTCACCACGAGCAGCTCCATCAGGTTGTCGTTCACCGGCGTGCAGGTCGACTGAATGACGTAAACATCGACGCCACGTACGTTTTCCCTGATCTCGGCGAACACCTCACCATCGGAAAAACGCGACACGCGCGCACGACCGATCGGAAGCTCGAGATACTTCGCTATCTTCTCGGCGAGCGCCGGATTCGAGTTTCCCGAAAAAACACAAGTCGACTTGAACATCGGGGTGTTCCCTCCAGCGCGAGAATAGAGTTGCCACCCGGTGGGAAGGGCGTCGGAGGTAGCAAAGCGGCAGACCGGTGTCAACCACGGGTCTTTTCTGAAATGACCGAGAGCTCGATCGTCTTGTGTTTCCCGTGATTAGGCAGTTGTGGTTCCTCACGCGGGAGTGTAAACCTCATCGCTCCCGCACACGGAGGAATGATGACACTGAGCGTTACATTGCTGACGGAGCGCGAGCAGGTGGCACAGATGTGGCGGCAAGCCTTGGCTCGCCATCACATCGACTGCAGGACCTTGCCCCTGGGCTCGCTAGCGGAAGCAGTGGAAGGTCAAGCCGCCGTCATCGTCGACATCGACGGCGGCGAGCTCGATGCAGACGAGCTCCTGTCGACGATCGGGTTCGTACGCGCATCGCGCGCGTTGCCGATCGCGCACTTGGACCGCGACCGAGACGCATTGGAAGACATCGTCACCGAGATCTGCCAAGGCCTCGTGACCAGCAACGATCGCGACGTCGCGCAGGTAGCCGCAGCGCTCTCGCGCCGAGTCGATCAGCGACGTCAGCACCGCTTGGAGTTCGTGACGGTCTCGCCATGCAGCGACGAGGTGCTCGCGGTGCTCGGTAACGGCGAGGCTTCGCTGCACCCGAGACCGATCGACGGCGCGGACGACGGCTCCGAGATCGTGAGCATTCGCATCGATGCAGGCGCATCCAAGGCCACGCTTCAACTGAAGAGCGGCGCGGTTTGCCAACTCGTGGCCTCGGCGACGCACTCGTCGGACATGACCAACGGACAGGGCGACATCGCGATCGATGGCGAAAAGCTCGGTGCCCGGCTCAGAGAGCTGCGCCTCGCTGCAGGACTGACGCAGGCGGAGCTGGCGCGGCGCACCGGCATTCACCGGCCGAACATCGCTCGGGTCGAAGCGGGACGGCACACGCCTTCGCTCGAGACCTTGGCGCGGATCGCGAACGCCATCGGGGTGTCGACGACGCACGTGTTGGTATCGCGCGAGTCATGAGCGGCGACGCGGCGCGGAAGCCAATCAAGGACGCTGCCACCGTCATCCTCTTGCGAGAGGGCGAAGCGGGCCTCGAGACGTTCATGCTGTGCAGGCATCAGCGGAGCGGCTTCATGGGCGGCGCGCACGTGTTCCCGGGCGGCAAGGTCGACCAAAGCGACGGCGATGAACGATGGCAGCACAGGGTCGACCGACCCATCGACGAGCTCGCCGAACGTTTGGGCGAGGCGGACGCGGCACTCGGCCTCGGCCTGCTCGTCGCCGCCGTGCGCGAGACCTTCGAGGAAGCCGGCGTGTTGATGGCGAGCACGGCCGCCGGGGCCGACCTCGCTGCCGCCCGCGATGCGCTTCTTCGAGGCGAATCGTTCTTCGGTCTCGCAAACGACCTCGACGTGAAGATCGGCGCGCTTGCGCTGACGCCCTACGCGCGGTGGATCACGCCAAAGATGGAAAGCAGCCGCTTCGACACCCGCTTCTTCATCGCGGTCCTGCCGGAAGGTCAGCATGCAACGCACGACGGGAGCGAAACCACCTCGGCCGACTGGCTGCGGCCCGAGCGCGCCATCGAGCAGATGTCGGCCGGACGAATCAAGTTGGCGCCGCCTACGGTCCGCACCCTGCAGTGGCTTGCGGGCTTCGAGGAGGCCGAGGCGGTCATCGCGGATGCGCTGTCGCGCAAGCCGCCCTTGGTGCGACCCCAGCTCGTCACGGGCGACCAAGGATGGTTTCTAGCGCTGCCGGGCGACCCGGAGCACTCGGAGGATGAAGCGGTGCTGCCTGGCGCGACGCGCATGATCTTCGACGAAAAAGGTTGGCGCGACGCTCCCTGACCTGTGCGCTGCGATACAGTTTTTCCAGATTCTACCGTTGTTCGCTTGGCTCCAGTGTCGGCCAAACGTTACCCAAAAGGAGTGGTAGCCGACGCAAACAAGCACAAGGACTTGTTCACCGCGTCTCAGATCGCCCGGTTTTGCCAGGTCGACTTGAAGACGATTCACAACTGGGCTGATCGGGGAAGGATTCCGCATTTTCGGACTCCCGGTCGGCACCTCAGATTCCGGCGGCCCCACGTACTCGATTTCCTGCGCAAATACGGCTACCCGATTCCCGAGGAGCTCGAGTCCGGACGTCCGCGGGTCGCGCTGATCGTCGACGGCGCGCAGACCAGCCGCATGGCCAACGCGCTCCAGCCTGCGTTCGAAGTCATCGAATATGGGGATCCGCTGGCCGCGCTCCTACACATGGGCGAGCAGCCTCCCGACGCCGTGGTCCTCGCAGCCAGGTTGGGTCATCTATCGGGCGTGCAGATCATCGCGGCGCTCAAGCGGGGCGAAGGCACGCAACACGTGCGCGCGGTGCTGCTTGCGGGCGACGAGGCCGATCGACAGGCCGCGCTCGAGGCCGGCGCATCCGCCCACGTCCGCGCCTCGGACCTCGGGGGGCTCCGGGATACCCTGAGCGCGCTCATGGGCCTTCGCCACTGACCCGTCCGAATCGGGTCGACCTGCGGCCCTGAGCCGCGAGGCCGAGGTTGCAGAACCGGCCGACGTCACGTACCCATCATCCATGAGCATCGAAGCGCTCAACTACGACGACCGTGGTCTCGTTGCCGTGATTGCACAGGACGCCGAAACCGGCGAGGTGCGAATGATGGCCTATGCCGACCCCGTGGCGGTGCAGGAAACGCTCCGCACCGGTCTTGCCCATTTCCACAGCCGGAGCCGCAAGAAGCTCTGGAAAAAGGGGGAGAGCAGCGGCAACACGCTTCGAGTACGCAGCGTCTGGGTCGACTGCGACGGCGACACCTTGATCTACATGGTCGACCCGCGAGGCCCCTCCTGCCACACCGGCGCCGAGACGTGTTTCTTCCGCCGCTTGGAAGAGGGGGGCACGCTGGTGCAAGACGAGGACGACAGCTCTGCGCCCACCCTCCTGCGGCTCGAGCGCACCCTCGAGAAGAGAAAGTCGTCCGATGCCGGCGAGAGCTACACCAAATCGCTCCTCGACGCAGGCCCGAGCAAGGTCGACGAAAAGGTTCGCGAAGAGGCAGCCGAGCTCGGCCAGGCGCTGATCGAAGAATCGAGCGAGCGGGTCGCCTCCGAGGCCGGGGACGTGCTCTACCACCTCCTGGTGGGGCTCGTCTTGCGCGAGGTGCCTCTGCGGGCCTTGCTCACGGAGCTTTCCGGACGCTTCGGCACGTCCGGCCATCGAGAAAAGGCGAGCCGCGGGTAGCCGGGCTCAGTTGAGGATCTTGTCGATGTCGCGTTCGATGGTTTCTTCGCGAACGCGGCGGGCCAGCGCCATCTCGGTGATGAGGAGCTGCCTGGCTTGCTCCATGAGCTTCTTTTCACCGTAGCTGAGCTCGCCTTTTTCGGCGCGAACCTTGGAGAGGTCCCGCAACACCTTGGCGACCTTGATCGGCGATCCGCTCTTGAGCATCTCGGTGTATTCGCGGTACCGGCGATTCCAGGGCTGCGAGGTGACCGCCATCTCGTCCTTCTTCAGCTCATCGAGCACCGTCTTGGCAGCGCGCCGAGACATCACCTGCCGAAGCCCTACCCGATCGACCGCGTTGGTCGCCACCCGGATGGTTCCAGCTTTTCCGTTCACGAGCCTCAGGATGTAGAAATCGATCTTGTCCGAGCCGATCAAGCGCTCCTCGATCTGGGTGATCTCGGCAACGCCGTGGGCCGGATGTACTGCTTTGTCGCCTACGCTGAAGCTCATGAGACAACTCTCCTTCGGGCTAAAATTGACGAAAACCCGCGCCGGGAGCGCGGGCCGAATTTATTTCGTCAAAAGGTGTGCAACGAACTACATGCACCCATTGTGTATAGCAAAATACGGCCCCGAAGTCAACGCCTACTGACCAACAAAGCAGAGTAATTTCGGCGTCTTGGAATGCTTTTAGGAGGCGCTTTTAGGGTTGACAAACGCCCGGGCTTCGAGCCGGTCCGATCGGCGTCAGTTGGGCCTCGGTCGTTTGCTCGCAGCTGCCGTCGTAGACGCGGCGGCGGGGGCCTCGGCCTTGGCGTCCGCCGGCTTGGTTTCCTCGTCGACGAGCCCATGCGTTTGCAAGAGCTTCCGCTCGACTTCGGCCAGCATTTCGGGGTGCTCCTCGAGGAAGGTGCGTGCGTTGTCACGGCCCTGGCCGACACGCTCCTCGCCATAGCTGTACCAGGCGCCCGACTTCTGGATGAGGCCGGCCTCGACGCCCAGGTCGAGCACGTCGCCGCTTCGGCTGATCCCCTGTCCGAACAAGATGTCGAACTCGCAATTGCGGAACGGGGGGGCGAGCTTGTTTTTGACCACCTTGACCCGGCAGCGGTTGCCGACCGCGGCATCGCCGACCTTGATGGTCCCGATTCGCCGGATGTCGAGGCGTTGCGAGGCGTAGAACTTGAGCGCGTTTCCGCCGCTCGTCGTCTCCGGGCTTCCGAACATCACGCCGATCTTCATGCGAATCTGGTTGATGAAGAAGAGCGTGGTTTGGCTCTTCTGAACGGTGCCCGTGAGCTTTCGGAGCGCCTGGCTCATGAGACGCGCCTGGAGCCCGACGTGGCTGTCACCCATTTCGCCCTCGATTTCGGCGCGAGGAACCAGCGCGGCCACGGAGTCGACGACGATGACGTCTACGGCGCCCGAGCGAACGAGGGTATCGGCGATCTCGAGGGCCTGCTCGCCATGATCGGGCTGGCTCACCAGGAGCTCGTCGACCTTGACCCCCAGCTTGCGCGCGTAGCTCGGATCGAGGGCGTGCTCGGCATCGATGAAGGCCGCAATTCCGCCATTACGCTGGCACTCGGCGATCGCATGGAGGGTGAGCGTGGTCTTTCCGCTCGACTCGGGACCGTAGATCTCGACGATGCGCCCTCGCGGATAGCCTCCAACGCCGAGAGCCAGATCGAGCGAAATCGAGCCGCTCGAGATCACCGGGACCCTGACCTTGGCGTCGGCGTCCCCTAGGCGCATGATCGAGCCTTTTCCGTAGGCTTTCTCGATACTTCCGAGGGCGAGATT
Organism: Polyangiales bacterium; assembly: GCA_035466435.1. Classification (GTDB taxonomy): domain Bacteria; phylum Myxococcota_A; class Polyangia; order Polyangiales; family Houyiibacteriaceae; genus SG8-38. The sequence goes on along the minus strand of DATIUW010000011.1, from coordinate 22,998 downwards.
GAGGGCTTTTTCGCGATTCGAGTCGGCCATGATTGGGATTCCTTTGCGCGTTAATTACCTGAACACCCGTCTAGTCGGCTTCCTCACAGGAGTCAAGCTTCCGGTCGGACGGCAGGGTCAGACTGCATGGGCGCTCAGCGCTCGGCAAGGTCGAAGTCGCGTCCGAGGGCAGCCCGGCGGACGAGCTCGAGCGCGATGTACGCCGAGAGCGTCTGGATTCGGTCGCGACCCCAGGGAAGCTTGCGGTGCCGGGTCACGGTTGGCTCCCCCTTGCGCGCGAGACCGAACCAAACGGTCCCTACCGGCTTGTCGTCGGTGCCTCCACCGGGTCCGGCCACGCCCGTGATGGAGACGGCGATGTCCGCCCCCGCCACCCGCATCACGCCCTCGGCCATGGCAGCGGCGGTTTCAGCGCTCACCGCGCCGTGTGCGCGAAGGAGCTCCGGGCTCACCCCCAGTACGGCTTCCTTGGCGCTGTTGGCGTAGACGACCGCGTCGAGCAAGAGGTAGTCCGATGCTCCGGGCACCCGGGTGAGCATCTCCCCCACTTGCCCGCCCGTGCACGACTCGGCGATCGCGAGGGTCTTGCCCCGATCGCGCAGGGTGTTGCCAACCACCTCGGCAAACGAATCGGCGTCGCCCCCGAAGACAGCGTCGCCCAGGACCGCCCGGACCCTCTCGGCGACCGCGTGCGCCCTCTGCTCCGCTTGGGCCGCGGAGTCGGCGCGGACGTGCACCTTCACCTCGATCTCGGGAAAGTGGGCGCGGTAGCCGAGCCGCAATCCCGGGAATTCTTCTTCGAACCCCTGCAGGGTCTGGGCCACGCCCGACTCGGTCATGCCGAAGGTCTTGATGTGGACCTGGTACGTCCGGCGTTCGGCGAGCGCCGCGATCATCGGAACGATCGATTCAGCGAAGATGTGCTTCATCTCGCGAGGCACGCCGGGAGTGAAGAAGAATCGTGCATTTCCGAGCGTCATGGAAAACCCGGGCGCGGTGCCGACCGGGTTTGGCAGTACCGACGCACCCTCGGGAAAATCAGCCTGCTTGGCGTTCGATTCCGGCATCACCCGTCCGAACGCCTCGAACTTCCGCCGAATGTCCTCGACGACGCCTCGGTCGCGGCGAAGCGCGACACCGGTAGCTTTGGCGGCGGCCGCGGTGGTGAGATCGTCGGAAGTCGGCCCGAGACCGCCGGTCACGACGACCACGCGATGTACCTCCGAAAATCGCCTCATCAGCGTCACGATTCGGTCGGTGTCGTCCTCCACGGTTGCATGCTCGACGACCTCGAACCCCAACTTGGTCAGCTCTTCGGCGAGCCAGGCCGCGTTGGTGTTCACCAGCTCACCGCGGGTGAGCTCGGTACCGATCGATAACACTGCGGCGGTCATGAGGGCCGCGTAGTGTCCGCAAAACCCGTGGAACCGTCAACCGCTTTGCCCCTACGGGTGGATGTGGTAGCGCGGGGGAACCTTTTCGACGCTCGTGCTGTTGATCGGAGTCAGATGAAGCGGATTTTCGTGACCACCACCGTGGCGATGCTCGCCGCCGCCGCCTTTGCGCTCGGGCGAGGGGATGACGCCTCGGCACAGAGCCCAGCGGCCCTTTCGAACCTGCAGGTCAGCCGGGCCACCTTGGACAATGGTCTGCGTGTGGTCCTCAACGAGGACCATACCGTGCCGACCGTGGCGATCTCGGTCTACTACGACGTCGGATCGCGCAACGAAGCCAAAGGCCGCTCCGGCTTCGCGCACCTGTTCGAGCACATGATGTTCCAAGGCTCGGAAAACGTGGGCAAAGGCGAGCACTTCAGTCTCATCATCAATCGGGGTGGCAGCGCCAACGGAACGACGAGCGGCGACCGAACGAACTATTTCGAAACGCTGCCGGCCAACGAGCTGGCGCTCGGGCTCTGGCTCGAGGCCGATCGCATGCGCTCCCTCGCCGTCACCCAAGAAAACTTCGAAAACCAACGCTTGACCGTGATGGAAGAGCGTCGCCAGCGGATCGACAATCAGCCGTACATACCGAGCATGCTCCGCATCAACGAGCTGGCCTACGGTGACTACTGGCCGTACGCGCATTCGACGATCGGGGACATGCAGGACCTGATCGACGCGCCCCTCGAAGCGGTCAAGGAGTTCTTCGACACGTATTACGCGCCCAACAACGCCGTGCTCAGCATCAGCGGGGATTTCAACACCGAAGAAGCCCTACGGCTGGTGGAGAAGCACTTCGGCGACATTCCGGCGCGCAAGACGCCACCTTACATCCCGCCGCCTCCGCCCGAGCAGACCGAAGAGCGGACCGAGACGATGTACGATCCGAACGCCACTCTGCCCGCGTTCCATCTCGCCTATCACATCCCGCCGAGCCGCACCCCCGATCACTACCCGCTCGAGATGCTCGCGATCATCCTCGGAGACGGCGAGTCGAGCCGGCTCTACCAGAAGCTGATCAAGCAAGAGGAGATCTGCCAGGACATCGCCGTGGGCACCGACGATCGGCGTGGACCCGATCTGTTCAGCGTGTGGGCCGTGATGTCGAGCGGCCGTGCAAACGAAGAGGCGCAGGCGCTCATTTTCTCCGAGCTCGAATCGATCGCCGCCGAAGGCATCGATCCTCGCGAGCTCGAAAAAGCCAAGAACCGGGTTCGGGCGGCCTTCGTATTCGGCCTCCAGTCGAACATGTCGCGCTCCCAGCGCCTCGCCGAGTTCGAGCTGTTTTGGGGCGATGCCAACCTGCTGAAGCTCGAGCTCGACCACTACCTCGGCGTCACCGCGGAGGACATCGAGCGCGTGGCTGGGACGTACTTCCAACCTTCCAACCGCACCGTGCTCAACGTGCTTCCCGGCACGGCGCCCGCCCCGAAGGACAAATAGAGATGCTGCCTCGCTTTCGTTTCCCCTTCCTCGGGCTCGTCGCTCTCACCTCGCTGATGGCATGCCCCAAGCCGGCTGCTCCAGTCCAGACAGCGCAAGAAGCAAAAACGGAGGCCCCGCGCCTCGAAGAGCCACCCCCACCTGCCGAGCCCAAAGATCTAACCCTGCCCGAGGTCCGAGTCTCGACCCTCGAGAACGGGCTGCAGCTCAATACCATCGTCACCGAGCAGCTTCCGGTCGTCTACGCGACGCTGGTCGTGCGGAGCGGCGGCGAGTCCGATCCAGACAGGATCCCCGGTCTCTCGGGCCTGGTCGCCCAGATGCTCAAGGAGGGCACGACCCAACGATCGGGTGCGGAGATCGCCGAGGAGATCGAGTTCCTCGGCGCCGACCTGTGGACGAGCTCCGACGAGGAGAACACCTACGTCGGCGTGCGCGCGCTCGCCGAGCACCTCGAGGAGGCGATGATCATCTTGGCCGAGGTGGCCGGCCAACCTTCGTTCGACCCCGAAGAGCTCGACAAGCTCAAGCGCCGCGAGCTCGACCGTTTGGCCTTGTCCGAGCGCGAGCCCGGATACATCGCTCGGCGCACCTTTTTTCGGGAGCTGTACGGCCAACACCCCTATGGCACGGTCGACACCACACCCCCTGCCGTCAAGCGGGTGCGCCGCCAGGACATGATGCGATGGCATCGCGCGCACTTCGTCGGCAAGAACGCATTTTTGATCGTCGCGGGCGACGTCGACCCCGACGACGTGCGCGACGTCGCCCAAGAGACGCTCGGCTCCTGGCGGGCCGGCAGGCGACCCGTTCCGGACTACGATCGGCCCCCCAAGCCGACGGGCCGAAGGATCCTCGTCGTGGATCGGCCGGGGTCCGTGCAGTCGGTCATCTACATGGGCAACCTCGCCATTCGCCGCGCCAACCGAGAGTGGATCCCGCTCATGGTGTCCAACCAGGTGCTAGGGGGCTCCGCTGCTTCCCGCCTGTTCATGGATTTGCGCGAGAAGCGCAGCCTGACCTACGGGGCTTATAGTGCCATCGGCGAGCGCGTGGACGTCGGACCGTTCGTCGCCTACGCCTCCGTTCGGACCGAAGTGACGACCGAAGCGGTCGGAGCGTTCTTCGAGCACCTCGGGCGCATCCATCGGGAGCCCGCGAGCAAAGAGGAGCTCGTCAACGCCAAACGTTATCTGAGCGATTCCTTTCCGCTGCAGGTCGACACGCCTGGCAAGCTCGCCGAGCTGGTCATGAAGCTTCGAACCTACGGCCTGCCCGACGACTACTGGGACAAGTACCGAAACTGGATACGCAACGTGAGCGCCTCCGAGGCGCACTACGTCGCGCGAAGCTACATTCGCCCCGAAGAAACGCTCGTGGTGGTGGTCGGCCAAGCGGCGGACTTTGCGCGATCCCTCGACCGGTTCGGCCCGGTGACGGTCATCTCTCCGGATGGCGAGCTCAAGGCCCGGTTCGACGACGCGCGTCCGAAACCGGGGGCCTCGGGTGCAAAGCCCCAGGCCATCGACTAAAGTCGAAGAATGTGCGGAATCGTCGGTTACGTCGGTCACGAGGCGGCGGCGCCCATCCTGCTCGATAGCCTTCGGCGTTTGGAATACCGAGGCTACGATTCAGCCGGGCTGGCCGTTCACAGCGAGGGCCGGATCCAGATCCTTCGTGCCGTAGGCAAGCTTCGGAATCTCGAAAACGTCCTCGCGGAAAAGGGTCTGCCGGGGAGCGTTGGCATCGGCCATACCCGTTGGGCGACGCACGGGCGGCCCTCCGAGGTCAACGCGCATCCGCACGTCGCGGGTCCGATCGCCGTCGTGCACAACGGCATCATCGAAAATCACCTGCAGCTCAGGAGCCAGCTCGAGGCCGCGGGTGTCACGATGAGCAGCGACACCGACACCGAGATCGTCTCTCACCTCATTCATCGCGAGACGGTGGGCGGCCACGATCTGGTGACGTCCGTCCGCAGGGCGCTCGCACAGGTCAAAGGCGCCTACGCCATCGCCGTGCTGTCCGCCGCTGAGCCCAACCGGGTGGTCGTCGCCAAGAAGGCGTCGCCGCTGGTGATTGGGGTCACGCGCCAAGCCACGTATTGCGCATCGGACATTCCAGCGCTGCTCCCCTACACCAACGAGATGGTGTTCATGGAGGACGAAGAGCTCGCGGTGCTCGAGGCCGACGGATTTTCGTTGTCGACGCTCGAGGGCGCAACCCTGAGCCGCAGGCCGCGGCGCATCTCCTGGTCCCCGGTGATGGCCGAAAAAGCAGGCTTCAAGCACTTCATGCTCAAGGAGATCTTCGAGCAGCCCCGTGCCCTCGAGGACACGTTGCGCGGGCGGCTCGATCGCGAAAACGGCGATGTGTTGACCCAGGAAATCGGCCTCACCGAGGATGATGCCCGAAGCATCAAGCGCGTGATCCTCCTCGCGTGCGGAACGAGCCACCACGCCACCGTGGCGGGCCGGTATTGGCTCGAGGACCTCGCCAAGGTGCCGGCAATCACCGAGCTCGCGAGTGAGTTCCGGGGCCGCGACGCGGTCGTCGGAGAGGGGGATCTCGTCATCGCGGTGAGTCAGTCGGGCGAAACGATCGACACGCTCATGGCGGCCAAGGCCGCCAAGGAACGGGGCGCCAAGGTCCTCGCCATCGTCAACGTCAACGGAAGCGCCATCCCCCGGATGGCGGACGCCAGCTTCTACACGCACGCGGGCCCCGAGATCGGCGTCGCTTCGACGAAGTGCTTCACTGCGCAGCTCGCCAATCTGCTCATGTTCAGCATTTGGCTCGGCAAGCGGCGCGGAACGCTCGACGCGGCACGAGCAAGAGAGCTGGTCGAAGGCTTGGCGCGGGTCCCGCATTTGATCGAGGAGCGTCTGAAGCCGACCCTCGATGCAATCAGCGCGATGGTCCGCGAGTTCTCCGATGCCCCAGACGTGCTCTTTTTAGGCCGGGGCCTGAGCTACCCCATGGCTCTCGAAGGCGCGCTCAAGCTGAAGGAAATCTCGTACGTGCACGCCGAAGGCTACGCCGCAGGCGAGATGAAGCACGGACCGATTGCGCTCCTCGACGCGCACGTTCCGGTCATCGTGCTCATGCCGCGAGACCGGCACTACGAACGGGTATCGAGCAACCTCCAGGAAGCCAAGGCGCGCGAAGCCAAGATCATCGGCATCACCACCGCGGGTGACACCGAAGCGCAGGCCCTTTGCGACGCCGTCGTCGAGGTAGCGAGCACCCACGAAGTGCTGAGCCCCTTCGTCACGGTCGTCCCGCTGCAGCTCTACGCCTACTGCGTGGCGGATCACAAAGGCACCGATGTCGATCAGCCGCGCAATCTCGCCAAGACCGTCACGGTCGAGTGATACGCTCTCCAGGTGAAGGTCGGCTTGATCACGACGGGGTTTCCGCGTTTCGAGGGCGATCATAGCGGTACGTTTCTTCTGACTCTTGCTCGTGCGCTGGTGGCTCACGGCCACGAAGTCCGCGTCTTGGCTCCGGAGCCTCGGCGGCACCGCGCCTTGCCCCGGTGGTCTGGCATCGAGGTGATCTGGGTGCCCTACCTCCGGCCCCGGGCCCTGCAGCAGACCTTTTACGGGAGCGGGGCTCCGGACAACCTGCGCACGCGACCCGCGAGCTGGGTTGGCGCAGCGAGCTTCACGGCGGCGCTCCGTAACAGCGTGGGCCGCCTCCTCCGAGACTCTGATGCCCTGGTGAGCTCCTGGTGCGTTCCGAGCGGTTGGGCGGCCTCGGCGGCGGCCGAAGGCCGGGCTCACCTCTGTATTTGCCACGCGACGGACGTGCATTGGCTCGCGCGCGTCCCGGGAGGCGGCGCCATCGCACGCCAGGTGGCGGCAGGCGCAACATCGATGTGGTTCCTGAGCACGGCGCTGCGCACGCGCTTCTTCGAGGCGGCCGGTCTCCCCGCGACTGCGGTGCCGAGCCACGTGGGTCCGATGCCCATCGAGGCACCCCTCGCGTTGCAGGCGGACCGGGAGCTCCTGCGGCGCCACCTCGCAATCGACGGCTTCACGGTGCTCTTCATGGGACGCCTCGTTCCGGTGAAAGGGGTTCGAGATCTCCTCTTGGCCGTCGCCTCCATGCCGAAGCGCGTCAGCGTCCGGATCGCGGGCGACGGGCCCGACCGTGCGGCGCTCACGGCGCTGGCGCAGCGCCTGAAGGTGGACGCGGTCTTCGAGGGGTGGGTCGCCGGCGGGCGCAAAGAGGCGCTGCTCCGTGCATGCGATGCCATGGTAGCGCCCTCGCGTCCGGGCGACGGCCTTCCCACGGTGTTATTCGAAGCGCGCGCCCGCGCCTTGCCCATCATCGCAACGCGAGCCGGAGCCATTGCCGAGGCCTTCGAAGGCTCGGCGGACGCCCTGCTGGTGCGGCCCGGCGATCGGACCGCCCTCGCTCGGGCCATCGAAACCGTTCGCGCGCAGCGATCTACGAACGGCGTCAGGGCGTGACCCGCTGCGTTCCTCTCGGCGGGCGGTAGCTGAAGCGCTTGTCGGGCACCTCTCGGTTGAACTTGATGTTCGAGAAGTCGAACCGATTGCGGTTACCCGCCGCGTCGATGATCAAGACCCGTTGCACGACGCCGGCGCGCTTGCCGCCATCAGCCAGCGTGCGCACGTAGAAAACGAGCTGCTCGTAGTTCGGCGTGGGCTTGCGAGGGATGAGCTGCAGGACGTAGCCGTCTTGGAACCGCTCGTCCCCGTGCTCGAGAAGGCGCACCTCGAAGTCTTGTTCCAGGTTGCCCGTGCCGGTCAGAAACGAAAACGCCGAAGGGAGCTGATCTTCTTCGAGGGCGCGCTCGATGAGCTGGCCGTTCTTTTCGCCCTCCTCGGGGGGCTGATAAATGAGCAGCTTCTTTCCGTCGCTGACGAAAACCTGCCCGTTGGGCTCTGCGTAGTCCCAGCGCATCATGCCGGGCTTCTTGAACACCACCTTGCCTCGGGCGCGATCGTATCGATCGTAGAGGCGGGTGTAGCGAGTCTGCTCAAACTCAGCCTCGAGAGTCTTCGTTTGGTCGTAGAAGGCTTGCACCAACTGGACCACCGTCGTGGCGTCGAGGGGCGCGCGCTCCTCGGCCGCGGCCGGCCCGGCAAGCGCAAGTGCCCAAAAACCAAGACCAATCAGCGCCGCTCGCAAGCTCATCAACCTCTGGAACGCTCCTCGCCGCGTAGTATTCACCTTGAGCGTTCCTGCACAAGACGACTACAAATCCCCCCAAAGTGGGATTGATCATTCCTGAGCAGATCCGTAGCATAGAGCGACGGGCTTCATCGCCCCATTGACAACTTGGCTTATGAAACCCGTAAGCACCTGGAGGTGATATGTCCAAGAGCCACGCTCGAACCATCCCGCCTGAGCGGCAGAAGTCGCGCCTGGAAAAGAAACATGCGGAGCTCGCCGCGCGTATCGAAGCGCTCGACAATCGTCTGAGCCTCACGCCGAGCGAAGAGTTGGAGCTCCAGCAGCTCAAGAAACAGAAGCTCTGGACGAAGGACGCCCTAGAGGAGGTCGGGTAGCGCCCCGATTTCGCACTCTCTGTTTTCCCCAGCGTCAGCGCGCGAAGCGACACATCGCGCCCCCGGGCCCGTCGTCATTCGGCGGGCCCGCTTTTTTGTGGCTCTAGGCGGCGCCGGCCCATAACAAAATGGGCCACACGAGGTGACCCATTTCAAAGGCAAAAATCGATGCTAGAGTGGGAAAGCTAGAGTAAGTAAGTCAAGCCGAGTCGATAAGGACGACCCATCGCCGCGCGGATGCCGGGCAAGCTGGAAAAGCGCGGCGAGGGTCTTAAGCAAGCGATGGCTATCATTGCAATCGTGATGCCAACCCGATCGAGCTTCAGAAACCTGGACTTTCGACGGATCGACCGCGCTCGGTACGACATTCGTGTCATAGCCTGGACCGGATTGTCGCGGTCCGGCGGCCGATGAGGATCTCTTGCACACACGTGACCACACCGCATTGGTTGAACTAGGCGTAAGCTCCCGCGTATGATCGGGATCAGCGGATGGGGCGGACCCGATGCCGAAATGCAAAAGCTGCAACGCTAGCCTGCTGAGAACAGACGCTTTCTGTGGCAAGTGTGGCGAGCCGGTCCCCGGGGCGAAGCCCGTGGTGCCGCTGTCCCGCGAGCGGAAGCCTAGCGGGGTGCATGGTGCTTCCGATCCACGCAGAGCGTTTCCCTCGTCGGGTGCATCGGCGCGTGCGATTGCAGCGGTTGCACTGTCCGAGCCGGAGGTGGCCGAGCCGTCTGAAACCGATCCCGGCCGTACGGCCGTCCGGGACCGTCAGCCGAGTGAGCCGGCGCCGGTCCTCCCGCTGCGCCGAAAAAAGAGCGGCGTGTCGAGCCAGATCAGAGACGAGGCTCCCGATGAAGCGCAGGCCGAAGCCGCATCGGAGGAGCCGGCCGGAGAGCGTACCAAGAGCCTCGCCAACCTCCCAGTTCCTCCTGGGCCGCCGATCCTGGCGTCCGATCTATTGCGCGAACAAATGCGACCCTCCGCCCCCGGCGATACGATGGTTCGCATCGTCACGGTCGCGTTGAGCGGATTGGGCGCGGTAGCCGCGTTGGCTACCGGCGGCATACACCCATTGACGTTCGTCTCGCTGGCGCTCCTGACCGTCATGGCCACGCTGGCGATCACGCCCATGTCGTACCGCAGCCGGGCCATGTCTCTCTTCCTGATGGGGTCGGTCGCGACGGGCGTGGCGCTCTGGCAGCAAACCCTGCATGCGATCGCGCCCGAAGGGATCATCCTCGCGGGCGCCACCATCTTGCTCAGCGGTAGCCTGCTCTTCCGCGCGTACTACAGGGGCGCCCGGCTCGCCCGAATCGCGGTGACCTGCGGGGTCCTCGCCCTCACCACTTGGTTCATCGTGTCACGAGGCCACGAGAGCCTCGTCATGCTGGAGGGTTACTGGCAATCCTGGGCGCCGGCGATCACCCACATGACCTTCGGGCTCCTGGCCTTGCTTTCGCTCTTGGCCTTCATGGAGAGCAGCACCCGCGGAGGCTCACACGTCTGGGCGGTGGCGCTCCTCGTGCTTTACGCGCTGCACATCGGGCTGTTGGTCGCAGGCGAGCTCTGGCCGCTCGAGGGCATGCACCCGTCCCTCGGAGGCCCGGCGCTCGCCGCCATCCTCACGGGGATGGTGGGCACCATCGTGGCCGGGGTCGCATTGGCCCAGGTGTTCGTGGTGGCCTACCAAGCGGCGTCGAGCCGAATCAAAGAGCGTTACTGAGACCGGGCGCTACGCGCATCACGCGGCTCATGGGACTTTCCGCGGCCAGGACGCCAGCAGGATGACCGCGCAGGTCCTTCCCTTTTCGTCTTTGGCCTGGCCGTACCCCGCATCGGTGAACCGCGGATCGGTCACGGTCATTCGGTGGCTGGGGCTGTCCTCGATCGCGTGGAGCGCATCAGACATCGTGGCAGCCCGTGCGACCGCCTCCCCGACCACCCTCGCTTCGATTCCGCGCTTCAGCAGGCGCGCTTCGGGATCGCCGCTTGGATCGAGCTCGTGGCCGACCTTTCCCGATTCGCAGACCGATTGTGCATGTCGGGTCGCCTCCTGTGACAGCAAGCGATTGGAGCGCAAGGATCGCGCTCCAGCACCGCGCCGCAGCTGCATCAGCCAGGACTGTGGAGACTGAGATGCCGTACGCGTAGAGGCCTCTTCGGGGATCTTTCCGACCCAGCGCTCGGCGATTGGACGCGGACCGTTCGGTCCGGTGGCGACGAGCTGCACGAACAAGGGACGTCCCCAGTCGAACGGCAAGGTAACGGTCGCGCCTCCTTGCCCGTCGACGGCGATGCGTCGCGACCCGCCGCTCGAATCGCGAACCACCAAGAACGGGTCGCGGAACTCGGGAATCACCTCTGCATGCAGCCGCTGTCCGCCCTCGATCGTCAACGCACCAGCGCGAACTGCCGCCACCAAGACGATACGCTCGCCCGATCGGGCGCGCCCGCAGATCAAGGGAGCATCGGCGGTCTCTTTGAGATCCTCCACCCATGTCTTGAAGCTCTCGAACTCACCGGCGACCCCGAACTTCGCGTAGACCGGGTTCGCTTCGACGCCCGCCTCCCGCACGGTCCGGATGAGCTCCGAAGAGGGCGGAATGCTCTGCAAGTCGGCGAGCTCTCGGGCGACGAGCTCGAGCGCCGTACTGCGGATGCACAGGGGGACGGTCTGAGGCTGCTCTGCGGTGGTGGGCGCGGCCTCGGATTCTGAGTCGGCGCCAGCCGTCGCGTGAAGCGCGAGCAGCATGACGGACGGCACGAAAAGCTTGCGTAGCATGGGTTCGAATCAAGTCCGGTAGTCGGCGTTGATCCGAACGTACTCGTGACCGAGGTCACAGGTCCAATAATGGCCCATGCCGCGGCCTCGTCCGACCGTCACCGCGATGCTGTACTCCGCCCGCTTCATGACGACCGCAGCCTTGGCCTCGGTTTTCGCCTGCGTGACGGGCGCTCCATGCTGAAAAATCGGAACATCCCCGATCGTCATCGAGACGTGATCAGGATTGAAACGCGCACCCGAGCGGCCCGCCGCCGCGAGAATGCGACCCCAATTGGGATCACATCCGAAAATCGCGGTCTTCACGAGCTGGGAGCTGGCGATCGTGCGCGCGATCTGCACCGCGTCGGCGTCGGTCCGCGCTCCCCGGACCTCGATCCGGACCAGGTGCTCGGCACCCTCGCCATCTGCGACGATTTGCTTTGCGAGCGACTCGAGCACTTCGGTCAGCGCACCGGCAAACCGCCGACCGGCCGCCGTGCCTGGCTGCGCTTCTCGGTCGGTGGCTGCGCCCGACGCGAGCACGTAGATCGAATCGTTCGTGCTGGTGTCTCCGTCGACCGTGGCCCGATTGAAAGTCACCTCGGCAGCCTGCCGAAGCACGTGTGAGAGCGTCGACGGGGAAATCGATGCATCGGTGGCGACGAAGGCGAGGGTCGTCGCCATGTTCGGGTGGATCATTCCGGCGCCTTTGGCGATGCCGAGCACCTTGCAGACCGTGCGACCGATCTTCACTTCGGCTCGGGCCATCTTGGGGGCGCGGTCGGTCGTCATGATGGCGCGCGCAAATCGCTTGGCCCCAGCGTGCGACAGATCGGACACCAGGCTCGGAATCGCAGCTTCGATGGCGTCGCGCGGAAGCTGAGCGCCGATCACGCCGGTCGACGCGGGAACGACCAGCCTTCGGGAAATGCGAAGCGCAGATGCCGCGGCTCGGGTGAGCGACAACGCTGCTTCACGCCCCTGCCTGCCGGTGCACGCGTTCGCGTTTCCGCTATTGACCAAAATCGCCTGACAGAGCCCGGTCCTCAGCCTGCGCTCGCTGATCGTCACGGGTGCGGCTTTGACTTCGTTCGTCGTGAATAGGCCCGCCGCAGCCGCCGGCTGGTCTGCGTACAACAACCCGAGGTCGAGCGCTCCGGTCGCCTTGATTCCAGCGTGGACGCCCGCGAAACGAAACCCCTTCACTCGTTCGCTCATGGCGTGCGATGTATCAGAAGGACGCTAATGCGGCGAGGCCGCTGCCTGGTCTTCGCGGTAGTGGCAGTTCTTGTATTTCTTCCCACTGCCGCAGTAGCAGGGGTCGTTCCGTCCGAGCTTCGGACCCTCCCGCTTCACCGTCGCCTGCTGTGTCGACGCCTGCGGACCGGCCTCGGCAGGACCGACGCCCCCTCCAGCCCGGCGCCCTGCCCTTGCCGCGGCCCGACGCGCGCGTCGACTCAGCCCCGCCTGTTGCGGGCTCCCGCCCCTGGCGTCATCTCCCGAGTGGCTCGCACGGATCTGCTGTTGGCGCTTCTCGGTCGCCTGGCGTCGCTGCTCCTCGAGCCGCTGCAGGTCCTCCTCGCGAGCGCGCTCGACCGTGAACATGGCCAGGGTCACGGACGACTTCACGCTCTGAACCATCTCCAGGTACATGTCGAAGCCCTCGCGCTTGTACTCTTTCTTCGGGTCACGCTGGCCGTAACCGCGAAGGCCGATGCCGTCGCGAAGATGATCCATGGCCTGCAGATGGTCGATCCACTGCTTGTCGATCTCTTGCAGATACAAGTCGCGGAAGAGACGAAGGAAGTTTTCGGTTCCAAACTCCCGCTCTTTACGCTCCAGCACGGACTCCGCGTCCGTGTAGAGCTTGCGAAGCAGCTCGTCGCGGTCGGCGATGTCGCGAATGCCCGTGGCGCCGAGCCCAAACTGCCCTTTGAAGGCGCGCTCGAGCCCGTCGAGGTCCCAGTCTTCGTAGTGCTTGCCGGGCGGGCATGCGTGATCGGTCATGGTGACGACGATCTCGTCGACGAGGTCGAGCAAGCGCTCTTTCTGCTCGGTGAGCGACATGCCCACCGCGTGCTTCAGATGCTCGTAGGCCCCTTGCGGATCGTGCCGAAACTCCTCCAAAGGAACGACGCAGCCGAACCAGAGGTAGATGTCGCGCTCCAGAAGCTGGACGCGGAGGTCGGTCAGGGACTTCAGGTCCGACTCGATCGCCCGCTTCCGATGTGCGGGCAGCTCTTCCTGGGTGAGACCGGTATCGGGCAGCGGATACGCATGGAACTTCACCATGTTTTCGATGACGTTCTCCACCCGCGACAAGAGCTCGGTGTCGATTTCCTCGACGAGCGGCTCGGACTCCACGCCGGCCTTGCGCTCGTCATCGGACGGAACGGTTCGGTACTCGCCGCGCAACACCTGCTTTCTCAGCGCATACATGCTCTTGCGCTGCTGGTTCATGACGTCGTCGTACTCGAGCAGATGCTTACGAATGTCGAAGTTGCGCTCTTCGACCTTCTTCTGCGCGTTCTCGACGGCCCGCGTCACCCAGCGGTGCTCGATCGGCACGTCTTCTTCCATGCCGAGGCGGTCCATCATGGCCTGGACACGCTCGCCCGCGAAGATCCGCATCAGGTCGTCTTCGAGCGAGAGGAAGAAGCGCGAAGAGCCTGGGTCGCCCTGACGTCCCGAGCGACCGCGTAGCTGGTTGTCGATTCGCCGAGACTCGTGGCGCTCCGTGCCGATGATGCGGAGCCCGCCCGCCTCTTTGACTCGCTTTGCATCTTCTTTGCACTTCGCGATGAAGTGCTCGGTCGCGCTCTGGATCGCGGCGTCACGTCGCTCGGGGTCGGCCAACAAGTCGGTCGGCGACTTTTCCAGCACCTCCATGCGGGCGAGCATCTCCGGGTTGCCACCGAGGACGATGTCGGTGCCGCGACCGGCCATGTTGGTGGCGACGGTCACCGCGCCCGGCGTGCCGGCCTGCGCCACGACGTAGGCTTCCCGTTCGTGCTGCTTGGCGTTGAGCACGTTGTGAGGGACGTTTCGGCGGTTCAAGAAGTGCGCGACCGCGTCGGACTTCTCGACGCTGGTCGTGCCGACGAGGACCGGCTGCCCCCGCTTGTGGGACGCTTCGATCTCCTCGCAAAGCGCGCGGAACTTTTCACGCTCGGTTTTGTAGATCAGGTCTTCTTCGTCGATGCGTGCGATGGGCTTGTTGGTCGGAATGACGACGACGTCCAAGTCGTAGATGTTGTGGAACTCGGCCGCTTCGGTGTCGGCGGTTCCCGTCATGCCGGAGAGCTTTTTGTAGAGCCGGAAGAGATTCTGGAACGAAATCGTGGCCAGCGTGAGGTTCTCGCTCTGGATCGCGACGCGTTCTTTGGCCTCGACCGCCTGGTGGAGCCCGTCGGACCACCTGCGTCCGGGAAGCACACGGCCCGTGAACTCGTCGATGATCATCACCTTGCCGTCTTCGGACACCATGTAGTGCTGATCGCGGTGATAGAGCGCATGGGCGCGCAAGCACTGCTGCAAGATGTGCAACGTTTCGAGATTGACCGGGTCGTAGAGGTTCACCCCATCACCGCCCAAGAGGCCTCGTCCCGCCAACAGCTCCTGGGCTCGCTCCATGCCCTCCTCGGTCAGAGTCACGCTGCGGTTCTTCTCGTCGAGGTCGTAGTGCTCGTCCTTGCGAAGCCGGGGTATGATCTCGTTGATGACCTCGTACTTGTCGCTGGCCGTCTCGCCGGGACCGCTGATGATCAGCGGCGTCCGGGCCTCGTCGATCAAAATCGAGTCGACCTCGTCGACGATGGCGTAGTTCAACTCACGCTGTACGTAGTCGTAGATGCTGAACTTCATGTTGTCGCGCATGTAGTCGAACCCGAACTCGTTGTTCTGGCCGTAGGTGATGTCGCAGTTGTATGCGCGCTTCTTGACTTGGTTGCTCTGGCCCGGGACGACGACGCCGGTGCTGAGCCCGAGAAAGCCGTAGACTTTGCCCATCCACTCGGCATCGCGGGTCGCGAGGTAGTCGTTGACCGTCACGACGTGTACGCCCTTGCCCTCGAGACCGTTCAGATAGCAGGGGAGCGTCGCCACCAGCGTCTTGCCCTCGCCGGTCTTCATCTCGGCGATCTTGCCCTGGTGCAGGACGATCCCTCCGACGAGCTGGACGTCGTAGTGGCGCATCCCGAGGACCCTTCGGCTCGCCTCGCGGACGACCGCGTAGGCCGGGATCAGCAGGTCGTCGAGGGGGGCGCCGTTGTCGAGCTGTTGCCGGAACTCGGCGGTTTTCCCGCGGAGCTCCGCGTCGGACAGCTTCTTCACCTCGTCCTCGAGGGCCGAGATGGCAGCAACCATGGGCTGCATGCGCTTCACTTCACGCTGGTGCTTGGTGCCGAGCACCTTTTTGAGGAGCGAGCTGAACACGGCTGCAATCTAGGTCGCCCCGGGGAAGCGCGCAAACGACTGTCAAAACCAACGCTTAGAGAGCGCGAGCACCGCGATCAAGACGAACACGAGCAAAACCAACGCCCATAGCCCCCGGCCCGACTGCGCGCGCCGCACCGAAGCCTCGGCACCCTCATCGAGGTCATCGAGGAGACGGCGGGCGCGCGCCTGCGAGAGCAATTCCAGCCGGAACAAGACTGTGCTCACGATCAAGCCGATGAGCAGGATGGCCGACGCCGCCAGCCAGCGCCTTTTTTCCTGAGCGCTTTCGAACGCTTCGTCGTTGCCGATTCGGGCGCTGGTTCCCGTCCCGGTCGAAACCACGTCGAAGCTAGGAATCGCAAACAAGGCACGCAGCGCGTCCTTTTCGGCCTCGGCAGGTAGCTCGCCCTCCAAGATCGCGAGCGCGAGCGGGTCCAACCCCTCCCGGTCCGCCTCGGCGAGGATGGCCTCCGCAGCCGCCCGCAGGGGAGGAGTCGCGTCCGCTTGCAACGAAGGGACCACGACGAAGGAAACTGCGGCGGTATCGTCGGAAAAGAGATCCGTGCGCGCTTGGAGCCGCCACACGCCGGGACCCGGCGCCGAAAACACCGGCTCGGCCGGGACGAGGGAAAGCGCATCGACCCATCGGTCGCCGTGGAAGACGTCGATCGAAATCGGGGTGGGCTCACCCAGTTGCTCCCATTCGACCCGGACGCGGCCGCCGAGGACCGAGGCGCGCGCAACGAAGCCGCCCTGCACCACGGGGAGCCGGACCTCGCGCGCGGCGATCCGCCTGCCTGCCTCGTCGAAGAGCTCGACTTCGACGAGCGCTTCGGCGGCCCCCACGATGAGAGGAAAGCGGGCGAACCCGTCGCGAACGGTCTCCGCGGCCGATTCGGAGCGCAGGCCGGCACGCGGAACGATCCGTACCCGACCCGATCGACGGCCTACCCAGACCGAGAGCCAGCATCGCAGCTCGGGCACGCACGCGCCTTCCTCGATGCGCGGATCGAGGATCGTCTCTTGGTCTCGCTCGCCCGGGGTGCGAAGCGGTCCGAGCTCGTACATCTGAAATGCATTGACCGCGCGGCCTTTGGGCGCGCGCGATTCGATCTCCTCCTGGACGTAGAGCGTCCGCTCCACCGTCACGGCTTTGCCGTCGACTTCCGCTGACGCGGCGAGTGTGAGCACCCCATCGAGGGCTTCGGGTATGGCTAAGCTGCCCTCGCTGCCCTGCGCGTGCGATCCGACCAAGGTCGTGCTCGCAAGGACGAGCCCGGCATCGTTGCGTAGCTCGACCTCGACTCTTGGCGCGACAACGGCCGTACGGCCTCGATCGTCGTCGACCAGCAGCCACGCGCGCAGACCCACCGTCGTCCCGGGACGGGCCGCGAGCGGTGCGCTGAATCGGAGATCGGGCTGCGTTTCCGGAACACCCGCGAGCCAAAGCGCTGCCAAGATCAACGCGGCGGCGACGGGTGACAATGTGATCGCCCGACGAAATTCCTGAAATTGTCGTTCGGCTTCAACCATGGGGATGGACAAATTCACGATGTTACCTTAGGAACGAGTCGGGTAGGCAGCGCGAATGGGAGACCACGCCGAACGTGACGTCGAGCAACTTCGTGCTCGCTTGAATGACTACATGACCCGGCACGGTCTGCGGTCTACGGAGCAGCGGCGCATCGTCACCGAGAAGTTCTTCGCGAGCGACGGACACCTTTCCATCGAGGATTTGCTCGACCAGGTGCGCATCGACGAGCCGAAAATCGGCTACGCGACCGTGTACCGCACACTCAAGTTGCTCAAGGAGTGCGGGCTCGCCTTCGAGCGTCATTTTGGCGATGGCGTCTCTCGCTACGAAGTCGCTTGGCAGGACGAGCACCACGACCATCTCATCTGCGTCGAGTGCGAGAAGATCATCGAGTTCGAGGACGACGCCATCGAGAAGCTCCAGCGTCAGGTCGCAGAGAGGCACGGCTTCCGCCTGGTGCGGCACAAGCTGGAGCTCTACGGCATCTGCCCGAGCTGCCAGGCCAAGCGTTAGACCCGGCAACCAGGCGGCATGTTCGATCAGACCGCGGCGAACGCTTCGTCGGGAATCTGAGCTGGAAGCGTCTCGATCGCGCTGAGGCGCTGCACCCGACTCGGCAGCGTGGCCAACACGCTGTTCGCGAAGTGTTGCGCTGCGAACTTCTTGCCGGTGTAGAAGGCGTGATCGGGGTGCGTCTCGGACGTCTCGGGCAGCTTCTCGAGCGCGATCGCGGCTTGCTCGAGCAGCAACCAGCCCACGGCCAGCTCGCTCATGACCCTGAGGAAGTCCTCGGCCCCGAGCGGAATGTGCTCGATCTTGCCGCCCTTGAACCAACCGATGAACTGCATGACCGAGGCAGCCACCGCCTCGTGCGCGGCCTGAAGGTGGCCGATGCCCCGTGCGAGCTCCGGCGTGTCCTTGTTGGCGTTGATGAACTTCTGGATGTCCATCAGGAACGCCTGCGTATTGGCGCCTCCCGCCTGACCGAGCTTGCGGCTGACCAGGTCCATCGACTGAATGAAGTTGGTGCCCTCGTAGATCTGAAAGATCTTCGAATCGCGGCAGTACTGTTCGACCGGGTAGTCCTTGAGGTATCCATGGCCGCCGTAGACCTGGATGGCCCGGCTCGACACCTCGAACGCAGCGTCGGTGCCGTAGGCCTTGACCAGGGGGGTGAGCAGGTCGATCTGCCCCTTGTGGTAGGCCTCGGATTCGTCGTCTTTGCCTTGGGTCGCCCGCAGACGATCGGCGTGATTCGACAACTTCATGATCAGCGCACGAATGCCCTCCACCCGCGCCTTCATGTCGAGCAGATCGCGGCGAATGTTGGGGTGCTCGATGATGGGCACGCGGGGTGCGTTCGCGTCTTTGAACTGCTTGATGCTGGAGCCCTGCTTGCGTTCGCGCGCGTACTCGAGCGCGCTGAGATAAGACGCGGAGGCGACGGCCAAGCCCTGAATGCCCACGCCGATCCGAGCGGCGTTCATCATGTGGAACATCTGGCGAATGCCTTGATGCTCGATGCCCCCGACGACCTCGCCGATGCAGCCGTCTTCGTCACCGAAGTTCATCACGCAGGTCGCCGAGCCGTTGATGCCCATCTTGTGCTCGATGGACGGCACGGTGACGTCGTTGGTCTCGCCGAGCGACCCGTCCGTCTCGATGCGCACGCGCGGAACGATGAAGAGCGAGAGCCCCTTGGTCCCAGGCTCGGCGCCCTCGATCCGGGCGAGCACGAGATGGATCACGTTTTCGCCGAGGTCGTTGTCGCCGCCGCTGATGAAGATCTTGGTACCGCGAACGTTGTAGGTGCCGTCGCCATTGCGCGTGGCCATGGTGGTCGCAGAGCCGACGTCCGATCCGGCGTGCGGCTCGGTCAGGCACATGGTCCCCGTCCACTCGCCGCTCAGCATCTTCGGTACGTACTTCTGCTTCTGCTCCTCGGTGCCAAACTCGACCAAGAGCTCGGCCGCCGACAGCGTGAGCCCCGTGTACATCGTGAACGCGGTGTTCGCGCCGCAGAGCATCTCCTCGACGAACGAGCCGAGCATGGTCGGCGCGTCTTGGCCGCCCCATCGTGAGGGCGCTGCGATCGTGCGCCAGCCCGCTTCCCAGAGCTGGTCCCAGGCCTCCTTGAAACCATCCGGCGTCATGACGCGGCCGTTTTCGAGACGGCAACCCTGCTCATCGCCGATGCCATTGAGTGGCCCCGTGACGTCGCACACGAAGCGGTAGACCTCGTCGAGCACCATGTTGCACTCGTCGGCTCCCCATTCGCGGAAGGGTTCCTTGCCGAGCAGGGCGGGCAGATCGAACTGCTCGAAAAAGAGGAAACGAAAGTCTCGTAGATCCGCACGATAGCGGTTGATTGCTTGCGCCACGTCAGCCTCCAATCTTCGAGTCGGTCACCTTCCGGTTCGCCGTTACGGACGGCGGCCCTGATAGATGCCGGCGGTAAGATAGGTGGGGGCAGGGAGCGCCCGCGTCAAGCTGGACAGGGCGCTATTCGTGGGTGATTTGCCTCACAAATTCGCCGATGCGGTCGATCGCCCGACGTCCCTCTTCCAGCATGGGCGCGAAGACGTGCCAGGCATGGATCATGTCGGGCCACACCTCGAGCCTGACGTCGACGCCGGCCGATCGAGCCCGCTCCGCGACCCGAAGGCTGTCATCTAGCAGGGTTTCCGCGGCTCCGACCTGGATGAGGAGCGGGGGAAGGCCCTCCATGTGGGCGTGGACGGGTGACACTAAAGGGTTGGCGTGCTCCTGCCGCGGCGCGAACCGCTTGGCCATCGTGCGGACGCTCATCCGGGTCACGAAGTCGTAATGCCTGTTGAAATGCATGGAGGTGCTGCGCGGTTCCAGGTCGAACCAGCCCGACACCAGGACGGCTCCGGCCGGCAGCGGCAGCCGTTCATCGCGGAGCGCCACCAGGGTGGACAGCGTCAATCCCGCGCCGGCGGACTCGCCGCCGATCACGATGTGATCGGGGTGAATGCCCTGCTCCTCGATCAGCCACGAGTAAACCCGCCGCGCATCTTCGAGCTGCGCGGGAAACGGATGCTCGGGCGCGAGACGGTAATCGGCCGCCAGCACGCGCATCCCGCCGGCGATGCAGAGCCGCGCGAGGAAATCTCGATGCGAATTGATGGACCCGGTCGAGTACCCGCCGCCGTGCAGGTAGAGAACGACGCGGTTGGCATCGCTGTGCGGTTGCGAGAACCATTCGGCTCGGACGCCGCCTGCATCGACCGGGGTCATGTCGACCTGGCGCATCGGCTCGGTCTTCGGCCGCGGAGGATCGATGACGCGGCGCTGGATGCGAAGCGGCATCACGGTGGAAAGCGTCGCGGAGCGGCGCAGCACTTCGGCGACCGTCTCGAGCTCGAGCGTCCACGTCGGCCGCCTCGGCCCGAGGATCGCGCGGCGCACGCGAATCATGGGCTTCAGCCCATCCATCATGGTGCGAATCACGTTCACGGCGCCGGAGCGTACCACGCAGAGAAAAAGGGGACGGGCCGATTTTTTCTGGTATCCCTCCAGCGATGCTGCTCGAGCGATATCTGGAGTCCGCGGGCTCCGAGGCCATCATGAAAGCGCTGCGCCTCGACGGATCCCGGCCGGCGATGGTCCGCCCGACTCAGGATCCGAAGTTCGGCGACTTTCAGCTCAACGGGGCCATGCCCCTCGCCAAGGAGCTGAAGAAGCCCCCCCGCGAGCTGGCGCAGCCGATCGCCGAGGCCTTGGCGAGCCTCGACGCGATCGACAAAGCCGAGGTCGCAGGGCCGGGGTTCATCAATCTTCATCTTGCGCCGTCGTGGATCGCATCACAGCTCACCGAGACGCTGCGTGATGCCGCACGCGATGGCGTACCGGCGGTCGAGGACGCCTCGAAGATCATCGTCGACTTTTCGAGCCCGAACATCGCCAAGCAAATGCACGTGGGCCATCTGCGTTCGACGATCATCGGCGATGCGATCGCGCGCATCCTGTCCTTTATGGGACACGACGTCATCCGGGACAACCATCTCGGAGATTGGGGCACCCAGTTCGGCCTGCTGATCGTCGGTATGCGCGAATGGGGCAGTGAAGAGGCCCTGCGGAGCGACCCGATCGCGGAGCTCGAGCGGGTCTACAAGCTCGCCTCGGAGCGCGCTGCAAAAGACGAGCGCTTCGCCGAAAGCGCGCGGGAAGAGCTCGCCAAGCTACAGGGCGGGGACGCGGACAACCGCAGGCTCTGGGAGCACTTCGTCGAGGTGAGCCGGCGCGCGCTCGACCAGGTCTACGAGGAGCTCGACGTTTCGTTCGACGTGTGGCTCGGAGAAAGCGCCTATCACGACGCGCTCCAAGGGGTGGTCGACGAGCTGCTCGCGCGGGGCATTGCGCGCAAGGATGAAGGCGCGGTCTGCATCTTTTGGGACGAAGTCCCCGAGGCTCCCAAAGCGCTTCGAAAACAAAAAACGCCCTTCATCGTGCAGAAAAAGGACGGTGCGTTCCTCTATTCCACGACCGACATCGCCACGGTCCTCCATCGAAGGGACCACTTCGAGGCCGATCGCGCGTTGTACGTGGTCGACAGCCGCCAAGCGCTTCACTTTCAGCAGCTCTTCACCGTGATGAAGTTGCTCGGCGTCGAGATGGAGCTCGAGCACGTGGGCTTCGGCACCGTGCTCGGACCCGATGGGAAGCCACTCAGAACACGGGATGCGAGCGGGCACGTGATCACCCTGGTATCGCTGCTCGAAGAGGCCAAGCAGCGCGCTCGGCAGCGGATCGACGAAGGGATCGCCGAGGGCCGGCTCCGGGTGCGCCCCGAAGAAATGGACGACGTCTCGCGCGTCGTCGGCATCGGCGCCGTCAAGTACGCTGACCTCCGCCAGAACCGCCTGAGCGACTACCAGTTCGATTGGGACAAGATGATTTCGTTTCAGGGAAACGCCGGACCCTATCTGCAATACGCCTATGCCCGCTGCGTTTCGATCTTCGCCAAAGGTGGCGTCGACATGGAGGCGACGGCTGGCAGCGCGACCATTTCGCTCGATGCCCCCGCGGAGCTCACCCTCGGCAAGCATCTGCTCAGATTCGCCGATGCCGTGTACCACGCGGGCGCCACGAGCCAGCCGCACGTGATCTGCGAGCACGTCTACGAGCTTGCCCGCGCCTTCAACGGCTTTTACGCGGAGTGTCCGGTCCTGGACGCCGAGGGAGGCGCGCGCGCCAGCCGCCTGGGTCTGACGGCATTGACCGCACGACAGATCCGGCGAGGCCTCGGGCTCGTGGGGATCGGCGTGGTCGATCGGATGTAGCCGCTCTCGAGTATTTCCCGCAGCGATAGTGCGAATGTGCTATGCGAAGGCCGCCAATGAAGGGCCGGATCGTCCGCTTCCGTCACGAAAGCCGCTGCCTGCGGGACAACCCGCTCGGTGATCCGCACGAGCGCGCTCTCTACGCGTACCTGCCACCTCAGTACGATGGAGAGCGGCGTTTTCCGGTCGTGATGATGCTTGCGGGCTTTGGCGCCACCAACCATTCGATCGTCGGGTGGAGCCCCTGGAAGCCGAATACGGTCGAGCTGTTCGATCAGCTCGTGGAGCGAGGCGAGAGCCAGCCTGCCATCATCGCCCTGCCTGATTGCTTCAACCGCTGGGGGGGCTCGCAGTTCCTCGATTCCGAGGGCACCGGCCGTTATCAGACCTACTTGGCCGACGAGATCGTTCCCTTCCTCGACGCCGAGCTTCGGACGATTCCAGAGCGGGAGGCCCGGGCCGTGGTGGGGCGCTCCTCGGGCGGGTTCGGGGCTCTGCGACTCGGAATGGACAGGCCCGACTTGGT
>DATIUW010000010.1:0-13064 GCA_035466435.1 Polyangiales bacterium | reverse complement strand
CCTTTGCAAACCGCCCCGTTCCGTGGAACCCCGTGTCGCGTTTTTCCGAGCCCGGTCCTTATGCCGTCGCGACCCGTCCTCCGGGGATCGCGGTTCGTGTCGCTGGCCCTGTAGCGGACACTGACGCTGGATCGAGTTTCGGGGCTCGGGGTACGGGCGCCGTGTGTGCTGAGTCAATCCTGGCGGGCTCTGGCTACCATTGCGTCGACGTAGCTTTCGAGTGGTGGGCACGTGATGGTAGTGCCTGCCAGGAGCTCTCTCGTGTTGCGATCGTCGTAAATGACGTCGGTCTTCAACTGGTCGAGGAAAGCGCGGGTCGTGTGCGTGAATCGTTGGAGGCCTGGAGCCCTCATCAGAGCAGTGGCGAGATTCAAGGGGTCGTGCTCTTTCGGAGCAGGGCGCCCGGTCGCTTCGGCAAACAGGTGAAGCGCATGTTGCACCGTGAGCGGCTTCGGATCGACGATGTGAAACGTGCGTCCCGCGGCCCGCTCGTCTTGTGCGATCCGCAGCCCGGCTTTGACGGCGTAGTCCACGGGTACCGTGCTGATTCGAACGCCGGCGTGGGTGGGCGCGGGAATCCGGAAGTCTTCCGGGGCGCTCAACAGGAAACGGATCAATAGGTAAAAACCGCTCAGATCCTGGATTTCACCCGTCATGGAATCGCCGACCATGAGCGCAGGGCGGAGCACGATGATCGGAAGCTCGGCGGCCGACTCCTCGAGCATGCGCTCGACGAAGTAGAGAGACTCTTCGATGGGATTCCGAAAACCCATCTCGTCACTGAGGTCGGTCTCTTTGACGAATCCCTCACGATTGCCCGAAACGGTCGTGCTCGACCAGCACACCAGGCGCTTCAATCGAGGCGCCGCCTCCGCCATCTCCAAAATCTCTGCGGTCGCCTGAACGTTTCCCTCAGCTTCTTCCTTGGTTCCAGCCGGATCGGTGACGCAGGAACAGTGATGGATGACCTCGATGCGTTCGGACAGCATGCGAAGCTCTTCGCCGCTCAAACCCAGATCGATGGAGCGAGGGTCACCCACCCAAACCGAGACGCGATTGCGGCTCGAGGCCGGGAGTGCGTCGATGAGCTCGAAAGCCCGCTCCTGCTGACTCTCTGGGACGAGGGCGCAAACCGAAAGATCGGATTGCAGCGCAAGCTCTCGAACCAAGTGCACGGCAGGCTGACGCCGTGGAAATCCGGTGACCAGTGCCGAACGCGCCATCGTGGCCATCAGTGGGACTCCTTGGGGGTGAAGCGCGAGACGAGCTTTGCGTGTACCTCGCCTACTTGCTGACGTGTAGCCTCGAGGTCTCCATTGTTGGTCACCACGTAGTCGGCCACTGCGATCTTGCGCGCGAGCGGAAGCTGCGAGGCAATTCGGGCGTTGGCCTCGCCAACCGTGTACCCGTCCCTCGCGATCAACCGAAGCCGCTGCAAGGATTCGTCGGCGCTCACGACGACCAGCGCCGAAAATGCCTTGTACGAGCCCGTCTCCACCAATAGCGCAGCCTCGTACACGAGGTATGGAGCGGGGTGGTCCTGGAGTGCCTGAAGGCGTTCCGCACCCGCGGCTCCGATCAACGGGTGCAAGATCGAATTCAGCGTGTCGCGGGCTTCTTTGTCGTTGAAGACCATGTCACCGACCTTCTTCCGATCGAGTCGGCCCTCGGCGTCGAGCACGCCCTTGCCGAACTCGTCGACGACGCGTTGCAGCCCAGGCGTACCGGGCTCTACCACCTCTCGCGCCAAGTCGTCGGCGTCGACGATCGGAATTCCGAGATCGCCGAACATCTCCGCGACGGTGGTCTTCCCGCACGCAATCCCACCCGTGAGACCCACAACCGGCTTCATGGCGGGTGAGTATTGAGCATCGGCACGCGTGGGCAAGACGATTTGCGTTGTGCTACCTCAACGTGCATGCGCGCGGTCGTCCAGAGAGTTCGGAAAGCGAGTGTCACGGTCAATGGCGAGCGCGTCGGCGCCATCGGCCCTGGGCTCCTGGTTTATCTCGGCGCGGCGCGCGATGATGAGGCCAAGGACGTGAAGTACGTTGCCGACAAGATCGCAGGGTTGCGGGTCTTCCCCAACGAGGAAGGACGCATGTCGCTTTCCGTGCAGGACGTCGAAGGCGCGATTCTGGTCGTTTCTCAATTCACGCTGTTCGGCGACGTGCGTCGCGGAAGGCGTCCTTCGTTCGATGAAGCGGCAGACCCCGAAGACGCCGAGCGTCTCTATTCGGAAGTGGTCGGCGCATTGCGCACCAAGGGCCTGCCGGTCGAAACGGGCACCTTTCGCGCCATGATGCTCGTGCAATCCGAGGTGGACGGGCCCGTGACGATTCAGATCGACAGCCGAAAGCTTTATTAGGCTTCGAGTTGCAACCACGGCATACTCTCGGCGAATGCTGGGGTCCCTCGGCGAGCGACGTGCGTGGTTGGTAGCGGTTCTGGTCGTGCTGCTGTTGGTCACCGGAATTTTCGTCTGGGGCTCGGCCCGGGCGACCACGCAAGCCGCTGCTCTCATTCGCGACCGCTTCGGCTTGGAGACGACGATCGAAAAGGCGAACGTCTCCTTCGGCGGAGTCGAGCTCTCCGGCGTCGAGATGCTCGGAGCGCACGGCGGACTCGTGGTGAAGATCGAGCGAGTGCACGTGCAGATGAATCTCGTTGCCGCGTCGTTTCGTGGCACTCGGGCCGTCCGCAGAATCTCGGCGCGCGGAGTCGACGTGCTCGCCGACTTTCGACAAGAAGAGCTGGCCACGTCCATCGAGCTCCTGAAAGACGGAATCGCCCCGGCGTCCAAGACCGCGCAGTCCGAGCGTTCCTCGAAGCCGGTGAGCAGCGGACGCGAGTACGAGATCATGGACTTGAATGTCCGAGCGGTCGATGCGGATGGACCGCTCGCGCTTCTTCGGAACGTGAGTGTCCAGAAAAAATCGAGCGACCTTCATGTAAGCATCGAAGACACGATGGTTGGTGTACCGGAAGCTGACCATGCGCACGTCGGGCCCACCAGCCTCGAGCTCCGTCGCATGGAAGACGGCTGGAAGCTCCGGGAGCTGACCATCGACCGCGCGAACGTGCGCTCGGTGCGCAGAGGAGATGGGCCAAAGAGAGCTCTGGCGGCGCGTATCCGCGATGCGGTTGCCGTCCTTCGACCGGCATCGCCACTCGAGCCCGTACCCGACGCCGCCGACGCGCTGGGCTCATCGGCGTCCGCGAGCCCGGCGTCCGCGCCGGCTCCGACTCGGATGTTCGCCCGCTTGGCTCCCGGGGCCGACATCATGGTTTCGGACGTACAGGTCGAGAGCCGGGTGTCGGCCGACCGTGTGGAGCGTCTACGCGATTTCGCGCTGAGGTTGCAGGGCGACGAGCGTGGTCGCTACCGGGTGACGTTGAGCGGACAGACCACTCGCAAGGGGGTCATGCGAGTCGATCTGTCAATCGTGCCCGCCGAGGCTCGTGCCGAGGGAAGCGTGGCGCTTCGGGGAATTTCTCTCGCGCTCGTGGCGCCCTTCCTTCCAGAATTGTCGCTCTACGATCCCGAGGCCGGCACGCTCGATGCGGAGCTGGACTTGGTTGCACAATCCCCCGACCGCATGCACATCGACGGAAGGCTCGAGCTTCGCGAGCTCGCTCTGTCGTCCGAACGCATTGCGCCGCAGCCCGTCGAGCACATCCACCTCGAGGTCACCGGACGGGGAGTCTGGTATCCCGAAGAGCGGCGTCTGGCCGTCGAACGCGGAGAGATCCACCTCGGACGCGCGCAGATGCTGATCGAGGGGGAGCTCGAGCATACGCCGGACCACTACCGCGTGGACCTGACCGCGAAGCTGCCTCCCACTCCGTGCAACGACGTGGTCGGAGCCATTCCCGACGACTTGCTCGGATCCCTCGTCGGTTTCGAATGGTCGGGCACCTGGAGCGGGATCGGGCGAATCTCGCTCGATTCTCGTGAGCTCGAAGCGACGGAGCTTTCGATTCGGGTTCGCAATCTGTGCCAATTCGAGCAAGCGCCGCGCTGGGTCCGCGTCGAGCGATTTCAGGAGCCGTTTCGTCATAGGGTGATGGAGCCCGACGAAACAATCTTCGAAATCCGCACCGGCCCCGGAACGGAAACCTGGGTGGCCCTGGCCGACATCAGCCCATTCGTCGTTCCTGCGATGATCAGCCACGAAGACGGCGCCTTCTACGAGCACGGTGGGTTCGCGCCGTGGGCCATCCGTGATGCATTGGTGCGCAACCTCGAGGAGGGCCGTTACGTGGTCGGCGCGAGCACAATCTCGATGCAGCTCGCCAAGAATCTCTATCTGCAGCGCGATAAGAACATCGCGCG
The DNA here is from genome assembly GCA_035466435.1 of Polyangiales bacterium. GTDB lineage: Bacteria > Myxococcota_A > Polyangia > Polyangiales > Houyiibacteriaceae > SG8-38. Next base: position 8,728 of record DATIUW010000010.1, on the reverse strand, counting down.
GAAGGTCCAGGAAGTCATTCTCACTTGGTGGCTCGAGGATGCGCTCACGAAGGACGAGATTCTCGAGCTATACGTCAACGTGATCGAGTACGGTCCGGAGGTCTATGGGTTGCGCTATGCGGCTGCCTATTATTTCGGCCGCGAGCCCCATGAGCTGAGCCCCGCCGAAGCGGCCTTTCTCGCCTGCATGCTTCCCTCACCGAAGCGGTATCACGTTTCGTACGAGCGGGGAGCGCTCACGCGTTCGATGAAAAGCAGAATGCGCCGCTTGCTCGAGCACATGGCCAAACGCGAACGCATCGGCCCCGAGGCGTTGGAATACGGGCTGGCGGAGCTCGAAGATTTTCGCTTCTACCGTGTCGGCGACCCGGCTCCGCCGCCGAGAACGCTACCGGCTTTGGGCGCTCCCGACGAGACCGATCCTGAAGCCCTCGATCCATTCGAAGCGCTCTTCGTCGCTCCTTGAGCCTGGCTTCGTTCGAAAATTCTCGCCTCACCAAAGACGACGGTCATTTATTGGGCGGGTCCGGAGCGTGGCGGTAAACACGGACGTGACGCGGGGGTACGGTGAATCGGCCGTATCGGCGCGCGTCCGAGGGATTATGCGTTCGCTGCTTGGCATCGTGGGTTTTGCATGGGTCGTCGTCGTCGCGTTGCTTTGCGTTGCCGCTGGCGCCTCGGGGCAGGAATCCGCACCGGCGGTCGTCGTGATCACGGCGGGTGACGATGCCACTTCGGGCGCAGCCATTCGTATCGACGGCGAGCCATCGGGCAACGTGCCCCTACGCAAGACGCTTCGTCCGGGTCGGCACTTGATTCAGGTAGGCAAGCGGGGATTCGTGACGTTCTCCAAATGGGTGGAGCTGGAGTCGGGGGAGGTGCTGAGCTTGCCGGTGACGCTCGCGCCTCAAGAGCCCAAAGAGCCCGGCACCGGGTCCTTGCTGGTCAATGCCGACGTCACTGGCATTCCGGTCTTGATCGACGGAAAGCGTCGCGGTGCGACCCCATTGGTCGTCGACGGTCTGACCGCGGGCGAGCACGTGGTCGAAATTCAGAGCCCAGGCGAGGGGTACGAAGCCTTCTCCCAGGTGGTGACCATCGAGGCGGGCCAGCGAACGGTGGTCGACGCCTCGATTCGCATCGCGCCCGAGCTCGGAAGCTTGCGGGTGATCACGAACGTTCCGGGCGCCATCGTCAGCTTGGATGGCGTGGACATCGGCGTGGCCCCGGCGGCCAAAGCTGGGCTGAGCCCCGGCGAGCACGTCGTGGTCGCGCGGGCGGCCGGATACGAGCCGGTCGAGCAGACCGTCACGGTGGTGGCCGGGCGCGAGCGAGTCGCTTCGCTACGCTTCACCACCGCGAGCACCGATCTTGCGCGCATCCTGGTCCGGGCCAACGTTCCCGATGCCACCGTCGTCATCGATGGAGAGGAATACGGCAACCCCCCGATCATGATCGAGCCGGCCGAAGAGGGCACGCACTCCATCGTGGTCCGTGCGCCGGGCTATCGCGAGGTTCGTCGCGCCTGCTCGGTCGGTCCCGGACGAAACTGCGATGTCTACGCCGAGCTCAATCCGCTGGGCGTTTCGGTTCGCATCGAGGCGAACGTGCAGGGGGCTCAGGTCTTCGTCAATGGCGAGTCCCGCGGTCCTGTTCCCTGGGAGGGTGATCTGCCCGATGGGTTCCACCAGCTCGAGGTGCGGGCCGACGGATACCAGAATTACACGGAGCAGATTCGTCTCGAGAAATCATCTCGGGTGCGCCTGATCCAAGTGATCATGACCCCGACCGTTTTGCCGGCCGGGCACCAGTCGGACAAGGAAGCGCAGCGCCGAGATCCGCTCCGCAACACGGTGACGCATGCTGGGGCGCCAGTCCCGGTCGGCGTCGCAACGCTCGATTTCTCGAGTGGATGGCCCTGGCTCGCGTCCCTCGGTATGCGCGCCGGGATTACCAAGTTCCTCGACCTCGGAATCTTCGTCGGCAGCTTCGGACGCCTGACCGACGTGAGCCTCAGCACGAAAGTAGGCTGGAAAGTGTCCCGGAACTTTTCTCTGGGCGCCGACTTTCAGGTTGGCGGCGGGGCCGGGCCGTCCAAACGGGACGTGTTGGGAAACAGCCATCCGACGAACAACTTCTTCATGAGCCTCGACGGCATCGTCAGCTTGCACTTTCCCCCTCGCGGAGCCCTCTCGGTTTGGATGGCGTTTGACTTCAACAGCGACCGGTGGGATTTCGATGGTCGCAACAGCAGCATCGCCGTGGCGAGCTCTCGCCAAAACTTGGTGCGAGGGCGTCTCGGGGGCTCCCTCGAATTCGTCGTGACTCGAAAGTGGAACGTGTGGCTTGAGGTAGAGGGCATCATTGCCGGCAACGACCGGCGAGTGCTCGGAGACGTATTTGGAGGAGGCCGGCGCGACTCGCGTGTCTACGGCCAGCTCGGCGCGACGTTCAAGTTCGGAAGCGCGAAGGAGCGCAGGTGATCGAGGGCCACTTCATCGTGATCGAGGGCATCGACGGCTCGGGCACGACGACCCAGTGCTCCATCCTGGCGGGCCGGCTCACCGGCAAGGGACTGCCCGTTCACATGACCCGGGAGCCGAGCGATGGCCCGGTCGGCGTGCTCATTCGGCAGATCTTGATCGGTCGCGTGGTGGTGCCGGGAAGTCACGGAGCCCGCCCACCGAGCTGGGCCACGATGGCGGCCCTGTTCGCAGCAGACCGTCTCGACCACCTGGAAGCGGAAATCCTTCCAAACCTAAACGACGGTGTGTCGGTGATATCGGACCGCTACGATCATTCCTCCGTCGCCTATCAGACGGTCAGTAGCGGCGGCGGCCCCGACGTATCCGCTTGGGTCTTGGAGATCAATCGTCGTGCGCGTCGACCGGACCTCACGCTCGTCCTCGACGTGGACGCGGATGTCGCCGCGACAAGGCGTGGGCTGCGCTCTACGAATCCGGAGCTCTACGAGGTCACCGAGATGCAGGCGGAGCTGGCGAAGTTCTACGAAAACATCGACGCGTTGTTCCCGACGGATAGAATTCGGCACATCGACGCGAGCCGAGGCGTAGACGAGGTCGCTGACGCGATTTGGGAAGAGGTGATGACACTGCGAGGAGAGTCCAAATGAGCCACCATTCGACGGTGCTGATCGCGCTGATGCTGTCTGGCGTACTCGGCTGCGAACAGAGCAAGCTTCGAGAGGAGATGATGGAGGACTCGACCTGGGAGTCTTCCGCGGGTGAAGAAACGTGGGAGACTGCCGACGAACCGCCCCGAAAGCCCGCGGTGCAAAGCCGACTGCAGGCCCCTTCCGAGCGGGTTTCCTCCGGAACCATCTCGCGCACTGAGCTCCTGGCGGTGCTCGACCGAGGTCTCGGTCGCTTCTTGCAACACGTCGAGACGGAGCCGGCATTCCACAAAGGCTCGTTCGTGGGCTTCCGCATCGTCAGCTTGTTCCCCGGCGAGCCAGCATTCGCATCGCTCGATCTTCGTCCGGGTGACACGGTCACCCGAGTCAACGGCAAGCCCATCGAGCGCCCCGAGCAAGCGGCGGCGGTTTGGCGAGATCTCCGGACCGCTTCGAAGCTGGTCGTCGACTATCGCCGTGGTGGCGAACCTCTGGCGCTGCAATTCGAGATCGTTGACGAGCCGTAGCTTCGAACCCATCGTTCAGCGGTGCGCTCCGCCAACAGGTTCGCCGGGGCGGCCATCGCGCTGCTCGTCTACACCATAGCCGTCGTGCTCTGGGGTGCCTACGTGCGCGCCACGCTTTCAGGCGATGGCTGCGGCGACCATTGGCCGCTGTGCAACGGCGTCGCCATCCCGGTAGAACCCTCGACGAAGACGATCGTCGAGCTCACACACCGAGTCACGTCCGGTATCGCATGGATATGGACCCTGCTCATGTGGGTGGTCGCATCGCGCCAGTTGCCGCGCGGACATGCAACGAGATCCGCGGCGGGGTGGAGCTTCTTCTTCATGACGACCGAGGCGCTGGTGGGCGCAGGTCTGGTTCTGTTCCGCATGGTGGCCGACAATCCATCGACAGCCCGCGCGGCATGGATGGCGGCACATCTGGTCAATACGTTCCTGCTGCTCGCTGCGCTCACTTGGCTGGCGATGAGTGCGCGAAAGGAGCTAGGCATCCGCTTCCCCCGAGACCGGCAATCCCGTTTGTTGTTCGGAGCCGCCGCCGGCATCGTGCTCTTCGTGGGCATGAGCGGTGCGGTCGCTGCGTTGGGAGATACCCTTTTCCCCGCAACCGACCTCGTCCAGGGACTGCGCGAGGACTTCTCTCCTTCTTCTCACCTTTTTCTGCGGCTCCGCATGTGGCATCCCGTGGTAGCCGTGCTCGGATCCGGCTACCTGATCTGGTTGGCAGCGCTATTGCTGCGACGGGGTACGACGGCATCGATTCGAGCGCTTCCCGTCACGCTCGGCGCGCTGGTGTTACTGCAAATAGGGGTGGGGCTATTGAACGTGGCCCTCCTGGCGCCGGTGTGGATGCAGCTCGGACATCTGCTGATCGCCGATGCGACCTGGATTACCTTGGCCTTGCTCGCACTTTCCTCACCGCCCCCCATCTCGGGTGCTAATCTGGTGCCGTGAGCGATCCTTATCTCGGCAAAGAGGTGGCCGGACAGTTCCGCATCGTCGAGAAGATCGGCAAGGGCGGGATGGGCGCGGTGTATCGGGCCGAGCAGCCCGACATGAATCGCTACGTGGCGATCAAGATATTGCATTCGCGGTACCTGTCCCGGAGCGACCTCGTGTCGCGCTTTCGCCGGGAGGCACGCGCCATGAGCCAGCTTTCACACCCGAACACGGCGCGCGTGTTTCTGTACGGGCAGCTCGAAGATGGAGCTTGCTACTTCGTGATGGAGCATCTGGTGGGCCGCAACCTCGCGCAGATCGTCCGTTCGGAAGGGGCGATCGAGCCCGCGCGCGCCATCCGGATCATGATTCAGGTCTGCGGCGCTCTGGAGGAGGCTCATAGGGCCGGCATCGTCCATCGCGATCTCAAGCCGGAGAACATCTTCATCACGAATCAAGGAGGCATTCGGGATTTCCCCAAAGTGCTCGACTTCGGTCTCGCCAAGGTCACGGAGCGGCAGATGCGGCCCGGGTCCATGGTGCTCACGCAGCAGGGAATGGTGTTTGGAACGCCCGAGTTCATGAGCCCCGAGCAGGCGCATGGCAAGACGATGGACGCGCGATCGGACATCTACTCGTTGGGTGTGATTCTCTACGAGCTGTTGACCGGCAAGCTTCCGTTCGATGCCAAGCAGCCCATCGAGTACATTCAGTTGCACGTGAACGCGCCGCCGATTCCGCTCTCCAAGAGGCGCCCCGACTTGACCTTTCCCGAGGGACTCGAAGAAGTGGTGATGGTGTCGCTGTCCAAGGAGCCCGACGACCGATACGCGTCGGCGGCCGACTTTGCCAGAGCGCTCGAGAGCGTGCTGCAGGTCGAAGCTGGGGAAGCCAGCTCGGTCAGCCTCCCGACCCCCATCCCGCCGCCTCCCCCTGCAGAGCCCGTTCGGCCGATCGAACCGATAGGAAGCGGGGCGAAATCAGGCACTCCCTGGATCATGCTGGCGGTTGGGGTGGCTCTTGCGGTGGCCGGGGTCCTCGCCTTGATCGCAGCCTTCAGCGCGAGCTCTTGACCGGTCGACGAGCTGCCCCCAAGCCCCTCCGGAGGGCGCTTGACCGTCTCATTCGAGGGGGTCAGAGTGCGCGCCCGCTTCCGCCACGCAGCTCATCATGACCGCAGCGACTCGACCAGCCACTACGACGATGCTGACCGTGCGCGACCTCATCGCGCTCACCAAGCCTCGCATCACCTTGATGGTGCTCGTGACCGCGGCTGGCGGCATGTGGTTGGCGCCCGGGGCGCTCGACGTCGGTTCGATGGCCGTGATGCTCCTCACCACGGGCATGGTCGTGGGCGCCGCGAACACGCTCAACTGTTATCTAGAGCGCGACAGCGATCGACTGATGGCCCGCACGGCGAACCGCCCATTGCCCGATCGCCGACTCGAGCCCTCGTGGGCCCTGACGCTCGGTATCGCGATGGGGCTTTTCGCCGTGCCGACGCTGACGCTGGCGGTGAATCCGGTGACCGGCCTGCTCGGCTTCATCGCGCTGGTCAGCTACGTCGCCATCTACACGCCCATGAAACAATACACGTCTGCGGCATTGTTCGTGGGCGCGCTTCCCGGCGCGCTGCCGCCGCTCATGGGGTGGACCGCAGTCACCGGCCGCATCGAAGCGCCAGGGCTGGTGTTGTTCGGCATCTTGTTCTTTTGGCAGATCCCCCATTTCATCGCCATCTCGGTCTTCCGGCAGGACGAATACGAACGGGCCGGGCTCAAGGTGCTTCCTTCCGTACGGGGCCTCCGTCCCGCGAAGGTGCAGTCGGTGGTGTACGCGGGGGCATTGTGGGCGGTCTCGCTCTTATTGGTGCCCTATGGTCTCGCAGGCACCCTGTACTTGATCGCGGCGTTGGCGCTTGGCGGCTATTTCTTCTGGACGGCGATCCGCGGCTTGTGGTCACAGGATTCCGATGCCTGGGCCAAGAAGCTCTTCGTCGCTTCTCTCGTGTACCTCACTGCGCTGTTCGCGGTGCTCATCATCGATGCGTTCTAAGACTCTCGTACTCTCTCTCTTCGTCCTCGCGTTGCTCGGATGCTCCAAGAGGAGCGCCGAGGACGTACCCGTGATCACGGAGCTCCCGGAATTTTCGCTGCTCGACCAAGACTCCCAGGTCTTCAATCGGGACTCCATGACGGGCCGGCTTTGGGTGGCGGACTTCGTCTTTACTCACTGCGGCGCCTCGTGTCCGCGGTTGACCGCACATCTGGACGGGCTCCAGACCAGGCTATCCGACGTACCGAGCGTGAGCTTTCTCTCGGTCACGGTGGACCCCCACAACGATACGCCCGAGGTGATCAAGGCCTACATGACCAAGAACGAGCTGGACGAGTCCAATTGGCGCTTCGTCACGGGCGAGGAAGAAGCCATCCGCGCTCTGGTCGTCGACGGGTTCAAGGTCGGCCTGGGCGACGGGGAGAGCCAGGCGGCGGGCGCCGAAGAGATCATGCACTCGAACTACTTCGCGTTGGTCGACCATCAGGCGCGCGTTCGGGGGTACTACCGCGCCAATAACGACGGCATTGCCGATCTGGAACGCGATCTGCGTGCGCTGGCCGAGGCCGTGCCCGCGAAGCGTTGATACCGATTCACTTCGGTGTTAAGCCCGCGACATGAGTCAGACCATCCCCGTCGCGCAGCGGCTCAGCGCCGTCAAACCTTCCGCCACCGTCGCCGTCGCCCAACGAGCACGAGAGCTCAAGCAGCAGGGCATCGACGTGCTTTCCTTCAGTGTCGGTGAGCCGGATTTCGACACTCCAAAGCACATTTGCGAGGCGGCCAAGCAAGCGATCGACAAGGGAGCGTCTCGCTACACGGCGGTTCGCGGGGTTCCGGAGCTTCTCGAGGCGATCTGCGAATCGTCCGCGAAGCGGCGCGCTGGTGTGAGCTACGACCCCTCGCAGGTCGTGGTGTCGGTCGGCGCGAAGCACACGCTGTTCAACTTGGCGCTGGCTCTCTACGACGAAGGCGACGACATCTTGATTCCTGCTCCGTACTGGGTGAGCTACCCGGAGCAGGTACGTTTGTTCGGGGCCAATCCGGTGATCGTGGAGACGTCGGAGGCAGATGGATTTCGCATGACGCCCGAACAGCTACGCGAGGCGATCACGCCCAAGACGAAGGCGCTCATTCTGTGCTCGCCCTCCAACCCCACCGGCGCCGCGTATACCGGTGACGAGCTCGGGGCCCTCGCCGAAGTCGCTGCCGAGCATGATTTCTGGGTGATCGTCGATGAAATCTACGGACAGCTCGTCTATGGCGGCTTCGATCAGAAATCGATCGCAGAGGTCGCCCCGGAGCTCCAGGATCGCATCATCATCGTCGATGGCGTCAGTAAGACGTTTGCCATGACCGGTTGGCGAATCGGCTGGATGCTCGGCCCCGCGTACGTCGCGGCGGCCTGCGACAAGATTCAGGGTCAATCGACGACGAACCCGACCGCAGCCGCGCAATACGCGGCCATCGCCGCGCTTCGCGGCCCTTGGGAGCCGATCGAGGAGATGCGGAAGGCCTTCGAGGTGCGTCGCGGTATCATCGTCGACGGCCTCAACGCGATCGAAGGGATTCGTTGCCGGGTCCCGGAGGGCGCGTTCTATGCCTTCGCCAACGTGCAGGCCTTGGTGGGCAAGCAGGGCGGTGGCAAGAAGCTCGAAAACGATCTGGACGTCGCCGGGTACTTTCTCGAGGAAGCACGCTGCGCGGTCGTCCCCGGCACCGCCTTCGGCGCTCCGGGCTTCGTTCGAATCTCCTACGCCACCTCGAACGACACGATCCGAGAAGGCCTAAAGCGGATCGGCGAAGCAGTCTCGAAGCTCCGATAGACGCGCAAGCACGGGCTCGGAAAAACGCGACACGAGGTAGGCGGTAGCGTGGGGGAGGCGGGATGGGGATGAAGCGCCCAAACCCCGGCATCCACATTTCGACTGCGGCAACGCACCCGCTCCTAGGTCCGCCGGGGCGCGGAAAAACACGACACGGGACTCCACGGGACGGGGCGGCCTGCATAGGTGCCCCGATGCACTTGTGGGCTTGGGGCACGCAAGCCGCCCCTCGGGCGGCGCGCCAATCG
>DATIUW010000009.1:0-37429 GCA_035466435.1 Polyangiales bacterium | reverse complement strand
CGTAAATGAATGAAGTCTTGCGAATGGGAGGTGTCCCTTCTCTACGGAGACGCTCGACCAACCCCCAGCGGTGAAGCAACAAGACGGCAGGTCGCATCAGAGCGTGGGTCGACAGCGTGTCGGCACCGAGGGGGCTCTTGTCGACTGCGAGAACCTTCAGGCCGGACGCGGCCAACAGCATGGCGGTGGCGCCTCCAGCGCAGCGCGCCCCTACGATGACTACGTCGTATCGGTCTTTGATTGGTTGCATCGTCATGACATCGTCTCCTAGGCGGCGATGGAAGATCGGTTGAAGCGTTGAGCGATGTGAGCCGCGATCGTTCGTGCGTCGCTGCCAACGCCGTCGATGAAGCTGGACTTGCGAGTGCGTTGAAAGTTGAGACCGAGCGCGTACACCCCGGGAGCAGGGGTGATGCCCCCGTCGTGAATGATCTCGCCGCGGATATCGAGCACCGGAACGTTCAACCAGGGATAGCGGCGCCGAAAACCCGTCGCCCAAAGCACGGTGGTAATGCCGGCACCTCGCACGTCGAGCTCCGTTGCACCGTTGCCTGCTGCGATTGGGGGACGACGATCGGGCACATCGGCGCTCATCCTCGTTTCGTCGATGAAGGCATCGATGCGGTCGAGCACCCTCTCGAGCTTTCGCTCGGCGGAATCGATGTTGTGCTGAAGGTCATCGCAGAAGCGAATCTTCGAGTCCCGTGCGTCCTCGACACGCCCGACCAAGCGGACGCCTCGTTCCTGCAAGATCCCCAAGTCGATGGTCCGATGATCGGGTGTGCCGACGAGCTGCAACGAGGGCTGGCGCCGCGCCGACTCCAGATCGAAGGCGCGCTCGGCACGTTCCGCCAAGACGCCACTCGCCTCGAGCCACCAGGAGATGTCTCTTCCGCGATAGCGTCTGGGCATGCGGATGTGGCGACCCACGGCCAGTGTCACGGGGCGCCCCGACTGATGAATCTCCTGCGCGAGCTGAATCCCCGACGCGGATGCGCCCACCACGAGCACTCCACCCTCGGGAAGTTGCTCGGGATTCTTGTAGTGGGACGGCACGAGCTGGTGCAACTCCGGCTTCAGATTCGCCGCGAGTCCAGGGACGAATGGAACGTCGCAGTGTCCCGTCGCGATGATGACGTTGGGAGCGGTCCAGTCTCCTTGATCCGTCTGCACGCGATAGCCACCCTCGGCGCGCTCGACGCAGAGCACGGTAGTCTCTTCCTGTACGGGCGCATCGAACGACTTGGCATACGCTTCGAAGTAGCGGATCACCTCGGGCATGGTCATGAAGCCGTCGGGATCGTCGCCTCGATAGCTGAATCCCGGAAGGCGCGTGTGCCACCTGGGGCTCAGCAGCCGAAGCGAATCCCATCGCTCGCTTCGCCAGCGTTCCGCGACGCGGCCTCGCTCCAAAACGACGTGGTCGATGCCCTCGTCGATCAGACACCGGCTCGCCGCCAAGCCAGCTTGTCCGCCTCCGATGATGATGGTGTCTGTCCGTTTCATGGCTCTACCCTCTTCGCCTCGCCGCCGGGGATCGGCCGACCGGCCCTCATTCGTGGGGCCGGCCGGCTTGCTCCGTCGGGTCAGACATCAGTCCGCATCCACTTCGATCGACACCGGAACTCCATTGGTGAGCACGTCGTACACGGCGGAGCGGGCCGTGGACTGCGACACGACCTTGCGAAGGGTTTCCGCGTCCGCGTCGCCCTTCACTTTGAAAGCCAGTCGAATGCCCTGGTAGCCGTTGCGCACCTGGTCCGAGATGCCGAGCAGACCGCGCAGATCGATGTCGCCCTCGACGTGGGTTTCCACCGACTCGAGGGTAATTCCACGCGCGGCAGCTACGTTGCCGATTCCGGCGGTGATGCAGGCAGCCAAGGCGTGAAGAAGGAACTCGACCGGCGTCGGCGCGTTCCCAGCTCCGCATAGTACGGGGGGATGATCTCCGTCGTACTCGAAGTCCCCGGTCTGCGCGTGCTCGCCGCCGGCGCCGCTGTAGCCTTCGATCCGGCTGCGGCTGTGGGTGCCTTTGATCCACTCGTTGGACGCCCGGAACTGGAACTTCGCGAGCTCCGGCTGCTCCGCGACTGCGTTGATGGTCGCGAACAGGGTCGGCACGTCGACGCCGTTCAGGGGGCGCTTCTCCCGGCGTGGTTTGCTTTGATCGGTCTGGGTGCTTGCATTGGTTTCCATGATTTCCTCTTTCCTTTGGTTGGGGTGGCGGGAGCCGTTCCCGTCCACACACGTCAACCTACGGAGCCCCCGTGTGAGGCTCCGTGTGAGGGACCGTTGAAAAACCAAAACGCGAGTCTTTTTTCGCTAACTATGCGAAATTACGGCGTATGAAAGGTGCACGGCCATACGCTGCCGCGTACGGATCGATTCACCCTGAGAAACGATCGCACCGCCTCGGCGTCGGGGGCCTGAAAGATGCAAACCAAACGCTTTCGGTCGGGCGTCAGATAGCTCCGAATGCCCGTCACTCGATACAGGTCGACGCACTGCGATTCGTCGTGCATGCGGCGGATTTCTTCGTCGCTCAGAGGCACGGGGAACTCACGCTCGACGACGACCCATTCCATTGCCGCAAATTAACACGAATCGATGGAAGCGGAGGGTCGAAAAGGAGCGTTTGACTGATTCCACGGACATGGGGGAACCTCAATGGGTGAGCGTCGCCACGCTTCAGGTCCGAGTATTGGGACCGCTCGCCGTTTTGCGAAACGGCGAAGCGGTGCACCTTCCTCAGTCGAAAAAGACGCGCGCATTGCTCGCGTATCTGGCGATCACCGGCCGCGCACATCGCCGAGATAGGCTCTGCTCCCTATTGTGGGACGTCGCGGACGACCCGAGGGGCGCGTTGCGATGGAGCCTCTCGAAAATCCGACCGCTCGTCGACTCCGACGCCAAGCGCTGTCTTCTGGCCGACCGGGAGAACGTGCAACTCGATCTCGACGATGCTTCGCTCGACTGGCGCTCGGTTCGGCGGGAGCTCGGGTCGGGCGTGGCGGCGATTCCCTCCGGCCGTCTTCTGGAGCTCGCTTCCGTTTTCCGAGGCGAGCTGCTCGAGGGTCTCGACCTGCTCGATTTCGACGAGTTCACTTCATGGTGCGCAGCCGAGAGGGAACATGCCCGCAAGCTGCACGCCCAGATTCTTCAGACACTGGTGGAGCAGCTCGAAGAGACACCGACCGAAGCCCTTCCCCATGCGCGGGAGCTCGTGCGCATCGACCCCCTCGATGAAGGAGCAAGGGCGCGTTTGATCCGCCTTCTCGCGCTCGCCGGGCGACGCAACGAGGCCCAGGCTCAATACGAGAGCGCCGCACGCATGTTGAAAGAGCTCGGCGCGGCGCCTACCGGACCGTTGGTGACCGCTTGGCGGGAAGTGGACAGGACGGTGGCAACGGCTGGAGAAGACGCGGCGCCGGTTCCCGAACCCACGCCCGCGCCGGAGGCAAGCTTGAAGCAGCGTGGCGAGCGCCTTCTGGTGGGACGACGAGACGAACGAGCGCGCCTTCTGTCGCTCCTCGACGATGCGGCTCGTGGAAGCCTCGAGATCTTCTTGCTCAAAGGCGAGTCCGGAGTGGGCAAGACCCGCCTCCTCACCGAGCTGAGTGATGAAGCGCGCCGTCGAGGGTGCACCGTATTCGAAGCCGCTGCGTACGAAGCCGAAGCAGGACGCCCATACGGTCCCTGGATCGACGCGCTCCGACGACTTCCCGCGCAAGTGATCACAGGCGCCGACCGGCCCGCGTTGGCCCCGCTCCTGCCCGAGCTCGGCGAAGCCGATGAAGATGCGCGAAGCCGAGACCGCTTGTTTGGGGCCGTCGTCGACGTGATCGCCTCTCAGGCCGGTGCCGACAAGCCCGTGTTGCTCATATTCGATGACCTGCACTGGTGCGACGATGCGACCGCGGAGCTGCTGCACTACGTCGCGCGAATGAGCCTCAGTCGACCGGTGCTCATCGTCCTCGGCGCCCGTGACGGCGAGCTGATCGACAACGAATCCGCCATGCGACTGTTGCGGAGCTTTCGGCGTGATGGATTGATCGACGAACATCTGCTCTTGCCGCTGACCGAGAAGGAGGTGGCGGCACTGGTGCAAGACATGGACAGTGCAGCGGATCCGGCGGAGGTCTTCGCGCTGAGTGGAGGCAATGCACTGCTTGCGAGGGAGCTGGCGCAGGCCGCGATGCGGAAGGGCGAATCGGTGCCTCGGTCGCTCAAAGAGCTGGTTGGCGACCGGCTCGCCCGGCTTGCTCCCGAGGCCGGCGACGTCCTTCGTTGGAGCGCGGTTTTAGGACCGACGTTCGACGTGTCCCGCCTCACCGAGCTGGTATCGCTCGAGCTCGACCCGTTGATGAATGCGCTCACCGAGCTCGAGCGCCATGCGCTGCTCGAAAGCTCGAGCGCCGCCACGGGGACATACGCGTTTCATCACGCACTGGTCCATCAGGTGGTGTACTCCGAGATCTCCGAGCCGCGCCGCAAGCTCATGCATCTGCGAATTGCACGGTTGCTGAGGGATCGGGATGATCCGGACGGCACCATCGCGCTCGAGCTCGCACATCATGCCTCGGTCGCAGGTGACGCCGCCATGGCCGCCCGCGCCTGCGTGGTTGCAGGCAATCGATGTCTTCGTGTGTTCGCCAACGCAGAGGCCTACACACACGCGCGCCGCGGCCTTCGATTGGTCGAAGAGTTGCCGGACCCGGAGCGGCTGAAGCTGCGAATCGAGCTCGAGCAGGTGAGCCTCGGTGCACATTGGGCCGAAGACCCACAGGCCGAGGCGCGGCGCATCGAGGCCCTCGCAGAGCAGGCGCTCGATGCCGGCTGTGCGGAGCACGCGCGCCTCGGGTTCACGTTGGTCAGCTATTTGCGTTGGTACGAGGGGGCGATGGGTGAGGCCCATCGTGCATCTCTCAGAGCGGAGTTCGCCAGCCGCGGCGCGGACGATCAGGATCGCGCGATCGGCATCGCCGAAGCAGGCCGATGCCTGGTGATCCTCGAGCGCGACTTGGCACAAGCCGAAGCGCTGCTGCTCGAGGCCCGAGCGTTGACCGAGCGTTCTGGAAGGTCCGCGTGGGCCGTCTTCGATGGCGTCGGCCTGCTCAGGTTGCATGCCGGCGCGCTCGAAGAGGCAAGGTCCGCTTTCGAGCAAGCCTGGGCCTGCGCCAAAAAAGAGGGCAACCGGCTGCAAGAGTTCATGGCGCTCGAGCATCTGGTCACGGTGTGCATCCATCGACACGAAGAAGACAAGGCCTGCGACTACGCGAGAGAGCTGGCGGTGATCGGCGAAAAGCTCCGAGACGGCAGCGAAAGGCCTCTGGGGCGTGCCGTGCTCGCGCTTTGCCGGTATCGCAAGGACGAGGTCGACTGCCGGCGCGCGCTCGACGACGCGCTTCAAGCGCTTCGGGAGGTCGACGCCAAGCAGCGTCTTGCCTTCGTGCTCACCCAAGCGGCGACCATCGAGTCGGAACGCGGTGAGCTCGAGAGCGCCGCCGCACGTGCCCGAGAAGCGGCCCAGCTCGGGGAGATCCTCCAGCAGCCCAGTGAGACGGCTCTGGCGAGAGCCGTGTTGCTTCGCATCGCGCGTGAGCGCGGCGACCTCGAGGAGATGCGCGAACAGGCCTCCAAGCTGGCGAAGCTCGGGGGCTATGCGAATCACGTGCGTAGCGTGGTGGAACGTGAGATCGCGGCGTCCGGACTCAGCCTCGGGAGTGACCCGAGCGAGCTAGGAGCGCGATGATGACGCGTGTGATCGTGGAAAGGCAATTCGACGAGCCGGCGGAGTTCGGAGACATACAGGCTCGCGAAGACCAGTTCGCCTGGTGCCTCGAGCAACACCGGGTCACGTTCATACGGAGCTACTTCTCGAAAGATCGGCGCCGGATGATCTGCGAATACGAAGCGCCGGACGCCGAGACGGTACGGGAGGTGCAGCGCACCGCCTCGATGCCGTTTGAACGCATTTGGACGGCGGAAACCTTCGAGTGGGAGTAGCTCTCCCCCCAGCCGGGTCACGGCGTGCCCTCGATGCGCGCACCCGCGTGCTGCCGCGGCGTCGGAGTATGGGCCGCGACATGATCACGCAGCGCGGCGTTGATCTCTGAAGCTTTCTGAAAGGTCACCCCATGTCCGGCATCGTCGAAGCGAAGAACCCGTGCGTTCGGAAGGCGGGCCGCGAGACGATCGGTCTGGCTCGGCCGAATCAAGATGTCTTTGCCAGGACGCACCAGGAGCGTGGGCGTCAGAACTTGCCGCAGTCGAGACTCCGTCGAGTACCTCCACACGGCCGCGAGCTGACCCACCATCGTTCGGAAGGCAGGAGGTCGACCCAGACGCGCGCTCATGTGCTCCCGTAGAACATCTGGGTCGATCGATTGGAGAAACGCTTCGGGATAAAGCAAACGTGGCAGGGATTTGCTGCGTGCCTTCGGTCCGCCGAAGAGACCTTTCAAGAAAAGCCACATCCCCTTGGCCGTCGGCCAGGATGCGATGGGCGCCCCTCCGTGGGTCGCTATCAGAGTAAGGCTCTGGCAGCGGTCTTGCGAGCGGAGCGCCAGCTCCTGCGCGATCATTCCGCCCATCGACACACCGACGACGTGCGCGCGATCCCAGCGAAGGTCATCCAGAATCCGGAGCGCATCCTCGGCCATCGCAGGCATGGTTCGGAACAGAGGTCCGCGGTCACTATCGCCCACACCGAGATGATCGTAGTGGCAGCATTGATGATCCTTCTGGAGCTCATCGGTTTGCGGCGTCCAGACTTCTCCAGGCATGCCAAAGCCCATGATGAAGAGAACGCGCGGACCGGTCTTCCCGAAGGCGCGATAGGCAAGCCGCGGCGAGCCCTCGGTCCACGAAACACTCACCGATGCGCTCCGGACCACGCCGCCCCCGACCTCGCCTCCGACACCGCGCCGACTGTGCACGCAATCCGGCGCTCGCGTCAAACCAAATGCGGCGTTAAGCTCGCATCGTGGAGGGTTTTCTCACCGAAGGTCAGACGTGGTTCGGCATCAGCATGGACACGCAAGAGAAGCTGCTTCGCTCCGTGGCGGTCATCCTCGTGTTCCTGCTCTTGCGCTGGTTCGTCTTGCGATTGATTCGGCGCAGAGTGACCGACGTGGCGCAACGTTACAGGTGGAGCCGCGGCTTCACGACGGTCCTCGGTGTAGCGATGGTGCTCATCTTGGTCCCGACCTGGTTCTCGGGCCTACAGTCTCTGGCGACCTTCGCGGGTATCTTGGGCGCTGGCCTCGCCGTCGCGCTGCATGACAGCGTCGCGAACATCGCGGGGTTTCTCTTCATCGTGTTCCGGCGTCCGTTCGAGGTGGGAGATCGGATCGAGATCGAAGGGACCGCCGGTGACGTCATCGACGTGCGCCTGTTTCAATTCAGCATGCTCGAAATTGGAAACTGGGTCGACGCCGATCAAAGCACGGGTCGGATCATGCACGTTCCAAACGGCAAGGTGCTGAGGGAACGGACCGCCAGCTTCACGCGGGGGTTCGAATACATTTGGCACGAAATCCCGGTACTGATCACGTTCGAGAGCGACTGGAAGGCAGCCAAAGCCATCTTGGAGCAGATCGTCAGCTCGGAAGACTTCGAAGTCGAGAAGGAGGTCGCGCGTCAGGTGCGCCAAGCGGCCTCCCGCTACTTGATCTATACGGGAAAGATGACCCCGATCGTCTACACGAGCGTCCGCGACAGCGGCGTGCTGTTGACGATTCGATACCTGACGAAGCCCAAGACGCGACGGGGAACGGAGCAGCAGATCTGGGAGCAAGTCCTGGAGCGCTTCGCACGGCACGACGCAATCGATTTGGCATACCCGACGGTGCGGTACTACCAGACATAGGCTATTCTCCGCCCGCCATGTCCTCGAGCTTCTTTGACGACGTAAACCACTACTTCGACGCAGCCTGCCGGCATACCGACGTTCCCGAAGGCATCCTCGAGCAAATACGCGCCTGTAACGCCGTCTACCGAATGCGGTTCCCAGTCCGCCGGGATGATGGCTCGGTCGTGGTCGTGAAAGGGTACCGCGCAGAGCACAGTCACCACCGTCTACCCACCAAAGGCGGGATTCGGTACTCGCTCGACGTTTCGCAAAACGAGGTCATGGCACTGGCCGCCTTGATGACCTACAAGTGCGCCGTCGTCGACGTGCCCTTCGGCGGCGCCAAGGGCGGGGTATGCGTCGATCCCCGCACTGAATCCCCCTCCTTTCTCGAACGCGTGACTCGCCGATACGCGAGCGATCTCATTCGGAAGCGGTTCATCGGCCCCGACGTGGACGTCCCCGCGCCGGACGTCGGCACCGGCGAGCGGGAGATGGGATGGATCGCGGACACCTATAAAGCGCAAGGACCCGATACCTTGAATTGGCTCGCCTGCGTCACCGGAAAGGCGCTCGCCATGCACGGAGTCGGCGGGCGGCGTGAGGCGACCGGGCTAGGCGCCATCCTCGCGCTCGAGCTCTTTCTATCGGAGCAAGAGGACGTCAAGCCCTTGGGACTCGCGACCGGCTTGGCGGGGAAGCGGATCATCGTGTCGGGCCTCGGCAAAGTGGGGCTTCATGCCGCGCTCGCAGCAATCGAAAGGGACGCAATCATCGTCGGCGTATCCGTGAGTGACGGCGCCCTCTACGACGAGGGCGGCTTGGACGTCGAGTCGGTGCTGCGGCACCGAACCGAGACGGGATCGCTGCGCGGCATAGTGGGTGCGCAGTTTTTCGCCGATCCGGACGCGATTCTCGAGCAACCTTGCGACGTTCTCATTCCCGCGGCGCTCCAACACCAGATCACGGCACAGAACGCGGGCCGGCTGAAGGCGAAGATCATCGTGGAGGCAGCAAACGGGCCGGTCGATCCCGAGGCAGACGAGCTCCTAAGAAACGCGGGCGTCACGATAGTCCCCGACATCTACGCGAACGCCGGTGGCGTGGTGGTGTCGTACTTCGAGTGGATCAAGAACCTGTCTCACATCAGCTTCGAGCGCATGACCCGTCGCTACCAGCAAATCGCAAACAACCGGCTCGTCGACGTGATCACGCGTCTCACTGGCAAGACGCTTCCGCCCGAGGATGCTGCGCTGCTCCTGCAGGCTCCCAACGAGATCGACTTCGTGCGAACCGCGCTCGAGAACACGATGGCCATCTCGTATGAAAAGGTTCGGGAGCCCTGGAAACGAAGGGCGCTTCCCGACCTCCGCACCTCGGCGTACTTGATGGCGATCGAAAGCGTTGCCAATTCGTATGCGCTAGATGGCATCTTTCCCTAAGGCGTCTGCTCGTTTCGGGCGATGAAGGAAGCGATTTCGCTCATCGCTTCATCGGCCGCTTCGAGGAGTCCGGCGTGGGATTGAAAGTCGTGCCAGAAGCCTTCGTACACTCGCAGCGTGACGTCGACGCCGGATTCTCGGCATCGAGCAGCAAGGCGAGTCGAATCATCGATGATCAACTCGTCGCTTCCCACCTGAATCAAAATCGGCGGCAGGCCTTGGTGGGACGCGAAGAGCGGTGAGCAAGCAGGAGTCTCGGGATCGAGGCCTCCGAGATATTTCGACGCGCACTGACGAGACCAACTAGGTCTGAGCATCGGGTCGATTCGAACGTTGCGACGCATCGAATCGGAGTCTCCAGTCAGATCGACCCAGGGCGACAACAGCACGATCGAAGCCGGCAGTGGAAGCTTCGAGTCACGAATGCAGATGGCGGTCGCCAACGCCAGCCCGCCTCCGGCAGAGTCACCGGCCAGAGTCACGTGTGCGGACGAGATCCCTCGATCGAGAAGCCAGCGGTATGCTCGAAGCGCATCTTCCAGCGCGCCCGGATGCGGATGCTCGGGCGCAAGGCGATAGCTCGGCGCATAGACCGTGGCATCGGCGGCGACGGCGAGGTGGGTGATCGGTCCGAGATGCGTGCCCCAGCTTCCCACGCAGTAGCCACCACCATGCAGATAGAGCACCGTGCGATCGGGGGCGCTGTCGCGCGGCCTCGCACGAAGCGCGGAAAGCCCTGCCATGTCGATCTCGGTCCGCGAGCAGCGCCCAGACGGCCGGTTCGTCGCAGACACGATCCGCAGCCAAAGCCGCTGAAACCAGAAAGGAAATGGAGGCCCCAAGAACGGCTTCACCATCGAGCGGATCAGCGCGCGGATGAGTCTCGGAGGAAGTCGGATCGCCATGGTGTCGCCGGTTCTTGCAGACGAGCCGGGGGCAGGTCAATCGAAGCTAGCTTCGGATCGTGACGCTGACCCCGTCAGAACACGAGCACCTCTCCGGCGTTCTGCCTCCCGCGGACCTGGCCGTCCTGCAGAACGGCATGGCCGTTCACGAAGACGTGCTCGATTCCCGTCGGCACCGCATCGCCCGTTTCGTTCGTGTGGTCCGCGACCCGCTGCCAATCGAAGACGACGACGTCGGCGGCCCGGCCTTCCTCGATCGTTCCACGATCGCGAAGACGGAATCGCGTCGACGCCGCGCCGGTCATTTTGTGCACGGCGGACTCGATCGAAAGGGTGCCGCGCTCCCGCGCCTTTCGAAGAAACCGCGGAAACGTTCCGAAAGCGGCAGGATTCTGATGGCCGCCCGGCTCCGGCCACGAATCGGAAGCGAAAATCGAAGCGGGGTGCTGCATGAGACGATCGATGATCGCGTCGTTGTAATAGTCGTGGAAAAGCACACGCGCTTCGGCGTTGCTCTTGTCGAGGATGTCGAGCAGCGTGTCGAAGTTGGACTTGCCGACCCGTGCCGCGATGTCGGGAAGAAAACGGCCATTGTGCTGGTCGTACTCGGGGCAAGTCGCGTTGGTGATCTGCATCTGAGGATACCCGAAGCCGACGAGCCGGAATCCAACTTCGGCTTCGACGCGTAGACGCGCACGGGCCAAAGGGCTTCGGAGCGCGCCTGGCATGCGGGCCATGAACCACTCGGGAAGAAGGGTGTTCAGCAGCGTGGCTCCGCACCCGTACGGAAACATGTCGAAGCAAACGTCGACTCCATCACCGATCGCCCGGTCGAAGAGATCGATCGCTCGATCGACGGTCTTCCAAGTCCGGGAGCCGACGAAAATCAAGTGGGAGAACTGAAGTCGGACGCCGGTACGACGGGCGAGACCGAGCATGTCGTCGATTGCTTTCAGATTGTGAGGGCGCCCGAAAGGGATCATCGGATAGGTGCCGGAAAACGACGAGTACGCTTTGGCGTGAACGGTGAGGAGCTTGTCGCGCTTCTCGACCAACCGCGCCACCTCCTCGAGCTCTCCCAGCTCTGCAAACACACCAGGCTTGTACTGGAGCCCGAGCGAGACACCCGCAGCTCCCTCGCTCATGGCCCCATCGAGCAGATCCAACATCTGCGCGTGCTCGTTTCGGCTCAAGCGTCGAGCTTCGAATCCAGTCAGCGAGGTTCGCGCCGCCCCGTGGCCTACGAGATGGACGAAGTTCTGCGTCAGCCCTCTGCTTTCCAGAATGGCCCGGTATTCGGCAAAGCGATTCCAGTCGAGGCGCTCGTGCCCCGCCTTGAAGAGCGATCGTTCTAGAAGCCGTCGATGCTTCGTTTGGGGGGCAAAGCCGAACGGGCTGAATCCGCAGTTCCCAGCCACGAAGGTGGTTACGCCCTGCGCCGTGAAGGAATCGAAGTGGTGCGGATCATCGCCACTGGCAAAGAAGTCCATGTGTGAATGCGCATCGATGAATCCCGGTGCGATGACCCGCCCCGTACAGTCGACGGACCTGCCGGCGCCCTCGGGCACCTCACCGATTTTCTCGATGCGGCCATTGCGAAGAAGCACACTTCCGGGGCGCGGCGGCGCACCGGTCCCGTCCACGATGAGGCCGTTGCGGAGAATGGCTGGTTCGCCGTGGGCCATGAGCTACCGCTCGATAGCACTGCGGGGGAGCCTTCGACAAAGCCTTTCGTCGTGCATCGATCGGCCCGCATCGGCTATCGTTCCGACACCATGAATCCCTCGGGGAGAAACCATTTTCGAATCGTGCTCACTGGCGGCCCAGGAGGCGGAAAGACGACGGCGGCCGATCTGTTTCGGCGGGAAATAGGTGAAAAAGTCGTGATCGTACCCGAAACGGCCACGATGCTCTTCGTCGGCGGCTTCCCCCGTCTTGGCGAGTGGGAGGCGCGAGCCGCGACCCAGCGAGCCATCTTCCATGCTCAGGTCGCTCTGGAAGACATTCAAGGCGCGCACTACCCGAACCGCGTTCTGCTCTGCGACCGGGGAACCATCGATGGAGCTGCGTTTTGGCCGGACGAAGCTCCGGAGGGGTTCTTCGAAAGCCTCGGCACCACGATTCACGAGCAGCTTGCCCGCTACGATGCCGTGATCTTCTTCGAATCGGCGGCCGTGGGAGATATCGCCATCGAGGGCGGCAACCCGGCCCGGACGGAAACGAACGAACAGGCCCGCCAGCTCGACGTGCGCCTGCGGGAAGTGTGGTCACAACACCCCAATTTCCACTTCATTCCCCACAGGGAGTCGTTTTTCGCCAAGCTTCAGGACGGCTTGGCGCAGCTTCAGCGTATCGTGGACGAGAACGGCGTGCTCCACCGGTCTTCATAAAATGGCCTGCGTAACCCATTCATACTAAACCCTCGGATGATGGGGATGTTTCGTTGGTTCGATTCGCCGGGGCCGGCCGTTCGAGCGGGCCTTCTCGCAATTCCACTCGCGCTCGCTGCAACGCCGGGCTGCATCAGTCAGATGAAGGCCGACATCGCCGCCAATCAGGCGCGCCTCGACGATCTCGAGCGAGATCTGGAAGCCAAACGCAAGGAGCTCGAGGATGCGCTGGCCGAGGCCAGCCTCGTCTTGCGACGCAACAGCGCGGATCAGGGACTGCAGATCGAGCGGATCCAGCAACGGCTCGCGGTCATGGAGGGCGAGATTGCCGAGCTCCGAAACGAGACGGTCGGAGCGACGCAGGCGCAGGCACAGCGAAGCATCGAGCTACAACAGCGGCTCAGCGATGTAGCCCGCGCGGCGGGCATGGATGTGCCGCTCGATCCGCAAGAAATCCCGCAAGGCAAGAACGCCCATTGGGAGGCGCTCACCAAGGCGTATCGAATCAATCAGCATTCCTACGCGCGGGCGCTCGCTCGAGCCTACGTCGAGCGATACTCGAACGACGAGCACGCCGACAACGCACAGTACATGATCGGCTCCAGCTACCTCAAACAGGGCCAGCCCGCAGCCGCGCTCGGCGAGTTCCAGAAGGTGTTGTCTAGCTACCGCAAAGGTGACGCGATCGACGAGACGCTATTCGACATGTCTCAAGCCTTTCTCCAGGTTCGATCGTGCAACGACGCCGAGACTGCTCTGAAAGCGCTTCTCAAGAACCACAAGAAGTCACCCTTGTTCGAGGAAGCCAGACGAGAGTACCGTAACGTGCGCGAGCTCGGCCCGG
This sequence comes from Polyangiales bacterium, assembly GCA_035466435.1. Taxonomy (GTDB): domain Bacteria; phylum Myxococcota_A; class Polyangia; order Polyangiales; family Houyiibacteriaceae; genus SG8-38. The sequence continues at coordinate 23,996 of DATIUW010000009.1, read as the reverse complement.
CCGACTGCGACGATCGATAACCTCCCGGGCTTCTCAAGGCTTGGGGCTCAGATAGATCGGCGACGACCACGCCCGCTCCTCGGTCATGGAAAGACAGTCGTCTTCGAAGGGTGTACGGTAGTCGCCGTAGCACGGCTCGCACTCGTCCCCATCGCACCGCAGCATTCCTGCATTGATGGCGGGCGTCGGTTCCTGAATCGCGCGGACGTAGTACAGAAACTCGCGATCGGCGGAAGAGAACCACGGATCCTCGAATTCCACCTCACAGACCGTCGCGTCCGGAGGACAAGGGAGCGTGAGCCAAGGGTCCTCGATCAGCTCTTCGATGGCTTCGGTCTCCTTCATTTGGCGTCCGATACGGACGACCTCGATTCGGGTGATGCGCCGCCGCCGATCAGACGGGTGGTAGCACTCACTGGCGCAGATCCGTTCCACGCGCTCTTCGCCGAGCGTTTCGGTCACTTCCTCCGGACAACCTGCGAGTTGCTCGAATGCACCCGCTGCGCGGGCTCGAAACTTCGGCACTCCATCGAGCTCGAGTTGGCTGCCCATCGGCATGGCGCCATCCGCCGCATTCACGATGTCGAACCAGAGTAGAATCCGGTCGCCCGACGTCCCGTAGGCGCGCCGTTCGCGCAGCGCCTGCCAAATCGCGTCTCGCGAGCGCTCCGTGGCGTGCACGGCCACCAATCCGCCGGTCAGAAAGAAGGACGCCTGACGCTCCAACCACACTCGCCGGAACGGTGGACGCGAGAACACGTCATCCGGAGAGAGGGATACCGACTCGGTCGTCTTCGGAGGATCCCCGAACAAGACTTCGTGCCAATACCGGCTCGCCGCGCCTCTTGCCTCGGTCATCTTGCGCCGTTCGTATTCCTTGTAGCCCGTACCAGGTCGCGCCGCGTGATTGTCGCTCGACGCAATGAAGCCCAGCGTCGCATGACGGGGGGCGCCATCGGCGTCGAAGCTGCCGCGCGCGAGGACGTACTGAGCCGAGCCCCCGGGCCGGTAAGAGAAGGCCGGCTGAAAGCAGTCGGTGCATTGTCCGCAGTTGCCCCACTCCGTCACGTCGGTGCCGGGCAAGGTCAGATGTCCTGCGACCCCGACCCTCACGTAATTCTCGCGCGCCGCGACGACTTTCGCGTCGCACTCCTCGGACAGGGGATTGTCACACCGGCTTCGAATGATCTCGCCGGCTCTCCAACAACATGGCTCGTACTCGTCGGTGGGCTCCGGACATGCCAAGCCCTCTTCGGTTCGCTCCACCGCGCGAAAAGCACGGTACTCCTCCGAGTTTCCATGCCCCGAAAACACCTCGAACAATTGCTGCCATTCGGGATCGTCGTGCTTGGCCTGCAACTGCTTGTCGTAGGCGTACCCCGGGGGGGTGTAGAGGCCCCACGTCGTACCGTGTGGGATCACGGTGGCATCGAAGCCCCACTCCTCGAGCTTCTGAAAGAGGTCCGCCGGTGTCTCTGCCACTTCGCGACAATCGCCAGGAAGATCCGGTGACGCGCCTTCCTGAGGGCAAATCGACAAGCTCGCGATCTCGCGCACGTGCGCCGTCACGTCGTTGTATGGCTGCTGGTTCGGAAAGGCCCGAAAGGGAATGCTGAGATTTCGTCTCAGTGTCCTGAGGTCTCGAAACGCCTGAGATGCCAGCCCAGTCGCGGCAATCGGACGTGCCGGAACGTGGGCGTCATCGGTTTCCTTGAAGATGACGTTGCGGTGACCGAAATGCGTTTCGGGCGTGGTGCCGATCTGAGTCCATTCGAACCCCGTGAAGGCAACGAGGTCCGGCTGCTCGCTTTCGGAATCGACGGCGTTGCACTGTCGAATCGACTCTTTGACCATGTCCCAGGTGCGCGGTGTCAGCGCCTCCGCGTGGTCGGTCAGCGAGTAGAAATCGAGCTGTGAGCAAAAGCGTGCGAAATCACATGCATCGGCTGGCGGATGGACTCCTTCGCCGCCCATCAATGGAAGGCTCCACTGGAAGGCGTCGACCGACAGTGTGGAGTGCACGTGCAAGTCCCCGAAGAGGATTCGTGCTTCGGAATCGTCGGTCACGCTGCGTTGGTCAGCGTGGCGGGCGCTCAGAATCTCACGGTCGAGCGGCGTCGCCGTGATCTCACCGTCGGTTTGGAGCTGTCCCCCTCCGAGAACGACCCACATGCCTGCCGCAACCGCCGCCAAAAGCAGGACGGAGACCAGGCAGCCGAGCTTGAACCGCGTCATCGGAGCGGAGCATAAGGTCCGAGCCTCGGCCGGCAAAGAAGATTGTGGTCTCAGTCGGACCAGCGAACGGTTTCCGCCGGGCCTCCGATGACCAGGTTTTGATCGACGCCATCCTGGCCCGTGAGATAAACGCCGGGCGAGCTGCGCCGATTCGACGTGAAGGCGATCAAGCGGCAGTCCGGCGAAAACGCGGGATCTTTGTTGTCACCCTGCCCTTGCGTGAGCCGTTTGTACTCTTGGGTCTCCAGATTGACGGTGAAAATGTCGAATGTGCCGTCGCGTCCGCTGAACGCGATGAGCGGCTGCTCCGGGTCTTGGCACCACACCGGTGTCTGATTGTGGTTCCCACGAAAGGTCACGCGCTTCACGTTGGTGCCGTCGGAGCTCATGGTGAAGATCTGTGGGCTGCCGTGGCGTTCCGAGACGAAGGCGATTTTCCCGCCCGGACCGCACGTGGGGCTCACGTCGATGGCCTGGTGTCGCGTGAGACGTCGAAGGCCGCTTCCGTCCAGATTCGAGCTGTAGATTTCGGTATTCCCCGACCGCGAGGACACGAAGTACATCCGATCGCCGCAGATGGCCGGCGCCATGTTGATGCCTCTGCCGCCAATGATCGCTTTGCCTCCTACGCGCGTGTTGGTGATGAACGTGCCCTGCTTGCTCATCCGCGTGTACCAGATCGAGCCCTTGCCGAATGCGGGCAACATCGACACGCCCTGGCCGCTCGACACTTGGCGCACGCCATGTCCGTCCATCTCGGCAGCAAACACGACTTTCCGCCCCGGACCGAGCCTACGAGCGAAGGTGATGTCCGTGCCGAAGGGTCCCTTCGTCCCGGTCACGATGCCGATGACCTCGTTGACGAAATCGTGGATCCATCCGCGAAGCTCGCTCGCAGGTCCCCGATAGGTACGCAGCAGCGCAGGCACCTGGCCGCCACTCGCTTGATAGAAGCGCAGCTCGACGCGCAAGCCCGCTTCGTTGCCGCCAACCAATCCCTTGATGACGCCGTTGGCACCCAACGCGGACCAGGCCTCCAGATCGACGCCCAAGCCGATGCTCTCGTAGTCGTGGCGAACCGCAGATGGACCGATGACCCGAAAACCCGGCATGAGACGAAAATCGTTTTGTAGAACGGCGCCGCCGCTCGTGACGTACGCCTCGGGCGCGCCGAGCAGCTTCGGAATGCCGATCCGAAACACATCCTCGTCAGGGGCGTCGATGTCGACGACGATTCGGTCTTCGGGCAGCGGAGGCTCCTCCTCCTGACCGACGGCACGTGGCGCCGAGAAAACGATGGGTCCGAGTAGTAGCCCGGAGAAGAACAACGCCCTGAGCAAACGTCGACGAAAAGAAACCATGACCATGTAAAACCTCAACGGACGTGACTCCCAAAGAAACGCAGAGAGATCGTCTCCCCCAAAATGCGATCGGCCACCGACTCCGGTGGGGTAGGAAGCTTGGCGCCCTCTGCCTGATTGATTCTTCGACGAACGGATTCGTCGAATGCTTCATTCCCGCTCGACCGCGTCACCTCGTATCCACCGACACGTCCGTCTTCGGTGATCGAAAGCTCGACGACGCAAGTCAGCTTCTGAAGCTCCTCCTGTGAAATCAGCGTCGGGACCTGCCAGCCCCGACGAAAGTACGAATAGAGCTTGCCGAGGTAGATGTCTTCTTCGCTGCCGGTCGCTTTGGTGCCCTCGACAATCCCCTCCGGATCGCCCTCGAGCTCCGGCCCCTTCGTCAGCTCCGAAATTGCCCCCGCGCGCTGTCCGAGCTGCGACAGCAAATCCTCCTCTTCCTTCCGCTGCCGCTTCTCCTGAGGCTTCTTGAGCCCCTTCTCCTCCTTACCGCTCGGAATCGCGTCCATCGGCTCCGCGCTCGGGGCCTTGGGCACCGGTGCGTTTTGCGGTGCATGCGGAACTTCTTTGCTGGGGAGCTTCCTCGGCTCCTTGCGCTTGCCGAGTCGGACGAACCGAGTCTCGATCACCTCGAGCGGCGCGGGAGGCAGCTCATCGACGGTGCTGCCGAGGATCGATTGAAGGCCGCCCAGCAACAAATGGCTGAGCAAAACCAGAACGGGCACGAGCACGAACACGGCGAACGCGAACGCCACGCCCCCGGCGACCTCGGTCGGCGTGGGCTGTTCCGTCTCCAAGAGAGAAAGTGCTCGCCAGTCGTTCGCCTCCGCCATCAATTATCTCGGCTCTCGAGTAAGCGGGTCGGTGACCAGCCCCATCTTCCCGATGCCTGCCTGCCGAACGATCGCGAGAACCTGCGCTACGACTCCATAAGGAACTTGCTCGTCCGCTTGCACGAACACCTCGTCTACATTGCGCACCCGCTCATCCGTGAGCAAGCGCTGCTGCAAGACGTCGAGGGAGACCTCCTCGTCGAAGAGAAAGATCCGCTGGTCTCGCCGCACCGTGATCAAAGGCTGCTCCTCGTCGATGTCCATCCGCGGCGCATCGGCCTTGGGGAGCTCTACGTCGACGCCGGTCGTCAGCATGGGCGCGGCCACCATGAAGATGATCAACAACACCAACATCACGTCGACCAGTGGCGTGACGTTGATCTCGCTGAGTGGGCTACCCTGTCCTCGGCCGTCGTTCGAAAAAGCCACGGGCTACTCCGCCAAGAGATGCCGCCGAATGATGTTCAGATAATCGCTGGCGAACGCAGACGTCTCGCTGTCGACGACGCGGATCCGCCGGACGAAGTAGTTGTAAGCCATCACGGCAGGAATCGCCGCCGCCAGACCCAGAGCAGTCGCAATGAGCGCTTCAGCGATGCCCGGTGCAACGACGTCGAGCCCGGCGCTCTTCTCGCCGTGGATGGCTATGAAGGAGTTCATGACGCCCCACACAGTCCCGAAGAGTCCGATGAAAGGTGCCGTGGACGCCGTGGTCGCCAGAAACGACACCTTGCTTTCGAGCCTGGTCAGCTCGGCGCTTTGTGCGCGTCGAAGCGCGCGCTCCACGTTCTCCACGTCCGCACGTGTCGTCCGTCCGCTCCGTGACATCCGGGCGAGCTCGCGATAGCCGGCCCGAAAGACCGTCGAAATCGGAGATCGGCCGTACTTCATGGACTGGCCGTGAATTTCGTTCATCGACTTGGCGTTCCACGCACGGCTCTTTTCCTCGGCCCAAAAGAGCTGCAGAAAGCCGCGGCTCTGATCGGTGACTTGCTTGAGCCGAATCAACTTCGCTCCGATGATGTAAAGGCACATCACCATCATGAAGACGAGGATCAGCATCACCAGCTGCACGACCGGCGAAGCGCCGATCACGAGCTGCCAGGGATTCAGTTGTCGTGGTGCGCTCGCCTGAAGGAACACCGCAAGCATCAATTGCTACCCCCCACGAGCGCACCCCCAACGCGCATCACTGCTCGGTGGCGCTCACGTTCCGGTCTAGAGCCCAACTGGCCTCATCGGTTCCGGTCGCCATCTCCTCACCGACGGAGGTGATGGAGATCTGCCCCGGATCCATCCCAAGTGACTTCATGTAGCTACGCACCGACTGAGCGCGGCGCTCGCCGAGCGCGATGTTGTACTCCTCGGTGCCGCGCGGATCACAGGCACCGGTGAGCAGCAAACGCACGTTGGGATTCTGGTTGCGATAGCACTCGACCGCCGATTGGATCGCGCTGCGTGCGCTGCTGTCGAGCTCGGACGAGTCGAACGCGAAGTACACGGTTTCGAACGCGCACGGCTCCTCCATCGGCTCGACCTCGACTTCGGGCTCCGGCTCGGGGATCTCAGCCCCCGTAGTCTCTTCGGGCTCCGGCTCCTCCGCGTCCTTCTTGCAGCCAATGAGCATTGCCCCGAAAAATGTCAGGCATACGAGCACGGTGAGAGATGAGTTGACATGTCTCTTCATGGAGTTCCTTTTCCTTCCCCTCTGAGCTCAGAGAGCACGGACGCCAGCTTAGCCCCCGTTTAGTCGCGTGCAATTTTTCTGATACTTGGGCAGGGTCAAGCAGGATCGTTCGTCTCCGTCTAACTACGCGAAGTCATTTGCCGGGGTCAAAGATGTCGCTAATTGTAATCATCGATGAACCTAGAAGCTCAGATGACCCCTAAAGCAGCGCTGCCGCTTGCGCTTTTGACAGCCCTATATGCCGGGTGCGATGGGAGGACGTCCGAAAAGGACCTCGCCGCGCCAACCCCTCATGAGCACTCGAGCGGCGCCGAGCATGGGTTTCCCGATCCGCAGACCTACGCAAAGCACTTGGATGACCCGGAACGGGACGCATGGCAGAAGCCCGAGGAGGTCGTCGCGCTCATGGAGATCCGTCCGGGAATGACCGTCGTCGACCTCGGAGTCGGGACTGGCTATTTCTTGGGACACCTTTCAGAGGCCGTCGGGCCCGCCGGCCAAGTACTCGCGCTTGATACCGTGCCCGGTATGATCGAGCTGACCCGAGCTCGAATCGAGAGTGAAGACATGAAGAACGTCGAGCCTCGCGTGGTCGAGCCCGACGATCCAGGTCTCCCCCCGGGGTCGATCGATCGCACATTGGTCGTCAATACCTGGCACCACGTTTCGGAGCGGCCGGATTATGCCCGCAAGCTCCGGACGGCGCTTCGTCCTGGCGGAGTGTTGTTGATCGTGGACTTCGAGATGGACAGCCCCCACGGCCCTCCTCGGATGATGAGGCTCGAAGCCGAGACCGTCGTGCGCGAGCTCGAAGCGGCCGGATTCGTAACCGAGGTCCTCAGCGAGACACTGCCTCATCAATATGCGGTCGCCGGACGCGCGCCTTAGCGTCAGCCGGCCACAGTGCGTCGAAGCGCGTGCTCGACCTTGAGGCGCACCGCGACGGCAGCCATCCGGAGTCGGCTGTGTTGCGTGCGAAGCCGGGTCGCCAACGGCTCTCGTGAAGGAATCGAGACCCAAAGACGCAGGAGATGACGTCTACGGTCGGCTTCTCGAAAGTCGTCGAAGCCGGTTCGAGCATGGAGCGCCGTGTGGTTGGACAAGAGTTGTATGTCACCGGGCGCCAGATCCATCTCCAGATACAACTCCGGCGAATCGGCTATCTCGTTGTAGAGATCGAGCAGAGCTCGATCCTCCTCCGTCAACGTCGACCGACCATCGAACCTGGTCGCGGAGCGAAAGTAATCGCTGTGATAGAACGTTCGAAGCCGACCGGCATCGAAGCGGCACGGACGAATGGGCATGTATCGAACGCCCCCTTCGCCCTTCGTGTCCATCATGAAAGGCTCGTACAAACGGTCCACGCGATCGGGTCGGCGCCGAAGAAGCTCGTTGTAGACCGAGACCGAGCTGACGATGCGGCTCTTGCCGCCGTGCTTCGCCTTTCGCAAACAAAGCAGCCCCACGACATCGGCGGCATCGCAGTGGTAGTCGATGTGCACGCGGGTTCGATAGTGACGCACCTCGTCGGGACTTTCCCCGGTGTCGGTCACGTGCCCTAGCAGCTCGCGCTGCGGATTCTGAGCCCCGGGAATTCCGAGATGCTGCCCAAAACACCAGAAGAAGGTCTCGGTCTCGGCTCTCGTCCAGCGTTCGACGGGGGCGCCACGCAACACCTGAAAGCCGCGGCCCATGTGGACCTCGCATCTCCATCGATCGATCTTGGACGTCAAGGTTGGGAGCGGAAAGTCTTCCTTGCTGAGAGCGCCCATCGGCTTACGGGTATCCTTTGCGTGCGCGAGGGCGCGGTCCAACTCTGCGATTTCGGTCTCAGACAAGGATTCACGCCAGGACTCCGGCCGCGCGCTGAGCTCGCCGCCTTTCCACGCAGCCGGAACGCGCAACGGCTCCCGGCGCACCTCCGAGTGCGGCCGCCCGAAGTAGTGAATCGTCTGCGCGGTGAGTGTCTTATACATCTCGTCCCGGGGCACCGGTCGGCCGGCCCCGCATCGAAAGCTCGAGAAGGATAGCGCGTGTCCTTCGATTTCGTCACCGGGCGAAACGCGTAGCGCGAGCTAGCGGCGCATATTTTGCGCGCACGTTGGCTTCGAGCAGAGGCAGTCTTATAGGAATTGCAGAGGAGGTTTTCATGACTGAACCCAGCTATGCGTTCTCCAAAAAGCTGGAAGGCGTTTCCATGGAGCAGGCGCTCGAGAGGGTGACTGCGGCGCTCAAAGAAAACGGCTTCGGCGTTCTGACCAAGATCGACGTCAAGGAGACACTGAAGAACAAGCTCGACGTGGAGTTCCGTCCTTACGTCATCCTCGGCGCGTGCAATCCAAAGCTCGCGCACAAGGCGCTCCAAGGTGAGCCGCACATCGGGCTGCTATTGCCTTGCAACGTGGTAGTGCAGGAATCGGACGGGGGCGCGCTCGTATCCTTTGCCGACCCCAAGGCGATGTTCGAGCTCGTGGAGGATGCGCCGATCGAGGGGGTGGCCGAGGAGGCGTTCCGGCTTCTACAAAAGGCCCGCGATCAACTCTGAGCGAGCGCCTCGACTCGGGCGCGGACGTGCTTGTGCCAGGGAGTCCCCGCGAGCCAATCCCGATCCTCGCTGGCGGTGAGCTCGTTGGGCGCAACGCCCGGCTGCCGAGCCGCGCCTGCAATGGAGCCGGGGTGCAGGCCGAGGCCGTTCGGTAGAGAAACGTGTCCCCGCTGCATCATCGGCGAGATTTCGACAGGCACCTCGGCTGACCCGCGCTTGGTCGTGAGGCGGACGCGATCGCCATCGGCGACCCCGAGCCCACGCGCGTCCTCGGGGCTCATACGAAGCGATCCGTCGAAGTCTTTCTTGCGCCACTGGGGATCCCGAAAGATCGTGTTGGCCGTGAAGGATCGCCGCTCCCCGGCCGACAGGACGAAGGGAAACTCGTCGTCCGTCTTCGTCGGTCCTTCACGAAGCTGGGCCAGCTCTTCGAGAAGCTCGGGAATCGCTGCCTGAATCTTGCCGTTTGGGCTGCGAACCCGCGCCCAACTTTCGTCATGGTCATCGACGGCGAAGACCACGCCGGAAGGATTGTTCAGAATGGAGTCGAAGAGCTTTTCGGCCGCGGCGAACCCGCCGCCCTCGAAACCAGCGCGGCGAAGAGATTCGGGATACTTCGCGCCGAACTGATGAGACAACCCCCAGACCACGGCCGCCGCTTGCAGCCCCACTGGTAGATGCAGGCCAAGCGTCCGGTATAGGATGACCGGCGCGAACGGCGCGAGCGTGGGATTCGCCATGACCCTGCCGAAGAACGCGGGGATGAAGGCTGCGCGACCCTCGGCTGCAGCCGCATGCAGGGGCGCCAGATCCTGCTCGCTGTATGCGCCGAGCGCTTCACACAGCCGTGCGTGAATCTCGGGCTCGGCCAGCACGCCGTCTGGAGCGCTCAGGATCGGCTGACGGACGTGAAAGTAGTTGCGGGGAAACTCGAAGTTGAAGAACGTCGCCTCCGCCTTTTCGTATTGGGTGGGCGTCGGAAGAACGTAGTCGGCCAGCCGCGCGGTTTCCGTCATTGCGACGTCGATTACGACCAACGTATCCAACGCTTGGAGCGCATCGCGCATCCGCTGGCTGTCGGCCAATGAATGCGCGGGGTTGGCGCTTTCGACGATCATGGCCCGGTAGCGCCGTGGATGATCGGTGAGAATCTCGTCTGGAATCGAATTGCACGGGGTCAGCCCCGAGATGATGCGTTCACCCGCGACCGGGCTTCGCTTGTCGTCGTCGCCCGACGCGAGCTTGTCGATGTTGCCGGCGATGTTGACGAGCGGCGCGGGCACGTACTGGGCTCCTGGCTTGGCGAAGTTGCCGGTCAGCACCCACGAGAGCTTCTCGAGGTAGCTGTTGAGCGTCGAATGGCGATTCATTTGAATACCGAGGTCCTCGAACACCGCGACGCTCCGTGCAGCGCCGATTCGTCGAGCCGTGGTCCGCAACGACTCTTCGGGCACGCCCGCAATTGCGCAGTATTCTGCGATCGGTACTTCACCGAGGGCCGCCGACACCGGTTCGACGCCATCCACGTGTCGTTCGAGCCACGCGTGGTCGACGAGGTCTTCTTGCACCAGCGCACCTGCAAGCGCGGCAAGGAGCCACGCGTCGGCACCCGGCTTGACTTGGAGATGAATGTCCGCGAGCTCGGCGGTCTCCGTCCTTCGCGGGTCGATGACGATCAAACACCGTTTGGGATCCTTCGCGATCTCCCGAAGCGTGACCCGAGCCCTGGGAATCCCGTGAGACTGCCAGGGATTCTTCCCGATGAAGAGCGCGACCTCGCAATGCTCGAAGTCGGCGCGGGTGACGGTGCCCATGAGCCGGCCGGCCACCCAGAACTCGCCGGTCTTTTCTTGTGCCAAGGCGCTCGAACGATAGCGGGAACCAAGCGCTCGTCGGGTCGCGGCCGAGTATGCCGCAGGCAGGTGATTGCCTTGCCCCCCGCCGCCAAAATAGAAAATCGTATCGCCCCCATGGGCGTCGCGGATCGAGGCCAGGCGCTCGGCAACCTCGCGAATCGCCGTGTCCCAGTCGATCGTTTCGAAGGTTCCGTCTTCTTTTCGTCGGAGCGGAGCCGTGATCCGGTCGGGGCCGTTCTGGTAGTAGTCGAGGCGGTGCGGCTTTTCGCAGGCATAGCCGCGAGACGCAGGGTGAGCCTTGTCACCACGAATGCGCGTGAAGTGTCGGCCGCCCTCCCCGCCTAACTGCACCTCGAGCCCGCAATTGCACTCGCACAAGATGCAGGCCGTCTTTTTCCAGGGTTCGGGCATGAATGACCTCACTCTTCCACCGTCAGCACCGGCGAGAGCATCGTAGCCCCTGACGCATCGCTCGGGAACCCCGCATCCGGCTGCGATTCATCAGCGCGCGCTGCGCAGGATCAGGCCGCGAGCGGAACGTCGAATTCCAGGCAGTAGTCCGAAAAGCGCTCGCGAATCTCATCGAGGTCGAGATCGAAGTCCTCGCGGCCGTACCGATGCACGCCACGACTGCCTCGGGGATTTGCAGCGAGAAAAACCTCCATGCGTCGGCAGGCGTCGCCGGTCAGCTCCAAGCCGAAATGTGCATATGCGCGACGGATCAGGTCGATGGGATCGGCGAGGGTGTCCTCGAAGTAAGCATCGAAAAACTGGCCGGACGCGTCACGGTGCCGCCTGCGAGCGTCGACCGCACGCTGCAAATAGGACGCCCAGACATCCATGACGTTTCGGCCGATGCGTGCCGGGTCGACCGAGTCGGAGCTCATCGACCGAAACGCATGGCAAAGGCTCGCCAAGGAAGGCATGACCCGGGCCGGATCGCGGTGCGTGTGAATGATGAGCGCGTCGGGATAGGTTTGGAGAATCTCGTCAATCGCGGGCAAGTGTGCGGGGCTCTTGAGGACCCAGCGCTCGTTCATGTACTTGCTCTGCAAGTGCTGCAGAAACCGCTCGTGAAACCGGTACGAGGGCAACAAGCTCTGCCGATCCAGCCATGTCTGATAGCTAGGAACGTGGAACGTGGTGTGAAACTGAATGCTGAGAAGCTCGTGCGCGTTGATCGGCACGCATTCCTGGGGCAGGCGCGCTCCAAACTCGTGGATCGCCGGCAGCGTAGGAATCAGCCTATCGAGGTTTCCGAGCAGCTTTTCAGCATCTTTGATCCGGGGATCCGTCTCGTAGGTCGCGGGCTCCGGTGGCGGAACGGGCCATTCGACTTCCCAGCTCAACGGGGGACGGTTTGCCGGATCCTGGGAAAGCAAATTGAAGAGGATGGTCGTGCCGGTGCGCGGCAGTCCGACGATGAAAATCGGTTGCCTGATCACCTGCTGCGCAATCTCCGGATGCCGGGCGCGATATTCGGTGAGTCGCAGCCGGTTCTCGAGATATCGAAGAAGGGTCTCCCGGCAGCTCAACCGTCCGAGGGTCGTCAAATCCGCTTCTGTTTCCACCGAATCTAGGAGCACGGCAAGCCCCCGTCGAAACCCTTCCCCGCCGAAATCACTCGAGCCCGCGCGCCGAACGGCAGCCTCGATCAGATCTCCTTCTCGAAGCGAGGGCCAGTCCCACCCGACGCGCCGCAATGCTCCGCCCAACCGGTTGAGCGCCTTGATCCCGAGCGGACGGTGTGGCGGTGGGAGCGACATCGAAGGGAAAACGGTTTCGCGCTTGACTGGACGGCGCGTCGGCGTGGTAGCACGCGGGCATGACCACGGTAAAGAGCCGTTGGCTCCGCTTTGCGGTGCCGCTGTTGGTGGCAGCGCTCGCCGTGTACATCGCGAGCTCCCGGAGTCGTCGGCCCGAGCCGGAGGCTGCACTGCCGCCGCCAGTGCTCGCGCAAGGACCGCCTGCAACGCGACAACCCAAGACCGACTCCAACCTCGCGCCGCAGTACTTCGACGGTCTGTGGCCGGCCGGTCACCGAGACAGCGCCAACTCGGACTTCGTCCCCATCCCGCTCGGGAGCTCGTTCGAGGTCACCAAGCATTTCTTGCACGGCCACCCGATATTCTGGGCACCGACCATCGGGCTCGACGGCGTGGCCTACGTCGTCACCGGTGCGCCTCCGGGAAACAGCCATCTATTCGCGATCTCGCCCGAGGGAGCGATCGTGTGGTCAGCGGAGCCGCAGCGGTCGCTCGAAGACCTCGATTCCTTCGCCATCATGAATGCGCCGACGATCGACGCCGACGGTGACCTGTACGTCGGCGATCGGGATCAACTCTGGGCATTCGAGCCCGATGGCGAGGTGAAGTGGGTAGTCGATTTGAAGCCGTATGGGGTCGACTGGGGATTCATGACGGTGGTTCTCACGCCGCAACGCTTCGTCGGGGGTGTCACCACCGACGGAAAGGTGATGTTTTTCCGATCGGAGGACGGAACGCTGGCCATGCCGGTCCTGGAGCTCCCCGGCGGCCCCGGCCCCGAACCCGAAGACGACCCACCGGAGTTTCTCTGGAAAGACCTGATGGATCCCGATCTGATCCCGTTTCTCTTCAATTTGATTCAGGGATGGCAGCTCGAGGTCGCGAACACCCCCGCCATCCATCCAGAAACCGGTCGTCTCTACATCACCGCAGCAGGCGCCTCGCCGGACACGGGCGTCCTCTATGGAATCGACATCGCCGACGATGCGCTGAGCATCGCATTTCAGGCGCCCATGGGAGGCGGGAGCGGCACCAGCCCAGCGATTTCGCATGACGGAAGCACGGTCTACGCCGTCGACGAGCGCGGACGCATGGTCGCGATCGATGCACACACGGGAAAGCGTCTCTGGCAAAGCGAGGAGGGCGGAGGCGGTTCTGCATCGCCCAGCATCGGATCGGACGAAACCATCTATACCCCGTTCCAAGATCGAATCACGGCCTATGACCGCGACGGTCGCGTGCGCTGGGAAAAATCATTCAATCCGGTTTGCCGTGCGCGACTGCCCGACGCCGGCGGCGTGTGGAGCCATCTGCTCTCGGAGCCGGTTGCCTTCATCGACAGCATCGTGACCGTAGGGCTCGAGCACGGCTGGATCAACGTGGTTTGCGGATACCACCTGCCGAAGCTCCTGTCGCGGAGCGAGCGAACGCGCGTTCCCATCCCCCAGGAGTCCCTCTTCGTCGCCTTCGCGCTGGCTGACGGAGAGCCCGTCGGCGAGCCGGTCCGGTTGCCCGAGACGAGCGAAGGATTCGTCACGCCCCTGACGAACGGAAATGTGATCGTGACGACATCCGGCGCGATCAGCTCGATCTTCTACTACATGGTCAACCGCATCTTGCCCGAACGCTTGAAGGTGGACGGGCCGCCCAAGGCCGGCCTTCTGCTATTAGAGCCTCGATGACCGAGCTCCCGGAGCATGTGCTCTTCTACGACGGCGTGTGCGCGATGTGCAACGGCATCGTGAAGTGGATGCTGCGCGTCGATCGAGACCGCGTCTTCTACTTTGCGCCGTTGCAAGGGGAGACGGCGGAGGCGGCTCGAGAGCATCATCCCGAATTCCCGAAGCACATGGAAACAGTCGTCTACCTCAGAGACGGTGAGGTTTTTTTGCGATCGCGCGCCGCTGCATTGGCCATGCGAGAGCTGCCCTACCCTGCCAAAGCGTTGTCGTGGTTTCGGTTCTTGCCTCGGTGGCTTACCGATTTCTTCTACGGAATCGTGGCCCGAACGCGATACCGAATTTTCGGTCGATACGATCAGTGCCCTCTCCCCCCGTTGGAAGAACGAGCCCGGTTCCTGCCCTGAGCCCGGCTGCAACTCGATGTAAGCAAATGTCTCACCGATTTGGTGGGGTGGTGCCGGATTGCTAAGTTGTTGGCGATGGGGATTCGCGCTTGGCTCGGGGTGCTGCTTGCGCTGACGTCTGGGTGCGACGCATTCATCGGTGACGACGGCAATGCCGAGCTGCAACGCGAGCTCGACGCGGGCACGAGCCCCGATGGAAGCACCGAGACGCTCCCAGATGGATCAATTGCGGACGCCGGAGTGTCCGATGCAGGTCTCCCGCTCGATGCGGGCACCGAGATGGACGGAGGCATCGAACCCGACGCGGGGCAAGATGCGGGAATGGAGCTCGACGCGGGCTCTTGTGCAGGTGGGCCGCTCGCCACACCCATCGCCGACTGCAATCCAGAGCCCATTCCGGCCAGCGGGGACATCCATGCGGACTGCGTGGCGCGGATCAATCAGTTCCGATGGGAATGCCAGTGCCTGCCGCCGATCGCCCGGTGGAGTGACGGCGAGGCATGTGCCGATGGCAACGCGCAATACGACAGCACGAATGGCATCCACGCGAGCTTCTACGATCAGCCCTGCGGCTCGGGCGGGCGCGCTCAGAACGAATGCCCTGCTTGGCCGTCGACCGAACGCGTGATCTCGGGCTGCCTACGAGCAATGTGGGAGGAAGGGCCGGAAGATGGCGATCCCGAGACGGTCAACGGACACTACGAGAGCATGGCCTCGACCAGCTACACGAGAGTCGCATGCGGCTTCTACACGACGTCCTCGGGGGACGTGTGGGCGGTCCAAAACTTCGATTGAGAGGTCGTGATGCGGGGAGCCACTGCGCTATTGCTGACGTTTTTTCTGAGTGCATCGGGATGTGGCGAGGACTCGCTCCTGAACCGAGGAGAGCCGGGAACGATGAACACGTCCGGCGATCCACGATTCGACGCCGACTGCAGCGACGGGCCTCTCGAGTCGCCGATCCCCGAGTGTCGGCCCGTACCATTGCTTGCGACGGGCGATCCATACGCCGACTGCGTGAGCCGCATCAATCAACTTCGCTGGGAGTGTCAGTGCCTTCCGCCGCTCGCACGATGGACGGAAGCCGAAGGCTGCGCAGACCAGCATGCGGAGTACGACAGCACGCGCGGCGCTCATGCCGGCTTCAGAGACGACATCTGCTCTCCGCGCGGTTGGGCCCAAAACGAGTGCCCCGGCTGGAGCTCCCCGGAGCACGTCATCACGGGCTGCCTACAAGCGATGTGGGATGAAGGACCAGGAGAGCCGTATTCGGAGCACGGCCACTACATCAACATGACCAATCCGTCGTATGGAAAGGTCGCTTGCGGCTTCTACGAGACCAGCGACGGCAGATTCTGGTCCGTACAGAACTTCGAGTAGAGGATGCTATTCCTCGGGCGGTGTCCATGCGGTTGCCGCCAGATCGCCCTCTTCGAGACCGAGCCAAATCCGCAACTGCTTGATCATGAAGTCGGTGCCCTCACGCGAAGACAGATCGACGCGGTACGTGTTGATGTACCGCACGCTTTCTTGCAGCCAGAGATCCCAGGCTTCTTTGGAAACCTTGTCGTAGATGAACTTTCCCAGATCGTTCGGGAACGGAGGCTTGGCGAGACCTGGAAGCTCGCGATCGAGCTTGATGCAGTGGACCAGGCGATTTGGATCTGCTTCCGGCATACGCTCGAAAACCTAGCACCGGGCCGCCGAGTGGCTACCCCAGAATGCGGAAGAACGAACGCAGCATCTGATAGGTGAGGCCCCAGACGACGCGGCCCTCGACGTCGTACGCTGGGAAGTCGATCTGTGTCCCATGCCATTGATATGGACGAACCGTATCGACCTCGCCGCGGTATAGAGGAAGAAGCGGCGCCCACAATGCCTCCGCGACTTCGCGGTAGTCGACTTGCAACGGCGATTCACGGTGCACCTCGAACACGAAGGGGCGGATGATGGTCTCTTGCGGCTTGCCGCGGGCGATGGCCTGGAGGTCATCGAGTTGTCCGATGTGCTCGGCCTCGCTCGACAGATCCAGCCCGACTTCTTCGCTGGTTTCCCGGATCGCGGTGTCGAGCAGCGTCGGATCGCCCTCGCTCTGACGGCCGCCTGGAAACGCCATGTGGCCCGACCAGGGATCACGTGCAGACTCCGCCCGGCGAATGAAGAGCACCTCGGGCCCCGACGAGGTCTCGCGGAGCAACATGGCCACGGCTGCCGACTTCTGGTGCTCGAGCTCGCGAGGCTGGCGCGTTGCCAACACGCTTCGCACGTGGGGCAGCCGGAGAACCGTCACCGTTCAGTCCAGGATTTCGTAGTGGAAGTCCTCGATGACGGGATTCGCGAGCAGCTTTTCGCACATGGACTGAATGTGGGACTCGGCGGCGGCTTTGTCGTTTCCATCGAGCTCCAGCTCGATCAGCTTCCCGACGCGCGCCGACCTCACCTCTTCGAAGCCCAAGGAAGTGAGCGACCGGCGCACTGCATCCCCCTGCGGATCCAAGACCTCTCGCTTCAGCGTGACGAAGATGTTCGCTTTCATGGCGCCTCCAGTCCCAAGTTCCGCGCAATTCGCGGCAACGGATCACTCGTATCAGGCTCGAAGGAAGTGCCCCGAATTTCGTCGCACGCTTGAATGTATCGGCGGGATGCTTCGACCCGTACCTCGTCCGGAATGGTCGGGATTGGGCCATCTCCCTTGTACCCCTGAGCAGCGAGCCACCGACGGACGTACTCCTTGTCGAAGCTTTCCGGATCCTCGCCTGCCTCGAAGCGCTCTTGGTAGGTGTTGGCGTACCAGAAGCGAGACGAGTCCGGCGTGTGAATCTCGTCGATTACCACGATCTGACCGTCCGGCGTCTTGCCGAACTCGTACTTGGTGTCGACCAAGATCAGCCCACGGTCGGCGCAAACCTTCTGCCCATGAGTGAACAAGGCCATGGCGTAGCCAGCCGCCTCGTCGAAATCCTCCGGGCTGATACGCCCGAGTACCAGAGTCTCTTCGCGAGACACCGAGACGTCGTGATCGCCTTTTTCGGCTTTGGTGCTCGGCGTCAAGATTGGATCGGGAAGCTTCTGATGCTTCTGAAGGCCATCCGGGAGCTCGTGTCCGCAGAACACGCGGGTCCCTTTGCTGTAGTGGGTCCAGATGCTCGTGGAGGTGACTCCGGTGATGTATGCGCGCACCACCATCTCCACCGGCAGAGGCTCGCACTCGACTCCCACCATGACGTTGGGATCCGGCACGTCGATCACGTGATTGGGCACGATCCGCTTGGTCTCCTCGAACCACCACGCCGCGAGCCCGTTGAGCACCTGTCCCTTGTAGGGCAACGTGCCGAGAACGCGATCGAAGGCGCTGATTCGATCGGTGACCACGATGTAGCGCTTGCCGCCCTTGATGTAGCAGTCGCGAACCTTTCCCTCGTATTTGCTTCCGAGCGATTCGAAGCTCGTTGCATCGAGAGTCTTCGAAAGCCCTTCCTTGAGCGTCTGCTCAGACACCGTCATCTCATGCTCCTTCCAGTACTCGATCGATGATCGTGTCCACGTGTGCGAGCGCATGGTCCAGATCGAACTCCCGGCCGACTTCCTCGACGGTCAGATGCTTGCCGATCTCGGAGTCTTCCTCGAGGAGCGTCCGGAACTCGCCGCCTCCCTCGAACGCGCGCATGGCGTTGCGTTGCACCAACACGTAGGCTTCCTGCCGGCCGAGCCCTTTGCCCACCAGCGCGAGAAGAATGCCTTCGCTGGCCCAAAGCCCCCCCGTTTGGTCGAGGTTCTTTCGTAGGCGCTCCGGATAGACGACCAGGTCGGCTATCACGCCGCGCACACGGTCCAACATGAAGGCGAGCGTCGACGTGGCGTCGGGCAGCATCATTCGCTCGACCGACGAGTGGCTGATGTCGCGCTCGTGCCAGAGTGCGACGTTTTCCAGCCCCGGCACCACAGCAGCGCGAACCACACGTCCCAAGCCGCAGAGGTTCTCGGTGAGGACTGGGTTGCGCTTGTGGGGCATCGCGCTCGAGCCCTTCTGTCCCTTCTTGAAGTGCTCCTCGGCCTCCCCGACTTCCGTGCGTTGCCAGTGGCGCACGTTGGTGGCAAAGCGCTCGATGCCGGCTGCGATGACGCCCAGCGCAGACAGATACGCAGCATGGCGATCACGCGCCACGACTTGTGTCGAGGCCGTCTCCGGTTGCAGACCAAGCGAGCCCAATGCGTGCGCTTCGATCTCGGGCGTGAGGTGAGCGTAGGTTCCCACGGCGCCCGCAATCTTGCCGACCGCAATTTCCTCTCGCGCCACCATGAGCCGGCTCCGGCCACGTGCGAGCTCGGCGAAGTGGCCGGCGAGTATCAGCCCAAACGTGACGGGCTCCGCGTGAATTCCGTGCGAGCGTCCGATGGCCGGTGTCCGGCGGTGCTCCTCGATTCGCGTCCGCAACGCATCGAGCACGGCGTTCAGACGAGTGAGAAGCCCGTCCGTGGCTTCGACCAGCAGCAGCGCCAGCGACGTGTCGAGCACGTCCGAAGAAGTCATACCGCGGTGCAGCCAACGAGCCGGCTCGCCTGCCAGGGCCTCGACGTGCGTCAAAAAGGCGATGACGTCGTGACGTGTCGTCTTCTCGATCTCGTCGATCGCATCCGGATCGAGGTGCTCACGAAAGGCACTGACTTTTCGAGAAGTGCCCTCCGGAACGATGCCGGCATCTTCCATCGCTCGACACGCGGCAATCTCGACGTCGAACCATGCTTCGTATCTACGCCTCGAAGACCACAGGGCCTGGAAATCGGAAGGAGTGTATCTTGGTATCATCTCGCGCGGGCGAAGCTAGCAGACGGGCAGCCCGCGCGCGACCACCACTGCGCTAGACGTGGAAGTTCCATGCTTTGCGGACTTCGATGCGGGGGGCCGCGTAGCCGTCGACGTACGCTCGGTGGTCGGGATCGTCGATGTATCGTCGCACTTCGTCCATCGAATCGAAACGAACGACGATGCTGATGTCCCAGCTCGCCTCCGAGGCCTCGTCCGCGGGAACGCCGACGGAGACCGAACGAACGCACTCGAGCGCGCCGAGGTCGGTCCGCGTGCGCTCCACAAACTCGGCTCGCGCGGCGTCGTTGCAGTACTCGTCCTTCAGCTTGAACAACACGATTCGCTCGATCATCGTCCTACCCAATTCCAACGAGCCCGCACGCGATGCCCGCCAAGTGTGGAACTGCTGCGCCGAACAGCGATGCTTCGGGGGAGCTCGCATTCCCGTCGATGCTCCGCTTGTAGACGCCCTGCGCAATCGCAGCCAAACGAAAAAGTGAAAATGCCTTGTAGTAGGCCAGGTCGGGCACACCGTCTCTGCCGGCGAGCTCGCAGTACCGGTCCACGAACGCGTCTTCACTGGGGATGCCGCTCTTTTCGAAATTTACCCCTGCGAGACCCCCGATCTTAGGCAGCATCACGTCGTACAGCATGCAGGTATACGCGAGGTCTGACAGAGGATGGCCGAGGGTGGAGAGCTCCCAGTCGATCACCGCGAGCGCGCGTGGCTCGGTCGGGTGAAAGATGAGGTTGTCCAGCCGGTAGTCGCCATGGACCAAGGCCGTCGCCTCGTCGTCGGGAATGTTGGCAGGCAGCCATTCGATCAACGCGTTCATTGGCGCCACTTCCGCGGTCTGCGAAGCGAGGTATTGCTTGGTCCATCGCTTGACCTGTCGGGCCACGTAGGCGTCCGGACGGCCGTAATCGGCCAGTCCCACCGCATCGATGTCGACACTGTGGATCGCCGCCAAAACGCGCGCGAGCTCGTCGTATACCGCGCGACGTTGCTCCGGCTGGAGGTCCGGGAGCTGCACGTTCCAAAAGATGCGTCCGTCGACGTATTCCATCACGAAGAATGGGGTCCCGATGATCGATTCGTCCTCGCAAAGGGCATGCATCTTCGCGGTCGGCACGTCGGTGTCACGCAGCGCGTGCATGACGCGGTACTCGCGATCGACGGCATGCGCCGACTGCAACAGCTTGCCGGGAGGCTTTTTTCGCAAGGCGTATTGCCTCTCGCGATCGGCTAGCCAGAAGGTCGGATTCGACTGACCGCCCTTGAACTGAAGCACCTGCAACGAGCCGGTGTAGCCCTCGACGTTGTCGGCCAGCCACGCATCGAGGCGCGCTTCATCGAATCGATGAGCCTCGCGGACGGGTCCAGCGTTTTTCGGGGGCACCGGTGGCATACATCCTCGCTTTCGAACGGTGGGGAGCTTATCATGCCCTGCCCTACCCGGAGGGCATCGATGGACTTTAGTACACCACCCGAGCTGCAAGATCTGCTGCACAGAGCAGAGGAGCTGATGAAGGCCGAGGTGTATCCGCTCGAAGCGATGGCTCGCGAATCATTCGAAAAGGCGCTTCCCGCCGCCAACGAGGCACGCGAGCGCTGTAAGGCCGCGGGACTGTGGGCGCCGCAGATGCCGGTCGAGTATGGAGGGATGGGTCTCGACTTCCTACCTCACGCGCACATGAGCGAGATCCTCGGACGCAGCCCCCTCGGTCACTACGTCTTCGGCTGCCAGGCTCCAGATGCCGGAAACATGGAGATCCTCCACAAGTTCGGTACGTCCGAGCAAAAGGAGCGTTGGCTGCGCCCGCTCGCTGCCGGAAAGATCCGAAGCTGCTTTTCGATGACCGAGCCCGAGCGCGCCGGCTCGAACCCCACGTGGATGGACACTACCGCAGTCCGCGACGGTGACCATTGGGTGATCAACGGCCGGAAGTGGTTCACGACCGGCGGCCACCTGGCGAGCTTCGCGATCGTGATGGCAGTGACCAATCCGGACGCGCCACCTCACATGCGCGCGAGCCAGATCATCGTACCGACCGACACTCCGGGCTTTCGCCACGTTCGCCGTTTGTCGATCATGGGAGACCTCGGGTATGGATGGCAGAGCCACTCCGAGGTGGCCTACGAAGACTGCCGGGTTCCCACGGCCAACTTGCTCGGACAGGAGGGCTTTGGTTTCTCGATCGCGCAGGAGCGACTCGGGCCGGGACGTATCCACCACTGCATGCGGTGGCTGGGGATCTGCGAGAGAGCCTTCGAAATGATGTGCCAACGGGCGGCGGATCGGATGCTGGCGCCGGGGCGCCCCCTCGGGAGCCGGCAAGCCGTTCAACACTGGATCGCAGAGAGCCGCGCCGAGATCGACTCTGCCCGGTTGATGGTCTACCACGCCGCCTGGAAGATCGATCGGGAAGGCACACGGGCGGCCCGCAACGAAATCTCGGCCATCAAGTTCATGGTGGCAGGGGTCCTCGGACGCGTGGTCGACCGGGCGCTACAGGCCCACGGTGGGCTCGGAATGACCGACGACACACCGTTGTCGTGGTTCTTCCGGCACGAGCGGGCCGCCCGGATCTATGACGGCCCGGACGAAGTTCACAAATCCGCTCTCGCCCGCAGCATTCTCAAGAAGTACGGCATTGAGCTGGGGTCCCAGGGGAGCTAGGTTTCCGACCGTGAGGTGGGCCATGCTCCCGCGCTCGAGGGTTCTCGGCCTTTGGACGGTCGGTGCGTTTTTCTGCGCCGTGCAGGCGTTCGCCCAGCCTCCCGACGCGGCCGATGACCCCGGCTACCGTCCGCAGCCAAGCGCCAACGTCGAGGGGAACGTGCAGCCTCTACCGATGGAGGCGTCGCCCGGCGCGAAGGTGGTCGTGATTCCCATCGACCGCACCGTGGAGCTCGGGCTTGCCGCATTCGTCCGACGCGCCATCGAGGACCATCCGGATGCGGCCGCCATCGTGCTGGACGTCAACACGCTTGGCGGACGGGTGGACGCGGCGATTCAGATTCGAGACGCCTTGCTCGAAGCCACGCCGCGTACGGTGGCTTTCATTCACCCACGCGCGATCAGCGCCGGCGCGTTGATCAGTCTCGCCTGCGACAACGTGCTGATGACCGACGGCGCCACCATCGGCGCCGCCACCCCCATCCAGGCTGGCGGCGGCCAGGCAGAGGCGGTTGGCGAAAAGATGGTGTCGTACATGCGAGCCGAGATGCGGTCCACCGCAGAAGCCAACGGCCGGCGCGGGGACATCGCCGAAGCGATGGTCGATCGAGAGGTCGTGATCGATGACGTCGTCGACGCGGGCAAGCTCTTGACCCTCGATACCGATCAAGCGATCAAGCTCGGCATCGCCGACGGGAAGGCAACCAGCCTCGACGAGGTGCTCGATGCGTTGACCCTGAAACAGCCCCAAATCGTCCACGTCGAGATCAACTGGGGCGAAGAGGTGGCGCGGCTCTTGACCGAGCCCACGGTAAGCGGCCTGTTGCTCTCGGTAGGGATGCTCGGGTTGATGGTTGCGTTTTACACGCGAACCGTGGGGATGTTCACCGTGCTCGGGTTCATCTCGCTCGCGCTGTTCTTCGGGGGACACGCCGTCGTCCATCTCGTGGGCTGGGAGGAGGCCCTGCTCTTCGCGGCAGGTGTCGGTCTCGTCATCATCGAGATTTTCTTCGTACCTGGCTTTGGAGTGCCAGGCGTTCTCGGCCTGATTTGCGTCATCTCGGCGCTGGTGCTCTCGCTCATCGGGATTCCAATCAACGTTTCGTTCAAGACGGGCCTGCTTGCAGAAGCGATGACCCGGGTCTTGCTTTCGTTGCTAGGCGCCTTCGTGTTGGCGTTGGTGCTCATGCGGTTGTTGTCGCGGAGCGCATTTGGCAAGTCGTTCATCTTGCAAGACGCAGAGACGGGGTTCTTGTCAGCCCCGAGCGCCTCCGACTTGGTTGGACGCGTGGGAGAGGCACTGACCGACTTGCGGCCTTCCGGAAAGATCATCATCGGTCACCAGCGTCACGAGGCGAGCAGCGAGCGCGAGTTCATCGCGCGGGGATCACGGGTCCGGGTCGTCGGGAAGGACGGACCCACTCTGATCGTGCGACTCGAGGAGTAAGCGTGACCACGATCATCATCGTCACCGTCCTCGCGCTCGGCCTGATTCTTCTCTTTGCAGAAGTCGCCATCGTGCCGGGGTTCGGCGTGGCTGGTGTGCTCGGCGTGCTCGCGCTCGCCGCAGGCGCGGTGGCGGCCTGGACGGAGCTCGGTCCATTTTGGGGCGGGCTCGCAGCCGGCGTATCGATCGTCGCGGCCGTCGGCATGCTCTTTTGGTTACCCAAGAGCAGGGCCGCCCGTCGGGTGGTCTTGGAGCACAGCCAGGCTCATACACTTTCACAGAGGGACCAGAGCGCGCTCCTCGGGCGCCGTGGAATCGCCGTCACGCCGCTACGGCCTACGGGCCGCGTACGCTTTGGTCGCGAAGAGGTCGATGTAGTCACCGAAGGCGAATACATCGACATGAATCAAGAAGTCGAAGTCACGATCGTCGAAGGCCCCCTCGTCGTCGTGCGCATTCCCGATGCTACCTAGGAAGGATGTCTCATGTCGTTTGCACCACTCGCGCTGATTTTCGTACTCGTCATCGTTTTCTTCGTTCTGTTCGTCTGGCTGATCCCGATTCGCCTCTGGGTCGCTGCCTGGTCGAGCGGTGCCGCCGTCGGCATTGGCGCGCTGATCGGCATGCGACTTCGAAGGGTGTCGCCCGGCGCAGTGGTCAACCCGCGGATCGCGGCTGCCAAGGCAGGC
>DATIUW010000008.1:0-24507 GCA_035466435.1 Polyangiales bacterium | reverse complement strand
GAGCGACATCGAGACCGACGGAGCTCCGGGCCGCAAGCTGACCAAGACCGGGATGATCTTCGGGACGCCAGAATACATGTCTCCCGAGCAGGCGGCCGGCAAAGACCTCGACCATCGCGTCGACGTCTATGCGCTCGGCGTGATCCTCTACGAGTGTCTGGCGGGCCGCGTGCCGTTCGAGGGCGATACGTTCATGGGGGTGTTGACCCAGCACCTTTTCGCGGAATTGCCGCCCATCAAGACGGTGAACCCACAGGCGAGCGTCAGCACGGAGCTGGAGCTCGTGATCCGGAAGGCGCTGGCAAAAGACCCCGACGACAGGTACCAGGACACCGACGAGCTGGCCGAAGCCCTCGTGTACGCGCTCGAAGGACGGCTCAGCCCCGCCACCGCGTTGGCGCCGCCTGCAAGCGCGTCGACGACGTACTCGGGGGGCCAGGGCGGGGTGCCGCTACGAAAGAGCTCGCGTTGGACCTGGGTCGCGGCCCTTGCGGTGGGGGTGGCCGCCCTCGGGTGGGTTGGCTTTGGCCAGACGTCCGGACAACGCGGCCAGACGGAAACGGGAGACACGGCTCAGGACCCGCCCATGGATTCCTCGCAAGCGGCTACCAAGACACTCACGGAGATCGTGCAAGCTGCCCCCGTCCCGTCGGCGGCGACGCCAACCCATCCTCCGAGCACCGAAGCCGTCGACGCGAGCGTGGAGATGGCGCCCGACTCGATTGCGGTTCACGTCGAAACCGAGCCTTCGGGGGCTCGGATCGTGCTTGGCGATGGGTCGGAAGCGTGTGTCCGGACACCCTGCGTGGTCGAAACGACGCCGGGCGCGACGTTGGTGCTTCGCGCAAGGTTGGGCAAGCGTAGAGGTCGCGTGGCGATTGCTCCGACTCGCGACGAGCACGTGCGGATCGAGCTCGCTGCGCCACCGAGAGCCCGCGCCAAACCCGAAGGGACGCATGCGTCGCAACGCGCGAGTCAGGCCCCCGCCAACCCGTCAGACCTCAAAGTGCCCGAGTGGGCTCAGTGAATGACGTCGAGCACAAGACCCTAGCCGATCTCGAGTGGGAGGAGGTGGAGAGGGCCGTCGCGGACCGTTGTCACGGGCCGCTGCGCGAAAGCCTCTCGTTGGAGCTGGCCGAGTCCTTCGATGAGACCGCCCGGGCGTTGGCGGAGTCCGAGGAAGCCTGGAAGCTGCTCGATCGCGACGACCCGATGCCGCTGGAGGGGATACGGGACATCGCGCGCTCTTTGCAGCACCTCGAACGAGAAGGTGTGCTCGACGGCCCCGCTCTCAAGGACATCCGAACGACGTTGCGGGCGGCTGCCGCGCTGCGCCGTTTCCTGGCCGAGCGCAAAGCGAGCACTCCGTTTCTGCACCGGGTGTGCGCCATCGATCCGACCCTCGATGAGCTCGACGAGGAGCTCAGTGTCTCGATCGGCGACGACGGTTCGATACTCGATTCGGCAAGCCCGGAGCTGGGTCGCCTTCGTCAAGAGGTGGCGAATCTTCGGGCGCGCATCATTCGCAGGCTCGAGGACGTGATCGTCAAACGCAGCGCGATCCTGCAGGATTCGTTCTATACGATCCGCGAGGGTCGGTATGTGCTTCCCGTGCGGGCCGATGCACACGAGCGTTTTCACGGGATCGTGCACGGGTCGAGCGCCAGCGGCGCCACGATTTTCGTCGAGCCCCGAGAGCTCGTCGAGCGGGGTAATCGCCTCAAGATGGCGCAGGCGGAGCTCGAGCGTGAGGAACGTCGTATCCTTGCGTTGCTCTCGGAGCTGGTGGGCCAATACGTGCCCCAGCTCCGCGCGGCCGCGCAGGCCCTCGATCACGCCGACTTGCGAAACGCGAGTGCGCGTCTTGCGATCGACTTGCGTGCCCGCTTCGTCGATCTCTGTGAAGAGCCCCGAATTTCGCTTCGCGCGGCCCGCCATCCGCTTTTGGTGATGCGCGGCCTCGAGGTGGTACCGAACGACCTCGAGCTGTCGGGCCGCCAGGCGTTGGTCATCTCCGGACCGAATGCGGGAGGCAAGACCGTCGCGCTCAAGATGCTCGGATTGGCGGCGCTGATGACTCGCGCAGGACTTCCCGTGCCTGCCGACGAGGGAAGCGTATGTGGGTTTTTCAATCCCGTTCTCGCTGCGGTGGGCGACGAACAGAGCCTTGCGCGCAATCTTTCGACCTTCTCGGCGCATCTCGTGACCCTGGTGAGCGTTCTAGAGCGCGCCGGCGAGCGGGTTCTCGTCTTGCTGGACGAGCTCGCAGGTTCCACGGATCCCGAAGCGGGCGCTGCGCTCGCTTGCGCAATCGTGAAGACGCTCGTCGAGCGTGGGGCGGCCGTTGCGGTCACGACTCACTACGAGGCTCTCAAGGCGCTGGCCGCCGAGCGCCCAGACATGCGCAATGCGGCCGTCGGGTTCGACTTCGACCAGATGGCGCCGACCTTTCGCATGAAGATTGGGGTGCCAGGGGGCTCGAACGCACTCGATGTCGCCCGGCGCTATGGCATCGCCGAGTCGATCGTCGAGGATGCGCGCCAGATGCTGCCCGAGCACGCGCGAAGCTTCGAGGCGCTGGTCGCCAACCTCGAGGCCGCGACACGAGCTGCGACCGAGGAGCACACGGCCCTTCGAGCGGAACGAGAGGCGGCGCGCCAAGAGCGCGAGGCGTTGGAAGCGCGCCGTCAGGCGCTCGCGGCGCGCGAAGCCAAGACGCTCGGCCAGGAGGCGCAACAGCTCGTGGATCAGGTCCGGAAGCTTCAGGGGGACTTGGACCGGGCCAAACGAGCGCTGCGATCGCGCCCCGAGAGGGAACAGGTCGTGGCCGCTGACGAGGCGATGCGTGATGCGGGTGCGGTGCTGGGCGAGCTCGACGCGCATCGGCGTTCGCTCGAGCCGACGCCGGTGCAAACGGTTGCGATCGATCCCGAGGCTCTCCAGGTTGGCGACCGGGTCTGGGTCGAACGCCTTCGAAGCACCGCTGAAATCGTCGAGGGACCGGCGCGGGGCAAGGTCCGCGTGGCGGCAGGCATGATGAAGCTGTGGGTCGACGTAGGAGATCTGCGCGCGATCGAGAAAGCCTCGGAACCCCGCGCCAAGGAGCCGGCGCCCGTTTCAGGATCGCATCCCAAGCCTCCTCGCGCAGTCCGGACGAGCGACAACACACTGGACGTGCGCGGCTTACGAGCAGAGGAAGCGATCGCGCTGGTGGAAACCTTCCTGGATCGCATGTACGGCGCCGCCGAGCCGATCGCTTATGTCGTGCATGGTGTCGGAAGCGGTGCGCTTCGCGATTCGATTCGGGATCTGCTGTCGAGGCAGGACGCCTACGTGGCCGACTTTCGGGAGGCTTCGCAAGACGAGGGCGGGCCACAAGTGACGGTGGTGTCGCTCCGGTAGGCCCTAGGGTTGCGTGCCGCTCGCGCGGCCTTCGACCATCCGCGGCTTCACCCCGAGCTGCCACACGGCCAGGCCGATGAAGACCATCAAGACCGAAGACCATTGAGCAGGCGTCAATCCGGCATATCTCGCGTCGCCTCCTTCGAGCGGCGTGGCGCGCAGGAAGTCGAGGAAGAAGCGAACGGGGGCGTAGAGAAGCGGAAGCAGCGCACAGTAGAAACCGACGGGGCGCCGACGCCGGTGCTCCAGCCAGACGAACAAAGCGATGATCAGGGCGGAGTAGATGAGCTCGTAAAGACCGAGGTCGTGGCGCGGCTCGTAAGGCGGAGTCCCAAAGCGATAGTCGGCGACCGCGAGTGCGAAGTCCGTCACTTTGCCTGGATGGTCGTGCACGACGAAGCAACCCATCCGACCAAAGAACCATCCAAAGGGCAGCGCGAAGCAAACCGCGTTGGCGTACGGCAGCAGTGGCATCTTCGTGCGGTAACGCCATATGAAGCATCCGAGAATTCCCCCGAAGAATCCGCCGTACGAAGAGAGGCCCAACCAGGTCGAGAAGAAGAGGGAGGGGTCTTGGAGGATTTCTCTGACCGTATCGCGCTCGTAGAACAGACCGTTGAGCAGGTAGCCCAAGATGAAACCCGTCACGACCGCGTAGGTGACGAGGTCGCCCGTCGCCACGGGGTCGAGCCCGTTCCGACGTGCGAAGCGACCGGCGATCCAAGCTCCGAGCAGCACGCCCGTTGCAACGAGAACCCCAAACGGCTGGATCGACAGAGTGTCTCCCAAGATGGGCAGCGAGACTGGTAGCGGGATGTCCCACGATTCCAAACGAAACCAGGGAATGAACAGCGAAGCGGGCATCGCGGCCGAGCCTAGCACGACGTCCTTGCATCGCCCCCGGACAGCCGCTAATGCCTGCGCGAGGTGAAATCATGACCGAGATCATCGCAGTTGGTGCACGAGAGATCCTGGATTCCCGCGGAAATCCAACCGTCGAAGTCGACGTGGAATTGATGGGTGGCGCCACCGGGAGAGCAGCCGTCCCGTCAGGCGCCTCCACCGGCGAGCACGAGGCTCTCGAGCTCCGCGACGGCGACCCGAAGCGCTATCTGGGCAAGGGCGTGCGAAAGGCTGTCGACAACGTGGTGAGCGAAATCGCACCGCAAGTCGTCGGCTTTGATGCCCTGGATCAATTCGGCGTCGATCAGGTGATGCTCGATTACGACGGCACACCTTCGAAGTCCAAGCTGGGAGCAAACGCCATTCTAGGCGTGTCCATGGCGGTAGCGCGAGCGGCTTCCGACGCGGTGGGATTGCCTCTTTGGCGTTACCTCGGCGGCGCTCAGGCGCACGTTCTGCCAACCCCGCTGATGAACATCATCAATGGCGGCGCGCATGCCGACAGCGGACTCGAAATTCAGGAGTTCATGGTGGTGCCCATCGGGTTCGATTCTTTCGCCGAAGCGCTGCGCGCGGGCGCGGAAACCTTTCACAGCTTGAAGAAGCTTCTCAAGGAGGCAGGCCACGCGACCGGTGTCGGCGACGAGGGTGGATTCGCTCCGCACCTCGGAACGAACGAGGAGGCCCTCTCCTTCGTGGCGCGAGCCATCGAAGCGGCTGGGTACCGCCCGGGAGAGCAGATCGCCATTGCGCTCGATTGCGCGGCCAGCGAGTTCTACGACGAAAAGAAGGGCGTCTACACGTTCGACAAGAAGCCGGTCGACGCCGCCGGTCTGGTCGAAATCTATTCCGAATACTGCTCCAAGTATCCAATCCTCAGCATCGAAGATGGGATGGACGAAAACGACTGGGATGGTTGGAAGATTCAGACCGATGCGCTGGGAGAAAAGGTGCAGCTCGTCGGCGACGACCTCTTCGTGACCAATACCGAGCGTGTACAGATGGGCATCGATCGCGGGGTGGCCAACGCGATTTTGATCAAGGTCAACCAGATAGGGACCGTGAGCGAGACCCTGAGCACGATTCAGCTAGGCGCCCTGAACGGATACGCTTCCATCATCTCGCATCGCAGCGGCGAGACGGAGGACACGTTCATCGCCGACCTCGCCGTCGCGACCGGCGTAGGACAGATCAAGACCGGCTCCGCTTCGCGTTCCGAGCGCATTGCCAAATACAACCAGCTCCTCCGAATCGAAGAGCAGCTCGAAGACGGTGCGGTCTACGCGGGCAGGGCGACTTTCGCAGCCTGAGGCGGGTAGCTCTCTCAACCCGCAGTGACGCGCTCGACGGAGCTCGTATCGTACTGGGCGGCGCGGAACGCATGATCGCTCAGGATGCGTCTCAGGGTTTCTATGTTCGTCGCGAAGGGCTCCACGTGCATCTCCGCAAGCATGCGGTCCATCGACAAGAGGGCGGCATGTCGAATCGGCGCATGGGTGGTCAGCTTGGCGATCAAAGGGCGATCATCGGCGGGGAGCGGCATGCCGACCGTCGCGGAGGTCGTCGCGCGGACGCGCCCTTGGGGAGCCGGGGCCACCGAGTACGAGGCAACCACTGCGTCTTCCTGATCGACGGCGAATACCGCCGCGTCGAGCGCATGCCCCTTGGGCTCGATCGTGCTGAGCTCTTCGGGAAGCCGCTCACCACATGCGATGCGAAGCTGCAAAGCGACTAGGTCGACTCCCGTGACCATCTCGAGGAACGTGTGGTGCCGCGGCAACCCGATCCTCACGTCGGAGACCCAAGAGCAGCCGCGTGGATCCACGTGGAACACGACCTCGAGCAGACCCGCATAGCGAAGCGCGACGGCGAGGTTTTGCGCGCTTTCGAACAACGCCAGTCGAAAGGCCTCTCCATCGGCGCGGAAGAGCAGCTCGGGAGACGGAGCCTCGTGAATGAGCACTCGCTCTCCGTGGGAGAGGCTGCGATCACACTCGGTCAGGGCGGCGACCTCACCGTGGGAGTCGGCCGCAACCAGCACCGCAATCTCGCGAGGCCTCGATAGATCGTCCGCGTCGAAGACCGTTCGGACGTGAGCGCGCTCGGCCGCGGTTCGGATCGTCGTCGGGTCGGTGAGCGCCCCCAAGACGTCGAGGTCCGTTCCGACCACGGTCAGCCCGGCCTGCTCGGCCGCGCTGGCCATCTCGAACATGGACGGCTGTCCTTGATATCCGAGATGGGCCACGTCGGCGCCGGCCTCCGCGATGATCGTCGAAAGCTGCTCCGCAGAAATGGGCTCCGCCTCGTCGACGTCGACCTCGATTCTACGATCTGCCGCCTCGACGTGGCGGCTGACGCGCGCGCTCTTCGGTGCGATCACGATCGATTCGACGCCGAGGCGTCTGCACGTACGAGCCACGCGTGTCGCTGCCTCTCCGCGCCGCAGGATCAGAGCTTTTTCAAACACCGGCCGAGCATAGCAATCGCCTTGCGGCAGGCATCCCGGACCCCGGCTTGACCGGTGCCCACCTCCGCCCCAGTAGCAAAACGATGCCTGTCTGGCTCCGATCACGCGGTTTGAAGCGCCGCTCGGTCCGGCACGATGCCTTGCGCTGGCGGGCGGAGAACATGCTGGAGTCTCTCGGGCTGAAGGACGCCGAGCTCTCGATCCTGCTCTGCGACGACGAGACCATTCGAGCTCTGAACCGGCGATACCGCAAAAAGGACAAACCGACAGACGTGCTCGCCTTCCCCATGCAGGACGAGCCCACACCAGCCGGCAGCACCGGTCTGCTCGGTGACGTGGTGATTTCGGTCCCGACCGCGGCCCGCCAGGCGGCCGCGCACGATCGCCCGATCATCGCCGAAGTGACGTTTTTGTTGGCCCACGGGCTGCTTCACCTGCTCGGTTACGATCACGCGACCAAACGGCAGGAGCGCGAGATGAAGGCGCGCATGGAGGAGCTTTTGGCGCGGGTGGAGGGTGCGCGTTAACCCGTTCTACCTTGTGGAAAACCTCGGCGTGCGCAGAGGAATCGATCCCCTCGATCTTCACGCAATGGCTGGATTTCCGCCTGCAACGCTTGGAAAACACTCCACATTGCGCTCAGCGCTGAATCTGACGCCGGCTCGAAGCCGCAGCGCGGCAGGACCTGTGGATGGTCTGTGGTTAACCGCGGGGCCAGATGCCGATTGGGATGGGGCGGGCGGCCGACGGCAGGCGCCCGCTTCACTTCACCCCGGAATTTTCTCCACGAAAGCGCACAAAGGGCCTTGTCAGCAAGGAAAAGCCCAGGCATAGATGGCGCCGTGCCTGTCTGGGGGCTTCTTTTTCGGGGCCTTTGATTGGACCGAGGGGCAGGACACGGAGTTAGGAGGGAATTATGGCAGGAGCCAAGCGAATGACTAAGGCTCAGATCATGAGCGAGCTGGCCGATAAGAGCGGCCTTACCAAGAAGGAAATTTCCAACGTCTTCGACGCGCTTCGAGACTTGGTGAAGAAAGAGCTTGGACGCCGTGGCCCCGGAGAGTTCGTCATTCCGGACATGATCAAGCTCAAGGTGCGTAAGATTCCGGCGAAGCCCGCTCGGATGGGACGCAATCCGGCTACCGGCGAGGAGATGATGCTTCCGCCCAAGCCTGCATCCAAGAAGATCCGTGCAACGCCGCTCAAGAAGCTGAAGGACCTAGTCCTCTAGTCTCGCGAGACGATGAATCGGAAAAAAGGGGCCCTCAGGGCCCCTTTTTCGTTGGTGGAGGCCGATCCTGGCGCTCTCTCGGGCGCTCACGCATGGCGCCGCCTTGCAAGCGTCCTTCCGCGTAGCTGAGAAGAAAGCGAATCTGATCCGCGTTGAGCTTGAACGACACCTCCACGCGTTCTTCGCTCGGGGTGAGCTCCATCCGTCGGATCGTCTTGCCGAACCCGGCCAGGGTCATGAAGAGTTGCTGAGAATAGAAAGTCGCGACTTTCCTCCAGTATGCTGCGGCTCTGGTGGCTTCCTCGGAGGAAGCGTAGGTCGCCAGGGCCGTCACCGTCGCTTCGTCTACGCCCGTCTCGCGGACGGCGACACGCAAGCGAACCGG
The DNA here is from genome assembly GCA_035466435.1 of Polyangiales bacterium. Classification (GTDB taxonomy): domain Bacteria; phylum Myxococcota_A; class Polyangia; order Polyangiales; family Houyiibacteriaceae; genus SG8-38. The sequence goes on along the minus strand of DATIUW010000008.1, from coordinate 16,119 downwards.
GATGTGTCGCGTGCTTCCGAGCACGAACCGATGCACGCCCTCGACTTCGAGAGAGACGGCCTCGTCCGGGCCCATGGACAACAGCGCATCCGGCCCTCGCGCAGCGACCAGTCCTTCCTTTTCGGCATCGCGCAGCTCGCGCGCCTTGGTGATGGCGAGCACCCGCACCAAGTCTTGACGTCGCGTGATGCTGAAGTGGCGTGGGCTGAGAAGCGCGATCATGCGTCGCGTGTCATCGCGATTGTGCCAGGGAGCGGTGGGAACCCCAAAGCGCTGGTCCCAGCGAATCCCTTTGCCTTGCGACCGAGCCAGCCGTTTGACGCTTTGGCGCGCAAAGCTGGCATCGCGACGGTGTCGCCCGGCCAACACCAGCTTGGACCGTTCGAGATTCGGCGTGGCAATCAGCAATCGGTCGAGGTCCGCCACTGGATCGATGCCAGATCCGTCGAGAAGAAGCTGCCAGTCGGGAACCCCGTGCAAGAAGCGGGTCACGTCCGGCCCCAAGGGGGACTCCCGGATGCGCTTCATGTCGATCCGCAAGGCGAGCTGCGCGCCCGGCGGGATTCGGGAGGGCCCGGTGAGCGTGGGCGAAGCCACGGGGAGGGTGGCGGGGTCGGTTTCGGGGTCAGCGTCAGCGTCAGGGTCAGCGTCAGCTTCAGAGTCAGAGTCAGCGTCAGAGTCAGCGTCAGAGTCCGCTTTGGGGTTGGGTGGGTCGGGGACGCCGGCGTCTGGACCGGGGGTGGGGGCGTCGTCTTTGGGTCGAAACGGCGGGGTCGCGGCGCTGGACGGCGGGACTGCGTGCTCGGGCGCGCCGGTCATTTCCATCTCCCCGGTGAGACCGAACTCCACCTCGGCCGGCAGGGTGAGCTCGAACTCGAAGTCGAAGTTGGCTGTCGCGCTCGCTACGTAGAAAAAGGCCCAAAGGTGCAACGCAATCGACGCCACGATTCCGAACATCGCGGAAAAGGCTTCGAGTCGTTGACCCGCACGCATGCTAATGACACTCGTAGCAGAACACGGCAGTGCGACGCACACGACGAGTCAGGTTCGAGCGTTGCGGTGCGCCTTTGAGTGCCATCGCGGCGCTCCTTTTCGCAGGTTGTAGTCTCGAGGAGCCTCTGTCCGTGCTCACGCCGGACATCCGGGAGGAACCTCGCGATCTTGGACCGCCGCAGCGCGTGTTCGCGAAGCGTTTCGTCGCGCCGGTTCGCAGTGCTCCGAGGCCGGACGCAAACCGCATTGGTTATCTTCGTGCAGGAGCGCTCTTGCGTTCCACGACCACCGAGCCGCTCGGGCACGAGGGGTGCGAGGGCGGTTGGTACGAGCTCGATACGGGAGGCTTCGTCTGCAACGGACGGGACGCCATCGTGTTTTCCGGGGAACGTCTTCCAGAGCTTCGCGCGAAGCAGCCGGATCTCGATGCCGTGCTGCCGTATGAATACGCAACGGTCCGGCGACGGACACCGCTCTACAAGCGTCTTCCAAAAGCCGAGGAGGTTTACGAGCCTCCCGACGAAGAGGCGTTCGTCAACGGCGAGACGGAGGCCTTGCCAGCGCCTCCGGTCGACAATCCCCTCGTCTTGCGGGTGCTGGAGCCTGGCTTTTACGTCAGCCTCGACCGCACCTTCGAGCGGGACGGGCAGACCTATTGGCGCACGCAGCAAAACGGCTTCGTGCCAGCCAAGCCCCTGCGGCAGCCGAAATGGAGCAGCTTTCACGGCCAGGCGCTCGACCAGCCGGGTTGGGGTCTTCCGGTTGCGGTCACCAAAGCCGAGCAGACGATCGTTCATCGGCTCAACGAGCGGGGCAAGCTTCGGACGACTCGCGAGCGGCTGCCACGACGCACTTGGTTGCCCATTCGCTCGCGCCGGCAAATCGGAGAGCACTTGTTTCTGGTGGTCGGGGAGGATCGGCTCGTGCGCGAGAGCGACGTGTTGATCGTCACGGCGGCCGCGCCGCCCGATGGAGTCGCGGAGGGAGAACGTTGGATCGACATCGACCTCACCCATCAGGTCCTGGTGGCATACGACTGGAAGCAGCCCGTCTACGTGACGCTGATTTCCTCCGGCCGGACTCGCACGCCGAGCCCCGACCTCGACTACCGTACGCCGAAAGGTCTCTTCCGAATCCGAGCGAAGCACCTCACGGCGACGATGGACGACGACGAGCCTGGCGAGCCGCCTTACTCGCTCGAGGACGTTCCCTACGTGATGTACTTCGAGGGCGCGTACGCATTTCACAGCGCCTTTTGGCACGACCGGTTCGGGCGGCCGCGCAGCCACGGCTGCATCAATTTGGCGCCTCGTGATGCCAAATGGCTCTACAACTGGGCCGGACCGGACCTACCCCCCGCGTGGCACGGGGGCTACCGGACGGACGAAAACCCAGGCACTTGGGTGCGTGTTCGCGGCGAGACCCCCAGGCGTTGAGTGGGCGCGGTAGGGCGGAAGTCGGCGCGAGCATGCGTCGGCTTCGCGCCTGGTTTCGCCTCTACCGTCTACTTCGCCAGCGCGGCTTTCACCGCCTTCAGGAGCTTCACGCCAGCGGGTCCCGTCTGCTTTGCGATCGCCTCGGGGACGCCTTTTTCTTTGTCCTTGAACTTCTGGAGCTCCGCTTCGGTCGGATCGTGGATCTCGTAGCCATATCGGACGAGATTCTTGAGCAAGACCGGCTCCATCTTGCGAACCTGCTCGCGGCCCCAGGTGGTCAGGTCGTAGGGTACGCTCAACAACACCTTTTGAATGTCCGGCGGCAACGTGTCGAACCACTTCTTGGAGTAGACGACGATGCCCGGCTGATAGGAATGCTTGGACAGAATCAGGTTGCGCTCACCGTCGTCGAGACCCTGGTACCAGGTCGTGGCCATCGCGAAGAGTGGGGTGTTGTCGAAGCCGTCGACGACGCCGGTCTGAAGGCTCGTCATCGTGTTGGCTACGTCGATGGTCACGGGGCTCGCACCGAGCGCCCTGTAGGCCTCGACGTGCGCGATCGCCTCCTGAGACCGGAACCGAACGCCCTTCATGTCTTCCGGGGTGCGAATCGGCCGTCGGCTGAAGTACGAGCGAAAGCCGTTTTCACCCCAGAGCCCGAACACCAATTGTTGGTCTTCCAGGATCTTGCGGACCTGCTTCAACACCTCGGGGTCGTCGAGGGCCTTGTCCGCTTGCTGGACCGTGTCGAACACGTAAGGCGCCTCGAGGACGTTCACCTCACGCACGATCGAGCTCAATCCCCCGACCGATCCCGCGAAGCCCTGCTTGCTTCCCATCTGAGCGCGCCGGGCCAACGATCGCTCGTTCGAACCGCCGAGCCGCAGCTTCACTTTGACCCGGCCGTTGGTCTCTTCCTCGATGTACTTCTCCAGCCTCTTGAGCTGGAGCGCCCACGGGCTGCCCGAGGGGACCACCGTCCCCATCTCCAATTCAAACTCGTGTTCCTGCGCAGACACCGGCGTGACTGCAGCATACAGGAGGGAAAGGGCGACCAGCGCCGCGGCAAAAGGAACAGAGTTACGCATTGGATTCTCCTCGGGCTAACCTCGTGGACGGGTGGGTCGGTGACGCTATTCAGACTAGAAGTAGTCGTCGATCTCCGACATGAGCTTCTTGGCCTTGCGCTGCTCGCATTCGTTCTCCGGCGTGATCTCGGGAATGACGGTGGGATCTCCCTCGAGCACGTAGGACAGGAGCTCCTCGAATAGCGGCTGATTGTCTTCTTTGATGGCCCACTCCTCGGCCATGAGAACGCGTGTGCCATAGTAGTTCGGCTGCGCGTCGATGGCGATGTTGAAGTGCTTGGCGGACTTCTTCATGTCGCCGCCGGCGAAGCTGGGGGCTCTCGCGTAAAACACGCCGAAGTAGCGGTCGGGCCCTTGATACCAGTACCCGGGGTCGTTCTGGAGGCAGAACTCCATGATCGCGCGAACCTCGTCCTTGTAAGACAGAAGCGTTGCAAAGCTCTCCAACGTAGCCCAGCGGCCGAGGTTGGAAGAGCGCCAGTAGAGCGCCGGCACGGCGGAGCTGTCGAGGACGCCAATCGCGTCTTCGATTCTCGAGCCCGCTGCCATCTTCTCGGCGAAGGCCGGAGACAAAGCGGACAAAGCGCGCTCGGCCGCCTTGGTGCCTTGCTCGTGGGTATCCTTGTAGACGTCGGGGTTGTCATCGTCGAAACGAAGGTGGCAATCCGCATAGAAATAGATCGCGTGCGTGAGATCCGTCAGCGCCCGCCAGTTGGATGGATCAATGTCGGCCGCGGCTTGATATGCATCGATGGCCGCCTTCGCTTGCGCTGCGTCTCCTCGATTCGACCATGCGGCTTCGGCAACGGTCAGCAACTCGGTGACCTGGGCCCGGGCCGCGTCATCGAGTTGGACGGCCCCGCCCGTCGTGTCCCACGCCGTTTCACGGGTCGAACCGCAACTGGCCACCAGGGCACCCATGCACACAAGGGCAACCCAGTGCCCGAACTTCAACGAACGCATCATGCTTTCCTCCTGATTCCACGCCCGATCCGGCGGGGTTACTGGCGGGGCATACCAAGAGCCCTTTCACGCTGTCAACGATGCAAATCTTGCCGGGGGCGGTTTGCTTGCGATGCCGGGGGCGGTTTGCTTGCGAGTCGACGGACGCTGTGGTAGCTGCTGCACCGAAAATTGGGTTTGCCTTTCGATGGGTGGGCCGCCACGGCCCGCCCATTTTTCGTTCGGGGGCCCAGGCCGACATTGACCCAGGAAAAACGACATCTCGAAAGCTCCTTGGAGCAACTGATCGACCCGATCTGCCGTGCACATGGCGTCGAGATGGTCGACGTGCGCTATTTGCGTGAGCCGGGGGGCGCGGTGATCCGCATCATAATCGACCGGGACGTGCCCGGCCTGGACATCGGCAGCGGGGTCTCCCTGGAAGATTGCACCGCGGTGAGCCGGGACGTGTCCACGGTCCTCGACGTCCACGAAGACGTGCTTCCGGCCGGAGGCTTCCGCTTGGAGGTCAGCTCCCCGGGCCTAGAGCGTCCGCTGGTGAAGCTCTCGGACTTCGAACGGTTCTCGGGACGCGAGGTCAAGGTGCGCACCCGAACCCCCATTGGCCGACAGCGCCGCTTCAGCGGGAAGCTGCTCGGCATCGTCGACCGGAGCATCGAGCTCGATCAAGACGGCAAGGTTCTTCTGATTCCACACGAGGACATCGCACAAGCGAACCTCGTGTACCGATTCTCGAAATAGGTGGTTGGATAGCAATGCAACAAGGCACGCTTTCACTTCAGCACGTGATTGAACAGGTCAGCCAGGAGAAGGGTATCGATCCCAAGATCCTGGTCGAGGCCACCGAGCAGGCGATTCTCACGGCAGCCAAGAAGACGTTTGGTCCCGATCGCGAGCTCGAAGCGAGATTCAACGACGAAACCGGCGCCGTCGACTTGTTTCAGTACATGACCGTCGTGGAAGACGTCGACAACGACGAGCAGGAGATCTCGCTCGAGGACGCGCGATCTCATGGGCTCGAGGCCGAGATCGGCGAAGAGCTCGGCTTTCAGATCTTCTACCTGCCGGAAGACCGCGAAAAGGCGAGAGAGCAGGACAAACAGTTCGGCGGTCTGCTCAACCTGGAGCAGAGTCGCAGCCGGTTCGGCCGGATCGCGGCCCAGACCGCCAAGCAAGTCATCATCCAGCGCGTCCGCGATGCCGAGAGGGAGCGCGTGTACGCCGAGTACAAGAATCGCAAAGGCGAGATCATCACCGGCGTCGTTCGCCGGTTCGAGCGCGGATCGAACATCATCGTCGATCTCGGGCGCGGAGTGGAGGCGATTTTGCCTCCACGCGAGCAAACCCCGCGCGAGAGCTACCGCCCGGGCGACCGCATCGTGGCCTATCTCAAGGACATCGACCGTGAGGCGCGTGGTCCGCAGATCATCCTCTCGCGAACCGACGTCGGTCTCCTGGTCAAGCTGTTCGAGATGGAGGTGCCCGAGATCTACGAAGGCATCGTCCGCATCGTAGCTGCAGCACGCGAGCCCGGAGCCCGTTCCAAAATTGCGGTGAGCAGCCGAGATTCAGACGTGGATCCCGTGGGTGCGTGCGTCGGCATGAAAGGCTCCCGGGTCCAGGCCGTGGTCCAAGAGCTTCGTGGTGAGAAGATCGACATCGTGCCTTGGGACCGAGACCCGGCCCGCTTCGTGTGCAATGCGATTGCACCTGCGGAGGTGGTGCGCGTCGTCATCGACGAGGCGAACTCCAACATGGAGCTCGTCGTGCCCGATCCCAAGCTGTCACTGGCCATCGGGCGCCGCGGTCAGAACGTCCGGCTCGCATCCCAGTTGACTGGCTGGCGGCTGGACATCGTCAGCGAGTCTCGATTCAAGCAAATCGAGGAAGAGGCCATGGCTGCGCTGTCTCGCTTGAGCGCAGACGAGGAAGTCTCTCGATCGCTCTACAGGATGGGCTTCCGGAGCCTGGACGAAGTGGTCGACGCGAGCGCGAACGAGCTTGCTTCGGTTCCGGGAATTCCCGAGGACGATGTCCCGAGGCTTCGTGAGAATGCCGCTCGGGCCATGGAGGAAGTCCGCAAGGAAGCGCTGGAGGCGATGGTTGCGCGGACGGAACCGCCCACGGAGCGCGACAAGCTGTTGCTCGTACGCTCGGTCAACGCACGGGTCGCGGACCTGCTCGAGCAGAGCGGCTATGGCTCCGTAGAGGCGATTGCCCGCGAAGACGACACCGACCGTTTCGCCATCAAGTCCGGTCTGGGCGCCGCAAAGGCGCAAGCCGTCAAGGCAGGGGTGACGCACTTCCTGCAAAACGAGTGGCCACCGATCGAAGAGAAAATGGAGCAGAGCATTGCTGCCGCACAGGCCGAAGCCGCGAGGCTCGAGGCCGAGGCCGCCGAGGCGGAGGCCCAGTCGGAGGGGCAGCCGGAGGAGCCCGGGATGGCGCCGGAGCCTCCCCCTGGCAACGTGGCTGCTGCAGGAACGGAAACCGAGGAGCTGAAGCAGGGGTGATCCTTCGATGTTGAACGTCATGAGCAGAAGCGACGAAGACAGAGCCTCGAAGCGGATGTGCGCGGGCTGCGGAAGCCGTGACGGGCGCGAGGAGCTGGTGCGTCTGGTCGTGGCCGACACCGCCCCGTTCATCGCGGTGGACTTGGGGCGCCGTCTCGAGGGACGAGGCGTTTCCGTGCACCCGAGGAGGGCCTGCATTCGGTCCGCAGCGCTACGGGGCGGGTTGGCGCGTGCGCTCAGGGGCGTGGCTCGGGTCGAGCCCGAAAGCATCGAGCAGATGATGGTGGAACAGCTCGAAAAACGCGTGCTCGGGCTGTTGAGCTCGGCACGGCGCAGGCGGAGCCTGGCGCTCGGAGCCGAAGCGGTTCGTTCAGCGCTGCAGGCAGGACGAGGAGATCTCTTGATCCGCGCAAAAGATTCGCGCGGCCGCGCGAACGAGCTCTCCCGCATGGCCACCGCGCTTGGTTGCGCGAATGCCACTTGGAGGACTAAGGGAAGCCTCGGGGACGCATTTGGCCGTTCGGATCTCGGCGTTCTGTTGGTGATGGATCGGGGCATCGCGGGTGCAGTGGTGGATTGCCTCTCGCACATCGAAGCCTTATCGGAGGATGGATGAGTAAGGTTCGAGTCTACGAGGTCGCTCGTGAGCTGGGGGTCGACAACCGCGACCTGATCCAGCGGATCGCGACGTTGGGGATCCAAGTGCGCAATCACATGAGCGTGCTGGATCCGGTCGAAGTGGACCGTATCAAGCGATCGCTGGAAAAGGATCGTGGCGAGACCATGGTCGAAGAGCGCATTCGACCGACGGTCGTGCGCCGTAAGCGTCGCAAAGCAGTCGAGGCACCAGAGCCTGCAGCGGCGGCAGAGCGGCCCGCGGCTCCCGCCGTTGCGCCGCCGAGCCCGGCGCCAGCGGCTGCGCCCCCGGAGGTGGAGCCCGTCGTGCACGAGCCCGCGCCGGCCGAGGTTGCGGCCGCTCAGGAAGCGGCGCCACCGCCGTCCGCCGAGCCAGCCGCCGAAGAGCAGCGTGTCTCGGAGCCGCCTCCTGCGCCGCTCCCGGAGCCGCAGCAGGAACCTGCAGAGCGGGGGCGCTTCTCGTACGACCCGCTTCCGCCTGGTGTCATGCGTCGCGGGAAGGCCAAAGCGCCCAGCGCGACGCCCCTTTCCGAGGGGGCGCGCCGTCGCATCGTCGCCGAGCACGCCGCGCAGCGCGAGCAGGCCCCTCGCCGGCGTGAGATCCGCGGGCGTTCGTCGATCGGACCAACCGGTAGGCCGCAGGGACGTCCCGGCAAAAAGCGCCTACAGCCGGGCAAGAAGCCAAAGCAGACCGAAATCACCGTGCCGAGCGCGCAAAAGCGCGTCATCCGCATCGAAGACAACATTCAGCTTCAGGCGTTGGCGCAGCGCATGAGTCTCAAGGCGACCGACGTCTTGATGAAGCTCATGGAGCTGGGCGTCTCCGGTGTGCACATCAACAGCACGCTCGATGCGGACACCGCGTCGGTGCTGGCGGGCGAGTTCAAGTACGAGGTCGAGAACGTCGCGCGGAGCGAGGACGAAATCGTCGGCGATGCCCGCGGCCAGTTCGAGGACAAGGCGACTGATCGCGCGCACCGACCTCCGGTCGTGACCGTCATGGGCCACGTGGACCACGGAAAGACTTCCTTGCTCGACAAGATTCGTGAAAGCGACGTGGTTGCGGGAGAAGCCGGCGGGATCACGCAGCACATCGGCGCATATCGGGTCGATACTGATCGGGGCACCGTGGTGTTTCTGGATACACCGGGTCACGAGGCGTTCACCGCAATGCGGGCCCGCGGCGCGCAAGCCACCGACATCGTCGTCCTGGTCGTGGCTGCCGACGATGGCGTCATGCCCCAGACCAAAGAGGCGGTGAACCACGCGCAGGCCGCCGAGGTTCCCATCGTGGTTGCGGTCAACAAGATCGACAAGCCCGAGGCCAATCCGGAAAAGGTCAAGAACGAGCTCGCCGCGCTCGGGCTTCAGCCCGAGGAGTGGGGCGGAGAGACCATCTTCATTCCGTGCTCGGCCATGACCGGTGAGGGCATCGACAGTCTGCTCGAGAACGTGCTGTTGCAAGCCGAGGTTCTGGAGCTGACCGCCAATCCTCAGATTCCTGCCGAGGGTGTCGTGCTCGAAGCGTATCTCGATCGCGGGCGAGGTCCCGTTGCCAACGTCTTGATTAGAGACGGTTCTTTGGACACCGGCGACTACGTGGTAGCCGGAGGAGCATGGGGCCGCGTCCGCGCGATGACCGACGATCGCGGCAACCAATTGACGAGCGCCGGCCCGGCGACGCCGGTCGAGGTGCTTGGATTGGCGGAGCTGCCGGCGGCAGGCGACCTCTTCTACGAGGTCACCGATCAGCGCAAGGCGCAGGAGGTCGCTGGAGCCCGGAAGAAGCCTGGCACCCCGAGCGCGGTGCCTGCGGGCGGCCTGAGAGGCCTAGACCAGCTTCAGGCGCTCATGCAGAGCGGGGATGTGCAGGAGCTTCGGCTCGTCGTCAAAGCCGACGTGCAAGGCTCGGTGGAGGCTCTCCAGGGTGCTCTCACGGACCTGGCAACCGAAAAGGTCAAGGTCAACGTCATCCACACCGGCGTCGGCGGGATCACCGAAAACGACGTCATGCTTGCGAGCGCATCGCAGGCGATCGTCCTCGGCTTCAACGTGCGGCCCCAAGGCAAGGCTTCGTCGACGGCCAAGAAGGAAGGCGTCGAGATCCGGACGTACAACGTGATCTACGAGGCCATCGACGACGTGAAGGCCGCGATGAAAGGCCTACTCGCGCCGAAGATGGTGCAGGCAGACCTCGGCAAGGCCGAGGTGCGGCAGACGTTCGGAATCCCGAAGATCGGCACCATCGCCGGTTGCATGGTGCTCGAGGGGAAGATCCTCCGCGGCGCTCGAGCGAGGCTGGTGCGGGACGGTGTGGTCGTCTGGGATGGTCCGCTGGGCTCGGTCCGACGGTTCAAAGAAGACGTCAAGGAAGTCCAGGCGGGCATGGAGTGCGGCATCGGCTTGCAGGGCTTCAACGACATCAAAGAGCAAGACATCATCGAGTGCTACGAAGAACAGCAAGTCGAGGCGACGCTCGAATGAGCGGGATGTGCTGAGGAGCCACGCATGGTCGTCGGCGTTTGCCAGATTTCGCTTTCGTTGCCGGGTGTGACCTCGCTGAAGGCGAAACGTTCGATCGTTCGGAAGGTGCTCGACCGGGCGATGAACCGCTTCAACGTCTCTGCCGCGGAGGTCGGATACCAAGACGTGCACCGGCGTGCGCTGCTCGGCTTTGCCGTCGTCTCGGGAGACCGCCGGCATGCCAATGCGATGCTGGATTCCATCGCGTCGTTCGTCGAGTCGTCATGCGAGGCCGTGGTCCTCGATCGAACGACGGAGCTGGTGTCGTTCAGTGATCTGCAGGAGTGGGCAGGCTAAGCCATGGCGCAAAAGGGCTTTCGCAGGGCGGACCGAGTCGCAGAGCGCATTCGAAGCGAGCTGATGGACCTCTTGCTCCGCGGCAGCGTGCGTGATCCGGCGGCCAGCGAGGTTGTGATCTCCGCGGTTCGTGTCACCGACGACCTCAGTATCGCGCGCGTGTACGTGCGCGTGCTCGAGGAGGTTGGGGCGGATCGCCAAGAGCAGGTGGTCAAAGCCCTCGGGCGGGCGACGGGCTTTCTCCGCCGCGAGCTGGGACACCGGTTGCAGCTTCGGCACGTTCCCGCTCTCGAGTTCTACTGGGACGACGTCGTGGATTCGGCCCTTCGCATCGAGTCAATCTTGGAAGAGATTCGCGACGAAACGGGTCGCGGTCCGGAGGGGTCGCAGTGATGGAGCAAGCCGTCGAGATCATCCGCAGCGGCGAGCGTTTCTTGGTCGCGTGTCACCGACGCCCCGACGCCGATTCCCTGGGTTCGGCTCTCGGCCTCATCAAGACGCTTCGAGCCGTCGGGAAGCAGGCGACGCTGTTCATGCCGGAGCCGATCCCGGAGTCCCTGTCCTTTCTCATGGAGGGCGAGCAGGCCATCGACACCGTACCCGAAGGCACGCGCTACGACGCGACTTGGATCATGGACATCGCCGCGAGAGCGCTCATCCCACCGAGGTTTCCGACCCGGGAAGTGACCGGTCCGGTGGTCGTGGTGGACCATCACCATGCACACGACGACATTGGGGACGTCGTGCTTCGAGACACGAGCGCGGCTGCTACTGGCGAGGTCGTGATGCGACTCATGGAAGCGCTCGGCCTCGAATCGATTCCAGAGGGTGCGGCGACCCCGATCTATGCAGCCATCGTGTCGGACACGGGTGGCTTTCGATACGCCACGACCCGTCCTGCCACCCTTCGCCTGGGCGCACGCCTGGTGGAAGCCGGAGCCGACCCCTGGCGGGTGGCGTATCAACTCTTCGAGCGCTGGGAGCCCGCGAGGCTTCGTCTGTTGTCCTCGATCATCGCGACCCTCGAAATGGCGTTCGACGGGCGCGTGGCGATCATGCGTGTGACACGAGAAATGCTTCAGATTTGCGGCGCGAACGACGACATGGTCGAAGGCATGGTCAACTACGCCCGCCGGGTGCAGGGAGTGGAGATCGGTGCTCTCTTGTGGGAGTGGCCGGTGCGCTCCGCCGACGGTAACCGCCTCGAGACGAAGATCAGCCTTCGTTCGAGCGGCGCCGCAGACGTGTCCACCATCGCCGCTGCGCTGCAGGGCGGCGGACACCGAGCGGCGGCCGCTACCCAGCTCGACGTCGACATCGACCGCGCCGACGAGCTGCTGCGCGACGAGCTCGCCAAGTACTTCGCATGAACGGCATCTTGGTGGTCGACAAGCCCTCGGGATGCACCTCGCATGACGTGGTCCAACGGGTCCGCCGCGCGGTGGGTCAACGTTCGGTAGGGCATGCCGGCACGTTGGACCCCCTTGCGACGGGGGTGTTGGTGGTCGCCCTCGGCGAGGCCACGAAGCTGGTTTCCTATCTACAGCTCGACGACAAGCGCTACGACGCGACCATCGCGCTCGGAACGGAAACCGATTCGCTCGACGCAGACGGGGAGGTCGTCGCCAAAGCCGACGTTCCCGCGCTCGACCGGGATGCGGTCGAGGCGGTCCTCCAACGATTCTTGGGCCGGCATCCGCAAAAGGCGCCTGACCTGAGCGCCATCAAAGTCGGGGGCACGCCGCTGCACCGTCGTGCGCGCCGCGGCGAGCAGGTCCAGGCTCCGGTGCGGGAGGTCGATCTCTACGAGGCGAAGGTCGTGAGCCTGAACCAAGAGAGGTTGCGTCTGCATCTGCACTGCGGGAAGGGTTTTTTCGTACGATCCCTCGCACGAGACCTCGCGCGCGCGCTCGGGACGCTCGGTCACGTCGAGTCGCTGCGACGCACGAGCAGCGGAACCTTCTCCCTCGATGATGCGCTTGGCACCGACGAGCTCAGCAGAGAGGCCATCGCAGCTCGGCTCATTCCGATGCGAAAGGCCTGTGAGGTGCTGCAGCGTGTCGACCTCACCGAGCAGGGGACCCTCGATGCGCGGCACGGCCGGCCGATCGCGCCCGAGGTGATCGTCGGGACCGCCTGGCGTGACGTGTCCGTCGGAGAGCCGCTGGCCCTGTTCGGCCCCGATGGTGAGCCGGTGGCCCTCGGACGGCGAGGCGAGGATGGCATCCGGGTGGTCCGCGGATTCACGGCTGCCGCATCCGATGTGATAAGCCCATAGCGTGGAACGGGCTCGCACTCTGATCATCGGAGCCGGAATCAGCGGTCTCGCATTCGCGGACTGGATGAAAGGGGAGGACTATCTAATCGTCGAAGGCGAAGACGAGATGGGCGGCTACTGCCGCACCGTGAAGCGAGACGGCTTCGTCTGGGACTACTCGGGGCATTTCTTTCATTTCCGTCATCCCGAGATCGAGCAGTACTTGGTCGCACGCATGCACGGCCAGCGCGTGCTTCGCATTCAGCGTGACAGCCGCATTTGGTATGCCGAGCGGTTCATCGACTTCCCGTTTCAGAAGAACATTCATCAGCTACCGTCCGACGAATACGAGGAATGCGTTCGCGGGTTGCGGGAACGGCCCGCGGAAGACGGGGAGAGCTTTCGGGAGATGCTGTATGCGCGCTACGGGAAGGGCATCGCCGACAAGTTCCTCATTCCGTACAACGAAAAGCTCTACGCAACGGACCTCGGCCGGCTCGATCCGGAGGCGATGGGACGTTTCTTTCCCCACGCCAGCGTCGAGGAGATTTTGGGTGGCTCCGATGGCCGGCGCGCCGAAGGTTACAATGCGACCTTCACCTATCCCGAGGGCGGGGCCATTCAGTATGTCGAGGCCCTCGCCAAGGGCGTGCGCAGCGATCGCATCGCGCTTGGCGAACGGGTCATCGAGATCGACCCTCTGCGAAAGGTCGCGACCACGACGAAACGCCGCATCGCCTACGACAGGTTGATCAGCAGCGCCCCATTGATCGACTTGCTGGCCATGTGTCGCATCGAATACGACCACTCCGTGCTCAGCCACAACAAAGTCCTGGTCTTCAACCTCGGCTTCGACCGCAAGGGACCAACGGACGTCCACTGGATCTACTATCCCCAGAGGGATCTGTGTTTCTACCGCGTGGGTTTCTACGACAACATCTTCGGCGCCGACCGCATGAGCCTATATGTCGAAGTCGGTTTTTCGAGCGGAGCAGCGCTGACCGAAAGGCATCAGGATGCGATTCAGTCGCAGGTGCTCGATGGCCTCGGGGCCTGCGGGGTAGTGACTGACCAGCAACTCGTCGCGTCCCATCGAGTCGTGCTCGATCCCGCGTACGTCCACATCACCACGGCCTCGAATGCAGAGGTCGCGACTCAAAAGAGCGTCCTCGGCGGCCACGACATTCACTCCATCGGCCGCTATGGATCGTGGACCTATTGTTCCATCGAGGACAACATCGTCGAGGCTCGCGCCCTGGCAGAGTGGCTGTATGGCCCGGCCGTGTCGTGTTAAGGTCGCGGCATGACGAGCACGTTCATCAGGTGGCAGGCTATCGCCGCCATCACCGTTTCGTTGGCCCTTGGCCTGTCCGCTTGCAAGAGCAAATCCGTCGAAGAAAAGGCCGAGGGGCCCGCGGAGACGAAAGAGGTAGAGCTGCCACCGGCTCCCTCGGGGTTCCCAGAGATGAAGATTCCGGAGGACAATCCGCAGACGCCGGAAAAGATCGCCCTTGGTCATCAGCTCTTCTTCGACGCGCGTTTGAGCGTCGACGGTTCCCGGTCTTGCTACTCGTGCCATCAGAACGAGCACGGCAATGGCGGCGAGACCCCGCTCGCGGTGGGCGCCCAAGAAAAGGAGCTCACGCGCCACAGCCCGGTGATCTGGAACACGGGATACTTCGATGCCTTCTACTGGGACGGACGCGCGGACAGCCTCGAGGCGCAAGCCAAGGGCGCCTGGGGCGGCGGCAACATGGGCGTCGGCAAGGACAACCTCGCAAAGAAGACAGCAGAGCTCGCCAAGATTCCGGGCTACGAGAAGCAGTTTGCTACGGTGTTTCCCGAAGAAGGCATGACACCCGACACGGTGGCCAAGGCCATCGCGGCGTACGAGCGGACGCTGACATGCGACGACACGGCCTACGACCGTTACGCCAAGGGCGACGAGAGCGCCCTGACCGATCAGCAAAAAGAAGGCTGGGCGCTGTTCATGGGTAAGGGCCAATGTGCCGTGTGTCACGCCCCGCCGCTCTTTTCGAGCGCGATGGGGGCGCCGGGAGGGCTCTACTACAACGTGGGCATCGGCACAGCGGGCAAGGCGAAGGAAGAGGTCGACGTGGGACGCTACGCGGTCACAGAGCGAGACGCCGATTGGGCCGCGTTCAAGGTCCCCTCGCTGCGCAATGTCAGCAAGAGCGCTCCCTACTTTCACGATGGGTCCGTGGCGACGCTCGAGGAGGCCGTGCGGATCATGGCCAGCGGTGGGATCGACAACGAGAACAAGACCGCGCTGCTAGCCGACCGAGGCCTCAGCGACGCCGAGCGGGCAGCGCTCGTCGCGTTTCTCGGCGCGCTCGACTGCGGCGGCACTCTCGACCAACCGGAGCTCCCGAAATAGCGGGGCTATGAATCAGGGGGACGAGGGTCCCTCGTAGCTGGAGGCGCCGACCGGATTCGTACCGGTGAATGGAGGTTTTGCAAACCTCTGCCTGACCACTTGGCTACGGCGCCCGACGGCTGCTCCATGTAGCGCTTCTCTTGGCGCTTGTCACGCAGCGATTCCAAGAATAGCCGAGGACCGGGCTGACGCGCCAGACCGCCCGTGGTAGGCACAGCGGTATGCCATCACAGGACTCCTTCAAGAGCCGTGTCACCATCCAGGCGGGAGGCCGCCAAGTCGTCATTCATCGCCTGGATTCTCTGACGCGCGCAGGCTTTCGAGGCATCGACACGCTACCGTATTCCATCCGCGTTCTGCTGGAGAACCTGCTTCGGTACGAAGACGGAAAGACCGTCACCAAGCAGGACATCGAAGCGGTGGCGAATTGGGACCCAGCCGCGGCGCCCAGCACGGAGATCGCCTTCCGGCCGGCCCGAGTGCTGCTGCAGGACTTCACGGGCGTACCCGCCGTCGTAGACCTCGCGGCCATGAGAGACCAGTTTGCGAAAATGGGAGGGGACCCGAGCCGAATCAATCCTCTTCAGCCCGCAGACCTGGTGATCGATCACTCCGTCCAAGTCGACTCGTACGGCTTGCTGCGATCGTTCGAGGAGAACGTGAAGAGGGAGTTCGAACGCAACCTGGAGCGTTATCAGTTTCTGAAATGGGGTCAGAGCGCCTTCCAGAACATGCGGGTGGTGCCGCCGGGTACCGGAATCGTGCATCAGGTCAACCTCGAATACCTCGCGAGCGTGGTGTTCACGCGCGATGAGGACGGCCAAACGATCGCCTATCCCGACAGCTTGGTGGGCACCGACTCCCACACGACCATGATCAACGGGCTCGGCGTCCTCGGCTGGGGCGTCGGCGGAATCGAGGCCGAAGCGGCGATGCTCGGTCAGCCCATCAGCATGCTCCTGCCGCAAGTCGTGGGTTTCAAGCTCACCGGGAAGCTCCGAGAAGGCGCAACGGC
>DATIUW010000007.1:0-3840 GCA_035466435.1 Polyangiales bacterium | reverse complement strand
GGGCTTGCGGTTTCGGGCAACATTTGCTTCATACCGGGCGATGACCGACTTCGGCACCGCTGACTTCCGCAACGTCCTTCTCGCCGGCTCGCGCTCGAGCGGCAAAACCACCCTGGCCGAGGCGCTTCTGTTTCATGCGGGCGAGATCAGTCGTCGTGGCACGGTCGACGCTGGCACTTCCACGAGCGATTTCGAGAAAGAAGAGCAGGCGCACCACTATTCCGTCTACTCGACGCTGCTCCATGCGACCCATCAGGGGAAGCGCATCAACATCCTAGATTTGCCCGGCGCGCCAGACTTCATCGGACAGGCGATTGCATGTCTCCCTGCCGCCGAGACCATGGTGCTGGTCATGGACCCGGAGGCTGGGATCGACAGCATGAGCCGGCGTTTGATGAAGCTGGCGCAGAGCCTCGACCTCCCGGTCGCCATCGTGGTGAGCCACATCGGGGAGGGAGTCGCTCGACTCGGGCCGTTTCTGAATGAGCTCCAGGAAGCCTTCGGAAGGCGGTGTCTTCCGATCAACCTGCCCGCGGGGAATGGCACGGGTGTGATCGATTGCTTGCTGAATGGAACGGGTGACAGCGACCTCGGTCCGGTCCCCGGCTTCCACACCGAGCTGCTCGATCAGATCGTCGAGATCGACGACGCCCTCATGGAGCGTTACCTCGAGGGCGAAGAGCCGAACTACGAGGCCCTTCACGAGCCCTTCGAGCGCGCCATGGATCAAGCGCACGTGATTCCCGTTTGTTTCACCGACGCACTGAGTGGCGCGGGGGTCGAGGCGCTGCTCGACGTCATCGTGCGGCACTTTCCGAGCCCGCCGGAGGGTAATGCCCGCCCGTTCTTCATCGGTGAAGGGAAGGACGAAGCTCCATTCGTCTATTCGGACGACCCGAGCAAAACCCTTCTTGC
The DNA here is from genome assembly GCA_035466435.1 of Polyangiales bacterium. GTDB lineage: Bacteria > Myxococcota_A > Polyangia > Polyangiales > Houyiibacteriaceae > SG8-38. The sequence goes on along the minus strand of DATIUW010000007.1, from coordinate 2,925 downwards.
GCGCGTCTTTCACGTCGCGACCGATCCGTACCTCGGTAAGCTCTGCTTCTTTCGCGTCTACCAAGGGACCATGAAGGTCGGCGACCAGCTCTTCATCGGAGACGGCAAGAAGCCGATCCGCCTGAGCCACCTCTTCCAGGTACAGGGCAAACAGCGCACGGCGGTGAAGGAGATCGTTGCGGGCGACATGGGCGCGATCGCCAAGGTCGACGAGCTGCACTTGAGCGACGTCCTCCACGACGACCATGCTCTGGACCACGTTCATCACAAGGCGCTTCCGTATCCCACTCCCTTACACGCCCTCGCCGTGGTGCCGAAAACGCGGGGGGACGAAAACAAGATCGCCGAGGTTCTGGCCCGGATCCGCGAGGAGGACCCTACTTTCGAAGCGCAGTTCGATTCGGAAACCCACGAGCTGGTCGTCCAAGGCCTCGGCGAGATGCACCTGAGCCTGGTCATCGAGCGCATCAGGAACCAGGGCGTCGACGTCGAGACGAAGCCTCCGAAGATCGCGTATCACGAGACGATCATGGGCCGGGCCGAGGGGCACTACAGGCACAAGAAGCAAAGCGGCGGCGCTGGTCAGTTTGCGGAGGTTGCTCTTCGCATCGAGCCGCTCGAGCGCGGCGGCGGGTTCGAGTTCGTCGACGAGATCGTCGGCGGCGTAATTCCCAAAGGCTTCATGCCGGCCATCGAAAAAGGCGTACGCGATATCATGCGGCGGGGCGTCGTGGCTGGCTATCCGATCGAAGACGTGCGCGTCACCATCTACGACGGCAAGACTCATTCGGTCGACAGCAAGGAAGTCGCCTTCAGGACCGCCGGCAAGTTCGCTTTCAAGGACGCATTCCTCAAAGCCAATCCACAGATTCTCGAGCCGATCGTCAACATCGAGGTGACGACGCCAGGAGACTCCGTGGGCTCGATCACCGGAGATCTATTGAGCCGCCGGGGCAAGGTGTTCGGCACCGACGTGACGGCCAGCGGCACGGCCTTGGTGAAGGCGTCGGTTCCGCTAGCGGACATGATGGACTACGAGCCGGCTCTCAAGAGCATGACCAAGGGTCGCGGGCGGTACACCATGGAGCTCAGTCATTACGACCCCGTGCCCGAGCGAATTGCCCAAGACCTCATCGCCAGCTTCGGGGCGCAGCGGTCGTAGGCGAGGGGAAGCGCACTCTACAAGACGGTGGGGTTTCAGCTCGGCCCGTGATACACCCGCGGGGCCATGATTCTTCTCAATCCCAAAGAGCACCGACGATCCTATCCCGACCCACGGTCCCGCGAGGTCATGCTCAAGACGATCGATTTCTTCGAGCGGAAGGGCAAAGGCCGAATCAAGGACGACTATCACGCGAAAGTTTGGTACGCAGACTTTCTCGAGTTCGTGAAACAGGAGCGGATCTTCGCCACGATGTGTACCCCGCAAGGGTACGGCGCCGACGACTCACGGTGGGACACTTGGAGAATCTGCGAGTTTGCCGAGATCCTCGGGTTCTACGGGCTTCCGTACTGGTACACGTGGCAAGTCAGCGTCCTCGGGCTCGGCCCGATCTGGATGAGCCACAACGAAGCCATCAAGAAGCGGGCCGCCCAGGCGCTCGAAGAAGGCGCAATATTCGCGTTCGGCCTCTCGGAAAAGGAACATGGCGCAGACGTGTACTCCACGGAGATGACGCTCACGCCGCAAGGCGATGGGCGCTACGTGGCGCGCGGAGGCAAGTACTACATCGGAAACGGCAATGAGGCTGCGATCGTATCCACCTTTGGCAAGCTCGCGGATTCCGGCGAGTACGTGTTCTTCGGCGTAGACTCACAACACGACGACTACGAGCTCGTGAAGAACGTGTGCGCGAGCCAGAACTACGTGTCGCAGTACGAGCTCGAAGACTACCCCATTACCGAGGCCGACATCATCTCGAGGGGCGAGCACGCTTGGAATAGCGCGCTGAACACCGTCAACATCGGCAAATACAACCTAGGATGGGCTTCGATCGGCATGTGCACGCACGCGCTCTACGAAGCGATCCGCCACGCAGCCAACCGACGGCTCTATGGCATGTACGTGACCGATTTTCCGCACGTGAAGCAGATGTTCACCGACGCATACGCACGTTTGGTGGCGATGAAGCTCTTCGCGCTTCGAGCGGCAGACTACATGCGGGTCGCTTCGCCGGAAGACCGCCGATACCTGCTCTACAACCCGATGGTGAAGATGAAAGTGACGACCCAGGGCGAGGACGTCATCAATCTCCTTTGGGACGTCATTGCGGCAAAGGGCTTCGAAAAGGACATGTACTTCGAGCAAGCCGCCGTGGACATTCGTGCTCTTCCCAAGCTCGAGGGCACCGTGCACGTCAACATCGCGCTCATCGTGAAGTTCATGGCGAGCTACTACTTCGCGCCGGCCGACTACCCGGAGGTGGCGCGTCAGGAACAGGCTGCCAACGACGATTTCCTCTTCGACCAAGGTCCGACGAAGGGGCTCAGTAAGATTCGGTTTCACGACTACGACATCGCGTACTCGAGCCGAAGCACCCCAAATCTGAGCGTGTTTCGTGAGCAGATCGAGGCCTTCAAGAAGATGCTCATGTCGGCTCCGCCCGATGAGGCCCAACGCAAAAACATCGCTTTCCTCTTGGCAGGAGGAGAGCTCTTCGCATTGGTCGTGTATGGGCAGCTCATCCTCGAGAACGCGAAGATCTACGACGTTTCCGACGATCTGATCGATCAGATTTTCGATTTCATGGTTCGCGACTTCTCACGCCACGCCGTCGATCTCTACTCGAAGCCTTCGAGCAACGAAAAGCAGGTGGCGTGCTGTCTCGAGATGATTCGAAAACCGATTCACGACGAGGCCCGATATCAGCGGGTATGGCAGCAAGTCCACGCTCTCAAAGACGAATACGAAATGAATCCGTAGAC
>DATIUW010000006.1:0-3180 GCA_035466435.1 Polyangiales bacterium | reverse complement strand
GTCTGGTAGCGGCTTCCCGAACCGGCTCGGCCGACGTCGAGTCGATCATTTCCCACCGCATCTGGCAGCGCTCTGGTGCCGTCGTCGAAGCCGATCCAGTCGCGCCTTACACCTGCATAAGTAGGCATCTCCCTGAAGGTGCTGAGCGAATTGAATCCGACGGAGCCCCCCACCTTGATCTGCAAGTCGCGGGGATAGTAGTTGGTGTCGATCATCAGCAGACCGCCTGCAAAGGCGCCGTTGAGGTCCGGCCGTGGAACCTTGACCACCGAGAGGTTGCTCACGATGTCCGTCGGAAAGATGTCGAGCTTCACGCTCGGCACGTCCGGGTCGACGCCGGGAACGGCCACCCCGTTGAGCAAGATCAGGTTGTATCGATCGGCCAGGCCCCGGACGATGATGCGGTCATCCTCGTCGATGGTGACGCCGACCACGCGCTTGACGGCGCTCGTGGCGGTCGAGTCGCCGGCGCGCTTGATCTCTTCGGCGCTGATCGCGTCCTGCACGCCCACCGTTTCCTTCCGGATGTTGAGCTGCGCGGCCTCGCTCGAAGTGTCGGCGAGGTAGATGACCTCCAGCTCTTCGACGCCGGCGTCTTCTTCGGAGATGGGGTCGAGGATGAAGTTGATTCGTTTGAACGCGCCGCGCGTCACCTGGATGTCGTCCCAACGCGCGCCGTGGTAGAGGTCGTAGTATGAACGAAGCGTGTACTTGCCGGGCGGCAAGTAGAGCCGGTAGCGGCCCCGGTCGTCGGTGAGGGTGCTCCGGAGCTTGCCGTCGTCGCCCTTGGCCAACACGGGGGCATCGGGAAGCACCTTCTTCGGCCGGCGAGAGACGACCTGCCCTTGCACCCCGGTCTCCTTGTCCGCACCGGGCTCTAGCTTGTCGGGGTCCTGCACCTCGACGGCCTTCGAAACCACCGGAACCGCAACCTCGCCGATTTCCTTGCCCTCGGCATCGGTGACCTTGTCCTCGGCGTCTTCGCTCTCCCCGTACTCGACGATCACCTCGTCGACGTCTTCGGCGGCGTCTTCGCCCTCTTCTTCTTGCCCCGCGCCGACATCCGACGTGATCCACTCGTCGTCGTCTTCGGCGTCCTCGACGTCCGGGTCAGCGTCGCGTTGCTCCGAGGGCTCTTCTTGGACGTCCTCTTGGCCCTCGTCTCGCGGCGGCTCGGCCGGCTGCTCCGCAGGTGCTTCGTCGACCGGGGCCTCCGCCGGAGGCTTCTCGGCGTCCTGCGCGCCAGCTCCGGTCGGAGCAAGCACGGTCATCACCATTAGAAGGGCCGCCGTCCACCCCCCTCGACGCGCGCGTAGCATTCCTATCCTTCGTCAAAAACGGGTTGAGGGCCTCTCGTGGCTCAGTTGTCGTACACACTCTCGGTCAAGACGGCGATGTGGGCCGCACCGCCCACGCGCGCCAGGTCGAGCGCTCGTACGGCGCGCGAGTAGGGCGCGCTGTCCGCCGCGTCGAAGAAGACTTTGCGCTCGCCCCGCGCGATCAACACCCGTTTCAACTTCCCCGAAAACTCTTCGTCGGGAACGACCTCCCGATTAATTTGGAATTCCCCCTTCGGATTGACGCTGATCACGATCGGTTGCTGCTGATCGGGATCGGGAGGCGTCTGCTCTTCCTGCTCATCCGGCTTGTCCGGCACGTGAACCCAGAAGTGCGCGGGCATGAGCGGCATGATCACCATGAAGATGATCAGAAGCACCAAGACGACGTCGACCAACGGCGTGACGTTCATCTCGGGACGCGCCTTGCTCTTCTTTCCCGCGCTCGGGGCTTCGACGTTCATTGCCATGAGGGCATCTCCTTCGTTTCTCGCCTCATTGCTCTCACGACCCTCCCGGCCCTCGGATGCTCTTTGCGAACGCCGCTGCATCGTCCAGGGCCGCCTTGGTTGCCCGCAGATTCACACCGGGGAAACCCACGTCCTGCACGGCAGCCATGACATCGCGCACCTTGTCGTAGGTCAGGCGATGGTCTCCAACGAGCACCAGCTTCCTGGTGGGATCGTTGGCGGCCGCCGCCCGCAAATGATCCGCCAGGTTTTCTCTCTCCACGATGTAGTCGTCCAAATAAAGCCGTCCATCGACGTCTACGGAGAGCACGTAGGGCTCCGGCTCGTTGTCGCTCTGTTCGTCGGGGTTTTGGATCTTGGCGAGCTCGAGGTTCAGGTCGCTCACGGCCGCGGGCAAGATCACCATGAAGATGATCAGGAGCACCAAGACGACGTCGACCAACGGGGTGACGTTCATCTCCGGTGTGACTTTGCCCTTTTTCTTTCGGGAGAGACCCATGACTTCCAGCTTTCGTTTCGAAATCGGCTATTCGGCCGGCACCGGGGCGACCCGATCGGTCGGCACGGGCTCTACGTCACCCGTCACGCCGCCGCCGATGGCGCCTGCCTCGAGCTGATCGACGAGCTCGCTCCCTGCGTTGGCCAAGCCCGCCTCGTACTTCATGATCTTTCCGCTCAACCAGTTGAAGAGCATCACGGACGGAATCGCGACCATGAGGCCGTAGCCCGTGACGTAGAGCGCCTCGCCAATGAGCGGGCCGATGGTGCTCAAGCCGCCGCCGCCTTCTTGGCCGATGACCTTGAAGGCGCCGAGGATGCCGAACACCGTGCCGAGCAGCCCCACGAACGGCGCAGTCGAGCCGGTCGTGGCCAGGACGGCAAGGCCCTTGTTCAGGCTCATGCTGAGGTTCTCACCGGTGCGCTCGAGATTGCGTTTGGTGAACTCGGCTGCACGGTCCCGGCCCATGCCGAGCGCGAGGTTGTCCTCGAAGGTCTTGATGCCTTCGTAGATGAATCGCGCGAGGTGGCTTCGTTTCTTGGCCTCCTCGGCGATCTGCATTGCGGTCGCGGCGTCGCCGCGTTCCATCGGCTCCGATACGTCAACCGCGAATTTCTTCGACCTACGCTTCGACATGAAAAGCATCAGCAGTCGATCGACGGTGACGGTGATACCCCAGAGGCCCTGAATCGTGAGAACGACGACGGCGGTCTTCACGATCGGGTTCATCTTGTGCCACATCTCCATGAGATCTAGTTCCATGGGTTTTCCTTTCGCTCTCGTTCAAATCGTGGACGGCTTGAACGTAAATTGTCTGCGGTACGGATAGGGAACCGCCGTACCATCGGGCAAACGCGCAGGCTCGAAACGCTGC
>DATIUW010000005.1:0-9613 GCA_035466435.1 Polyangiales bacterium | reverse complement strand
CGGTCATGCCTTCGGCTAGCGTCAACGAGGTGCGGCCCTCCATCAAATCCGGGCGGCCCACCAGCGCCGCATTCACGCGTTCGACGGTGCGGTCGTCGATCGGCAGCACATGGTTCTTCTCGGCCTCTCGCATGAAGAGGGCCTGCAACTCGTCGAGCTTCTGGGGCTCCTTTGCGGCCAGATCGTGCACGAGACTGAAGTCGGCACGGGTGTCGTATAGCTCCCAGACGTCTTCCGCGAGCGGTCTGCGCGGTTTCGTCTCCCATGGGGCCCTGTGGATCGTGCGCGCGAACCAACCGTCGTGGTAGATGGCCCGGTTGCCGAACATCTCGAAGTACTGGGTGACGTGCCGGTCTTTTGCCGCGGCATCATCAAACGTATACGCCATGCTGACGCCATCCATCGGGCGCTGTGGCGTGCCGTTCACTTCCTTCGGCTCGGGGAGGCCGGCAGCTTCCAGGATGGTCGGTGCCACGTCGATGACGTGGTGGAACTGCGTGCGCAGCTCGCCCCTGGCTTTGATGCCGTTAAGCCATTGGACGGCCATACCCACCTTGGTGCCGCCGTGGTCCGACGCGACCTGCTTGGTCCATTGGTACGGTGTATCGAAAGCCACTGCCCAGCCGGCGGCCATGTGGGGATAGGTCTCCGGCCCGCCCCACTGGTCGAGATGCAGGAGCATGTCCGCAACCCGTTCCTCGACTCCGTTGAAGTAGGTCATCTCGCTGAACATGCCGTTTCGGCCGCCCTCGGCGCTCGTGCCGTTGTCGCCGTAGACGAGGATGATGAGGGTGCTGTCGAGCTCTCCGGCATCCTTTACCGCCTGGATAACCCGGCCGATCTCGTGGTCGGTCATTTCGACGTAGGCAGCAAACACCTCGGCCTGGCGCGCGAATAGGCGCTTCTCGTCCGCCGAAAGCTCGTCCCAGTCCGGGATTGCCTCGGGCTTTGGCGCGAGCCTCGTGCCCTCGGGTACCACGCCCTTTTCGACCTGACGCGCGAGAATCTCCTCGCGCAGCTCGTCCCAACCCTGGTCGAACTTGCCACTCCAGCGTGCGATCCACTCCTTTGGCACGTGATGCGGTGCGTGCGTGGCGCCCGGTGCAAAGTAGACGAAGAAGGGCTTGTATGGGGTCAGGGCCTTTTGGTATCGGATCCATGCTACGGCCTGGTCGGTCATGTCCGTCAAGAAGTGATAGCTCGGATCGTCGGGCAGCTCGACCGTCGCGACGCCGTCGTAGATGAAGGGTGCCCATTGGTTGGTCTCGCCACCGAGGAAACCATAGAACTTGTCGAAACCCTGGTGGGTCGGCCATCTATCGAACGGCCCCGAGACGCTCGCTTCCCAAACAGCGAGCTCATGCCACTTTCCGAAGGCTGCAGTGCTGTAGCCGTTGAGCCGTAGCATTTCTGCCAGAGGCGCCACGTCGTTGGGGATTTGGCCCGTGTTCCCGGGGAAGGGCGTGCCCGTCTCGATGATCGAGCCCATGTTGTTGACGTGATGGTTGCGCCCGCTCTTGAGCGCTGCTCGCGTCGGCGAGCAGACCGCAGTGGTGTGGAAGTTGTTGTAACGCAGCCCCGCGTTTGCAATCTCGTCGAAGGTGGGCGTGTCGACGGGTCCACCGAAGGTGCTCGTCCCTGCGAAGCCGAGGTCGTCGACCAGTACGACCACCACGTTGGGAGCACCCTCCGGGGCCTTTACCTCGAAGCGCGGCGGTGGCGTCGCGTCCCGCACGTCGAGCTCGGTGTATACGGGCGGATCGGGCTCGCGAATCGGTAGCACCGTTCGATCTAGCCCTGCCTCGGCCTCGATGGAGGTGCTCGGCTCCTCGACAGGTGCTTCTTTCAGGACGTCGCCCTTCTGGCACCCAAAGGCGTTGGCAACGCCGAGCGTCACGGCGATGCACATCGTTCTAGCTCTCACGCCTCATTCTCCTTTGGGTGCCGCGAAGGGGGCGGCTATTTTTTCACGGTGAGTGGTTGGGTGAGCCTGAACTCCAGAAGAGAGCCCGAAGGAACGACCACCGTTTGCCTTTTGAGGATCACGGAGGTGGCGCTCTCCGAGAAGCTGCCCGTCTGGATGGGGTACATCGTTCCATCGATGTTGATGTCGGTGAGACCCAGCACGAGGTTCGAGTGCTGGGCGACGATGCCGCGCCCGACTTTCCCCGAGGACACCACTTGACCGTAGACCTGTGAGCCGGCCTTTGCGACGAGCTCTTCTCCCGCGAGCAGATTCGCCTCGAGCGTCGCGCTGAACTTGCGGCCGGGTTTGTCGTCGGACGAAACTTCGTTGGCCGTCTTGACCATCATCGAGGTTCCCGCGGGAACCGTGATTGCCTTTTTCTCCTTGGGCTTCTCTGCATCCGGTTTTTCTTCCTTGGCCGGCGCCTCATCGAGCGCGGAAGGCTCCGCCTGACTCGAAGGCGAAATCGTGAGCAGACATACGACGGCAAAGAGCACGCTGAGCACAATCTTCATTGCAGAAGCACACATTGAGCACCTCCCAGCGAGAGTTCGCTATAGGCAGAAAACTCTCGCCTGTGCGACGCTAGCACTGCCACAAGTGCGTGCCAACGAGACTAGTAATCAAGTGCGTCGATTTAAGCTCTGCCTGATGCTGGAAAGCGGGCGGTGCGATCGTACACTGGAGCAGCCCCAACTGCCCGTTTGGGTTCGCCGTCAGCATGGCTAATAACACTCCACGCTCGAGAGATAGAGATGAGAACGTCGCTACGCGCCAGGACGAGCCGCTTCTGATCGAGGTGGCCTGGGAAGTCTGCAATCAGGTTGGCGGTATCTACACGGTCTTGCGATCGAAAGTCCCGAGCATGATCAGCCGGTGGGGCAGCCGATACTGCCTCGTCGGTCCATACAATCAGCAAACCGCAGACGTCGAGTTCGAGCCCGCGCCGCTGGTCGGCGCGATCGGTCAGGCGGTGCAGCGATTGCAGGAGATGGGCTATCGCGCCCACTATGGCCGGTGGCTCGTCAGCGGCCGTCCGCACGTGGTGCTTCTCGACGTCGGTTCGGTCGGTCGTGTGCTCGACGAAATCAAGTACCGGGTCTGGGCCGACCACGGGATCCCGGCGAGCGACGAGGCAAACGTGAACGACGCCGTGGCTTTCGGGGAGATGTGCCGAGCGCTGCTGTCGGTGCTCGCGCAGGACGAGTCCGGCAGCCGCAAGCTGGTGGCCCACTTTCACGAGTGGCAGACCGGTCTCGCCATTCCGATGCTCCGCAAGGAATACTGGCCGGGCTCGCTGGTGTTCACCACACACGCGACCTTGATCGGGCGCTACGTAGCCACGGGCAATCCATGGTTCTACGACCACCTTCCGCTTCTCGACGGGGATCAGGAAGCAAAGAAATTCAACGTCCACGCGCAGCACCAGATCGAGAAGGCTGCAGCGCATGGAGCCCACGTTTTCACGACGGTATCGGACGTCACCGCCGAGGAGTGCACGCACCTACTCGGGCGCACGCCCGACATGCTGCTGCCCAACGGGCTGAACATCCGCCGATTTACCGCAATCCATGAGTTCCAGACGCTTCACCAGCAGTACAAGGAACGGCTCCACGAGTTTGCGATCGGGCACTTCTTTCCAAGCTACCACTTCGATCTCGACAGCACGCTGTACATGTTCACTTCGGGCCGGTACGAGTACTCCAACAAAGGCATGGACCTGACGATCGAGGCGCTGGCCCGATTGAACCATCGTCTTCGGGAGGTAGCCAGCCCCGTGACGGTCGTTTTCTTCATCATCACCAAGGCGCCGTTCCGCTCGATCAACGTTCGGGCGCTCCAGAACCACGCAATGCTCAACGAGTTCCGCACGGTCGCCGACGCGGTGAAGGATTCGGTCAACCACGGGCTCTTTCTGGCTGCATCGTCCGGCGAGATTCCGAACCTCAACGAGTTCATGGAGGACTATTGGCGGCTGCGCCTGCGTCGTGCCATCCACGCGTGGAAAAGCAAAGCACCTCCGGGCATTGTCACCCACGACCTCGTCGACGACGTCAACGACTCCGTGCTGAGCCAGTTGCGCTCCTGCCGTCTGCTCAACCTCGAGGACGACCCGGTCAAAGTCGTCTTCCATCCCGATTTCGTGCAGGCCACCAGCCCTCTTTTCGGGATGGAGTACGAGCAGTTCGTGCGCGGCTGCCACCTCGGCGTCTTCCCCAGCTACTACGAACCGTGGGGATACACGCCGCTGGAATCGATCGCGCTAGGCGTACCCGCGGTGACCAGTGACCTTTCGGGCTTCGGCTCGTACCTCAAGCAACTGGTGCCGGACCATGCTTCCAAGGGCGTCTACGTCGTGCCTCGCCGGCACAACGACTTCCACCGTGCGGCCGACGAGCTGGCCGACCGGTTGTTCGCTTTTGCATCCCTCAGCCGGCGAGAACGGATCACGCTCCGTAACTCGGTCGAATCGCTCAGCGAACGCTTCGACTGGCACACGCTCGGCCGGCACTACAACGAGGCACACGACCTGGCGCTGCAGCGCGTGGGCAGATAGCAAGAGCTCTTCGTGGCAGCGAGGCGAGGGCGCGCGCAAATCGCCGTCGTCATCAGGGAAGCCTTGCTGCGACCTTCGCTTGCCAGGGACAGAACTGCTTGACGGTTCCGAGCCAGTACTCGAGGTCGTCTTCGACCATACTGGGTCGACCGTCGCACACCTCGATTGCCACGTCGGGCGCGTGCACGGTGGCAGGAACGAGATGCCAGCTCCACGGTTCGTTGTAGCCATCATCGCCGGCCGCGAGCTCCCCGGAAATGACGCCTTCCTCACCCGAAGCGAGCCGGGCCTCCATTTGCTCCACCTGAGAAAGGCTAACGACCTCGACCACGAACTCTTCGTCAATCACTTCGATGGCATAACGAACCGGCAGCGCCGGTCCACTCCCGCCGGACCCACCCGTTCCTCCACCAGTCCCACCGGTGGCTTCGTCGCCTCCGCCACTGCAGCCGATGGAGCCGAGCACCAAGAGGGCGGCGACCGCCGCGCCAAGGTGGACCGTTTGCTTCACCAGCTCCCTTTAGCATGAAGTCGCACTGGCTCGTCCACGAGTATCGAGAATTCCAGCGTTTTCGGGGGAGGAGATTGAAATGCCACGCAAAGTCGGAGAGCGTCGTCTATGCGAAGACTGCGGAGGACGCAGGACGTTTTGCAGACCAGGCCATGCTCGCGAAGAACCCGACGATGGCCACCGCGTTCAGCGCGCCGCCCCAGAGGCGCGCGTCCGGAAGGGCGCTCAGGTCGCCGATGAGGCGGGCGACGAGGGAGAAGTGAAGTAGGGCTAGCGGCCAGTAGAAAAACGGCCGATAGCGAATGCTCACGCGAAGGACCGCTGGAAGAATGATCGGCCCGTGACCAAAGATCATCGAGAAGACGAAGCCGACGAAGAAGGCGTGCAGAGCGGCATCATACTCGGGGCCGGCCGCAAGCGGCCCAAAACCGACGAGCGCTGCACCGCAGACCAGGAGCCACGCGTATCCGCAAAGGAGACACACGGCGATGTAACGCGGAAGACCGCGCTGGCGTACCGTCCGGCGGGCCACGTCGTGTAGACCGAGCCACACCGCGATGGCAATCATGCCCGCCCCTGCTGTGCGAGTCCCCGCATCGCGATGCCACTCTGCTGCCGCGACTCCGAACAGGAACAACGCGCAAGCAGCGACGAACGCCACGGTGGCCGATTTCGGACGGTGTATGAGCCGACTGAGCTCGAGGCGTTCACCCACGATCGTGAGAAGCAGAAAACCAGCCCACCACCAAACGAGGCTGTAGATCGGGCGATCCATCCACCAAAGCGCGTTACCCAGTACCCAGGCCACTGCCCCTGCCGCCATGGTGATGGTGAAGCTCGCCGGTTGTCGCAGAACGACTGCGATGGATGCCGCAAAGAAGATTGCGCTGCCGGCGACGATGGCGCTGACTCCCCACATTGCAGGCGCTCCGAGCAAGACCGCGATGCTCCCGAGCCCGGTTAGAAGGGGCGCACCATATGCCCATCGGCGTTCCAGAGCCACGGCTCGCTCGACTCCGATCAACGTGCCGAGGAAACCACAAATCATGAGCATGCCGTGATTGGAGATCACGACGGACGATGGGACAGGGAGGCGCAACCCCAGTCGCAAGAGACCACCCCAAAGGCCCGCCACCAGTGCGACGGCTCCCAACGCCAAGAGTGGCATCCGACGCCGAGCGAAAGCGGGTCTCCGTGAGTGATGCTGGACGTTCCCTTGCTGCATTTAGCCCTTGGTCGGCCAACCGAGCTGGCTCCGTGCACGCGACGACATACGCTCCGGCGTCCACGGCGGATCCCAGACGAGTTGCACGGCGATCGACTCGGCTTCCGGTAAGTGGTGACGAATCACTGCCTGGGTTTCCTCCTGGAGTTGCGCGCCGAGCGGACATGCAGCCGAGGTCATCGTCATGTCCACTTCGACCCGCTTGTCCGTCACCTCGATGCGATAGACTAAGCCTAGGTCCACGATGTTGACGCCCACCTCCGGGTCGATCACTTGCTCGAGCGCATCTCTTACGCTTTCCTGGCTTAGCGCGGGCATTGTGTGGATGGTAGCCTCGAGTACAGTCGAGAGGCTAGCCCAGGCCTCAGTGTATCAACCAGCTCATGGGATCACGGCAATGAGCAACTTCAAACCCTACGAGAACCCCTCCATCTTTCATCGCTGGGCGGCGGCCCAGTGGCGCCGGCCCAAGGACCCCACCATCTACGGCGCGACCGAAATCGACATGGAGCCGGCGTTGGCTTTCTTGGACGAGGTTCGAGAGGAGTGGGGTGTGCAGGTTACGGTCACACACCTCGTGGCCAAGGCGCTGGCCATTGCCATCGCGCGTCATCCCGAGACGAACGCCAAGGTGCGGTTTTGGGGCAAGTTGGAGCGGCGCAAGACCGTCGACATCACGGTGTTGATCGCAGGCGCCGGTGGCCGCGACCTATCAGCGCACCGAATCACCGCAGCCGACGAGCTTCCGCTTCGCCAGTTGGCGATCGACGTGATCGAAGCGTGCGAGCGCATCCGCGCCGACGACGATCCGAAGTTCCGCAAGAGCAAGGAGCTCATGGAGAAGCTCCCGTGGTGGATGATGCGGTCCTTTCTCTCGCTCGCAAGTCTGTCGATGAACGAGCTCTACTTCGACCTTTCGAAGCTCGGCTTGCCCGCAGACCTCTTCGGCACGGGGATGGTGACCAGTCTCGGCATGCACGGTGTCGACGAAGCCTACGCCCCGCTCACACCCATCGGTCGGATCATGGTCGACGTGCTTCTCACGCGCGTGCGGCAGCGCCCCTGGGTAGGAGACGACGGTGAGCTCGTCGTTCGGCCCACGCTCAAGCTCTGCGCCACCTTCGACCACCGCGTCGTCGACGGCATCCAAGCCGCTAAGATTTGCCAGGAGCTTCATAGCCTCTTTGGTGACCCCGATTCGCTCCGCTGAGAGGACAGCATGGCCGCATTCGACTTCTTCATCACGCTCGATGGTAACTGTCTCAACGGTTTCGAGGGCCTATGCGGCATCGCTCGCCTTCGCTGCGACCCCGACGCCGACCGCTGGGAGAAGGAGGTCCATTTTTTCGAAGGTTTGGCAGGCGGGCACGCCACGCAGGTGAACCCAACAGGCACGCTGGCGTTTCTCGGCAACCTCTCCCAGACACTCCTCTTCTACGATCCGCGCACGTTGCGCGAGGTGCGCCGACTCTCCACGTTGCGTTTCTGCGCACCCGACGTGCTCTACTCGAGTCAAACCCATGTCGTCTGGCTTTCCGAGAACAGCTTCATCACCGTGCTTGGAGACTCGTTCTGGCGTTTCGAGATGGATGATTTGGAACGCCCGGTCCGTCTCGGTCCCCACCTGGTGAAGCTGCCCCATGCGCTCAAGCTCTCACCGTCCAGACGCTACATCGGCTACGGCTCGATGGACCACGACCACAAGGGATACGCGCGCGAGATCGGCATCTTCGACCTAACCACCAACGAAGCGCGCGTGGTGCAATTGCCGGCCACTTGTTGGCATCTCGCGGCACACCCGACGAAGGACTTCTTCTACGGTCCGAGTCAACAGGTTGCGCCACAGGGACACGAGTTTGGTGAATACACGCTGGCCCACTTCAAGAACTACGTGTTCGAGGTCGACGCTGAAACCGCCACCGTCACACGGCACGCCGCCATCGCGAAAGAGCTCCCCGCAGCGTTCACCTCCGACGTGGCGGTCACGCAAGACGACGTCTTCTACAACGCCTGCGCCGGCGGCACGCTGGTGCGGGTAGACCTCGAAACCTTCAAGCGCGTGCAGTTCATCGACGAGCGCCCGAGCTTTTTGCGGGCGCTCCCCCACCTACGCAGCGCCTGGTCGAACCTCGTAGAAAGCTTCAGCCGTGTCGACGTGCCGGGCAACTCGCATCTGCTCCTGAAGGCGCTACGCGCCACTCGCTTCAGCCTCCTCGACGGCAGCCTCGGCCTGCAGGTGAGTCCCGACGGGCGCTTCATTCTCTCCGCCCACCGAGGGCTGAACGAGGTCATCGTCTATCGCCACCCCGAGATGCAAGTACACAAACGCATTCGCTTCCCCTCCATTCGTAGCTTTTTCCCTCAGCACGTCGGGCGCCTGAGCGATCCTCGCCTCGGCTTCCATCACCCCCCCATCTCGACGGCGACCGTGGGTGGTTGATGTTGCCCAGGTTGTCCGCGACGCCGCCGCGGGTAGTTGCTCAATACAGCCCCGGAATGAGGCGCCAGGGAACGATTCGGCGATATTTTTCCCAATCCTCGCCATACTTGCGCCGGTTTTTCTTCTCATCGCGATGGGTGCGGTGGATGAGCAGCACCGTCAGATAGATGACGTAGACGTACGGAACCCAGGATTGGAATCCGGCCACGACGCTCCAGCAAAAGGCGCCGATTATCTCGCCGGTGTAATGAAAGTGGCGGGCAATGCCCCACCAACCGCTGGCCAGCAGCAAGCTTTCGCGTTCCTGCCCGTCGGCATCAGTGTAGTTGGCTCGGATCACCCTGGGAGACTTGCCCCAGATGGTGGTCTCTCCGTCCGTCTTGCGCGTCTCCAGCCGTTGCCGGTTGGCGTCGTTCTTGGAGAGAATCGCCAGCGCTCCGATGAGCCCAATCGCGACGGCGACCGTCCAAGCGAGCTCGACAGGGTGCATGACCAGGTAGCCGGCGACTAGGGTGTAGACGGCAGGAATCCACACGATACACCCCCACACCAGATAAAAACCAGCTCGATCGACCCGTACGTCCATCGTGTAGAAGTATCCGCTCTCCCGCCAGTAGAACTGAGTCAGGTAGAGAAACTGCAGTCCAAGCGAGACCCACATCGACGTCGCCAAGCTTCCGTGTGCGTCGATCTGCGCGTCGGCAAAGCAGAGGAGTAACAGGACCCAGCCCATCATTCCGAAGCGACAGTTCGTGAAATGCTTCACGTCCCAACCGAGGATGTGTGGATAGAGCTCCATGCCCCAGTAGAAATCGAATATCGGATTGCCCGAGCTTCCTTGGTCCGGTCCAGTCGGCGCTAGATGTCCCTTGATGAACAGAACGACGCAGAAGACGAACGCAAAGATGTTGAGG
>DATIUW010000004.1:0-3961 GCA_035466435.1 Polyangiales bacterium | reverse complement strand
ACTGCATCGCGTAGGGTCTCCCGCAACAGGTCGGCAAAGGGGAACGTTTCGCGAACGGCTGGGTCGTCGTAGAGCGCGGCCGTGCTGGGCGGCAGACCACCCAGGGTCGCCGCCAAACGCTGGTTGCGGTCGGAAGCGAGGCATAGAGCAGCCTCGCGAGCGAGCTCTGGATGACGGGTATGCGCTCCTATGCCCAGGTTGATTCCCCCGATGGTGACCCGACTGGGCTTGCCTTCGATGGCGGAGGGCCAACGGGCCCAGCGCATGTGCGACGCGACCTCGGGAGCGTTGCTCTTCGCGCTCGGCCACACGAACGTGTAGTTGATCATGAAAGTGGAACCGCCCGTTTCGAACGCCAAACGCGCTTGATCCTCCCGTGTGGTCGGCAACGAGGCATCGGTCGCAGCCGAGTGCGCCAGACGTTGCATGATCGAAAGCGCATGACGCGTCGGCTCTTGCTCGAGCGAAACCGTGTCTGCATCGGGCCCGAGGACAGAGCCCCCCGCCGACGCAAGCAGAGAGATGAAGAACACCGTGAGGCCCTCGTAACGCTCTCCCTGTGCTTGAATGGTGCCGTGCTCCCCCAGCTCCTCCGCCATCCGAATCATCTGGTCCCAGGTCGCCGGCGGCTCCTTTACGCGATCGGCTCGATACCAAAGCAACTGAGCATTCGTCGTGAAAGGCACGCCCCAGAGCTCGTCCTCGTATCTTGCGGTGTCGATGATGCTGCTCAGGCGGCCTTTCTGCGCCTGCCTCGCGAGCTCTTCGGGCCAATGGAGTATCCACCCAGCCTCAGCGAACTCGGCCGTCCAGATGACGTCCATGCCGATGATGTCGATGGCGGAGTCTCCGGCAGCAAGCCGCCGCACCAATTGCTCGCGCTGTTGATCCGCGTCCGCCGGAAGAGGGGCGACCTCGATGGCGTAGCGGCCTTCTGAAGCTTCGCTGCAACGTTCGGCAGCGCGCTCGAAAGCGCCCGAAGGCTCGTCGAACACGTACCAACGGAGCTCCGGCTTCTGCGAAGTCGATTTCTCGCATCCCACCACCGGGATGGCAGCCGCACAAAACAGGATCAACAGGGTTCTGCTGCTCGTCATGTAGTCTTCTTCATCCGACACTAGTGACGGTGACGGTGATCGCTCGCAAAGTCGAAACACCTTCTCAAGGAACCTCCCAGCATTCAAGGGGCACGGGGTGTGCTGAATTGGCACACTGTGGCAATTCATTGCATGGTGCCGACGAAGGCGTGCCACGCATGATCGTGACCCACTGCGGATCGGACATCGTGGGCGGCGATGAGCGAACGGTGTCCGCGAAGATCCGTGCGTTCGCGACCGAGCATGGCGTGGAAGGGGAGATCGCACACGACGGGATGGAGCGCGTCTATGCCCGAGCTACCTGATGTCGAGGGTTTCAAGCGCTATTTGAGCGAGACGTCTCTTCACAAGAAGATAGAGAACGTGCACGTAGGAAGCGCGAAGATCCTTCGCGGGATCTCTAGCCGGCGCCTGAAGCAAGCTCTACGGGGGCGCTCGATGGAATCGACGCGCCGGCGCGGCAAGCACTTGTTCGTCGCACTGGATGACGGCCGTTGGCTCACCCTTCACTTCGGGATGACGGGTCGACTCGCCTATTTCAAGAGCCTCGACGACGATCCCGAGCATGACCGGCTGCGCCTCGACTTCGAGCGCGGTGCAGGATCCGAAGATCTGGTGAATCGGTTGCCGAAGACCTACCTGCTGTCGCACCGCGAAGAAGGACGGAGCTGCCCTCGCTGCAAAGGCACGATCGAGACCATCAAGACGGCGGGCCGAACGACCTATTACTGCCCCCGGTGCCAAACGAAGACTCAATGATCAGCGGAGCTCGTCCCCGATGGATCGACCCGTTGGTAGCGCATCTCGAAGCGCAGTGGAGCAGGAAGCCGGTCCGCGGTGATGACCGTGTGGATGGTCAGGCTCTCGTCGTCGTCGCCGAGCACGAAGCGATTGCGGGACACGCTGCGATCCCCTTCGAAGCGCTGATAGAGCACCCCGTGCTCGTCGAGCCCGTGGCGGACTTGGAACACGTCGCCGTCCTCGGGATGGCGCCAGGTGACGGCCTTGCCGTTCGCAGGCGCCGACACCTCGGGCTGCCCCGGTCTGTCGATGTGAATCAGACCGTCTCCCGCGGAAACGATCACCTTCTCGGACGGGAGGTTCGGAGCACGCAAGCGGCGCCTCGCGATACCGCGGATGAAGAAATTCATCTCGCTCACGACCTCTTCGATGGCGGCATCGAGCGCGTCGATGTCCGCATCACCGCCGACGTATCGATATGTTCCCACATATCGTTCGAGCTTCGGATCGACGGCATCGGCCCGCGCTGGCGAGAAGTCGCCGCCGAGCAGCGCGACCCCGAGCAGCAGGTAGGACGCCCACCGGCATCGCCCGAAAGAGGTCACGAGGGCTCCTCACGAAACACGACGGCTCCCTCCCAAGGGCGCAGAACGTGCTTTGCTCGAGCGGCGACGGGTTCGTCGTGCAGATTCGAAAAGAGACGCGATTGCCGGTCCGTTCGAAGGTGCCTGAGGTCGAGGGAAACGCTACGCCGAGAAAAGTTCAGGAAGACCTCGGCCGTCTCCCGATGGTCTACGTGCTGGTAGACGCGCCGATAGGCCAAAACCTTATTCGGATCGGCGGGTGGCTCGAAGAGCTCTAGGTCTCCCGAAGAAAGGGCGAGGCTCCCGCGCCTCAACCGGAGCATACGCCGATAGGTCGCGAGAACCGAGGTCGGGTCCGCTTTTTGCGCCGCGACGTTGGTGGTGGCGCTCTGTGGATGGACGGGAAGCCAGGTCGTAGAAACGGCAGGCGGCGCGAAACCTGCGTTTGGCCCGCCATGCCAAGGCATGGGGCTCCGGCATTCATCTCGGTTGGTCAGGATGCCGCGCTTACGCATGCGACTCAACAAGAGCTTCGGCAGAAAACGGAAACGGTGTGCGATCGGGTCGAAAGCCGTCTCTCTAGGCATGTCGTGGTGCGTCAGGCCGAGCTCGTCTCCGTAGTAGACGAATGGCACCCCACGTACCGTCATCTGGAAAGCGGCAAGTAGCCGGGCGCGCGCCGGATCGTTCCTCAAACGTTCCATCTGACGCGGCCGATCGTGATTTCCAAACACATAGGTTGGATGCAAGGGCTCCGGGAACGCGGCTTCGAGCTCGCTCACCAATCCACGCACCGCCTCGGCGCGGAAAGGCGTCCGAAGGCTCTTGAATAGAAAAACCAGGTGAAGCCCATCGCCCGAGGGTCCGCAGTACTCTCGCAGCAAGTCCGGAGACCCGAACACCTCACCGACGAGAAAGCGCGGCGGGTGGTCGAACTCGTCGACGACTGCGCGAAGCTCGCGAGCAAAGGCGAAAGTGTCGGGGTGGTTCTGATTGTGCAGGGCCCGCTGAAAGAAGCCACCCGGATTGTCCTCCGAAGGAATCGCCCGTAGCGAACGCGGATTGTCTGCGAAGGAGGCGTCTTTGTAGATCGCATTGAAGATGTCGAGCCGTAGTCCGTCGGCGCCTTCGCGAAGCCAGTGCCTGACCACGTCCAACAACGCACGTTTTACCTTGGGGTTCCGGTAGTTCAGATCGGGCTGAAATGGCAGGAAGCTCGCCCAATACCACTGGTCGGTTCGCTGGTCGTAGTGCCATCCCGAGCCGCCGAGCATGGACCGCCAATTGTTGGGCGGCGCCGCGCCATAGGGCTTCTTTCCATCACGCCATATGTAGAAATCACGGTATGGGTTGTCGCGCGAGCTTCTCGACTCGACGAACCAAGGATGCTGATCGGAGGTGTGGTTCAGCACCATGTCGAGAACGACCTTCATTCCGCGAGCGTGAACTTCGTCGATCAATCGGCGGCAATCTTCGACGGTCCCGTACTCGGGTGCGACCTCGTAGTGGTTGCTGATGTCGTAGCCGAAGTCCACTTGC
>DATIUW010000003.1:0-6251 GCA_035466435.1 Polyangiales bacterium | reverse complement strand
TGGCAATGGCATCGTTCGGAGCATCGAACGTTATCGTCTTGAAGAGATCCAGAGTCCTCAAGCGCGACTCATCTGACAGGGTGTCAGCGAGCAGGCCATAGCCGATGAGCAGGTCTTCGCGTACCGGTGCGGTTGACTCGGATGTGGCTTCTTCCGCAGGCTGTCGGTCGCAACCGGCCAGCGCCAGCAGCACGGCACCGATGCGCAGGCCGAGCGTCCTCGGGGTCTTCCAGAACTTGCCAGTAGGCCGTTCAGTGTTCGACATTCGTTCCTCCTACTCCATGTTCTGGAGATAGTCACTCCAGACCGTATATTCCGCGAAACCAAAGACAAAACGCCCTGCGACGCTGCGCGGGCCAAGTTGCACCGCTCGAGGTTCGGTAGGATATAAAGCAGCGAAGGCGGTGCATCATGGTCATGGGTCGACGAGCAGGCGTGGAGACTGCATCCGTGCCAGTCACGGCCTTTGTCATCACCGGGCTGGCAGCGCAGCTCGTCAACTCCATGGCGTCGATTCCATTCCGCGGGCCATGGACCGGTGGGTCGAGTCGGCTCGAGAACATGGGAATCGCGGTGACACGCGAAGTCGTCCGATCCTTCATCGGATACGCGATGTCCCTCCCAACGCCTGAGTTTCGATCGCTCGAGATCGTCATCAATGATTTGTGCCGCGTAACTCTTTCCCCCTTACTCAGGCCACTTGACGTCATGCTGACGGACATTGAGATCGGAGGCGTACGCACGCTTTCCTGTCGACCCCGTGGTGGAAGACCACGAGGCCAGATCCTCTACCTTCACGGAGGTGGTTACATCGGCACGTCCCCGGCCATGTATCTCATGTTCACTGGTTGGCTCGCGCACGAGACTCAATGCGAAGTGCTGATTCCCGACTACCGCCTCGCACCGGAGTTCCCGTTTCCTGCCAGCCTGGTCGACGCCGCCGCCGTGTATGAGGGCCTCCTCGCGACTGGACACTCCCCCGATCGACTGTTTGTTGCCGGAGATTCGGGAGGCGGCGGGCTCGTCAATGCGCTGATACTCGACGCTCGCGCGGAGCACCTGCCCGCGCCTGCGGGGCTCCTGCTCTTCTCCCCCGAGGTGAGCCTCACCCTCGACGAGCCCTCGATCACTGCGAACGCCTCTATGGACATTCTTCCGTGGAACATTCCCGTTCAGCCGTATCTGCACGGCGTCGATTCCAACGACCGGCGGCACTCAGTCCTCGACGCCAACCTACGCCGTTTCCCACCTACGTTCGTGGCCTATGGCGAGGACGAGATGTTTCGTGATGCGATACGCGAATTTGTCGATCGACTGAAGCGGAGCAAGGTCGAGACTGTGGTCGTCGAGGAGCCACACATGTTCCACGTGTTTCCGATCCTGATGCCCTGGGCACAGGCGAGCCGCAGAGTGTATCAAGCGGTACAGGAGTTCGTGACGCTGCAGTTGTCGCGGGCTGCCACCGCGGATTAAGAGGTCCAGTCAGTTTGGTGAAACGCCTGAACGACCAACCGCTTGGCGCGCGAGATGCTTCTGGACAAGTTGGAACGAGCCCTATGCTACGCCCGACGCCCCAAGATGAGCCGAACCAGCACGGCGACGATCGCGAGCACCAGAAGTCCGTGGATGAGACCGCCCATCGTGGTTGATGTGACCATACCGACCACCCACAGCACGACATCGGTCTCATCGGGTCGTCTCACCGACTTCTTCGGTCCGCACGGTGAACTGCACGAGGCGACTCGGGCCGAAAACGGTCAACAGCGCAACATCAGCCGCGTCGCGCCCCCGCGCCATCAGGATACGACCGATGCGCGGTGTATTGTTGCGGGCATCGAACGTGTGCCATTCCCCTCCGAGATAGGGGACCGTCCCTGCTGCCGTTTCCATTCGCAGCTGCCGGCCATGAAGCGAATGCGCTTTCAGGTTCGCATCCCACGCGACATGGTTGAGGATCGCGCAAAGCTCAGTAGATCCCAGGAATCACCTTCCATGGCACGAGCGCTTTATATTGATCCCAGTATACGCCGTACTTCTTCTGGCACTTCGCCTCGTGCCGAAGGCCGCGATGGAAGAGCAGAATCGACAAGAACGTCACGTAGAAAAACGGCGCGAAGTGCGAAAAGCCACCGACTACACTCCAGCAGAAAGCCCCGACGACCTCACCCACGTAGTGGAAGTGCCGGCTGACTCCCCAGAAACCGGAGGCAAGGAGAATGCTCTGGCGTGTCGTGCCGTCCTCGTTCTCGTACTCGGCCCGGATGATCAACGGAGGTTTGCCCCACACGGTGGTGTGGCCATCGGTGCGGCGCACCCGTGCACGCTCGCGGTTGGCCACGTTCTTGGTCGTGATGAAGAAGGCGCCGACGAGGAAGATGCCGATCGCGAGAGGCCAACCCAGCTCGACTGGATGCTCGGCGAGGTACATCGTTGGCGAGGTGTAGACGGCGGGTACCCAGACTAAAACGCCCCAGATGAGATAGAATCCCGCACGGTCGTGCTGGATGTCCATGGTGCGAAAATATCCGGTTTCCCAATAGAAAAACTGAGTCAGATAGAGCAGCTGCAGCGCGACGGAAACCAACATCGAGGTACTGAGGTGCCCGTAATGCTCGGCCTGCCACGAAGCGAAACACAGGGGGATCAGAGCCCATGCGATCATCGAAAAGCGGCTGTTTGCGAAATGCTTGACGTCCCAGCCCAAGATCCGCGGATAGAGATCGATGCCCGCAAAGTAGTCGAGGATGGGATTGCCGCGGGTTCCTGAGTCAGGACCCGACGGCCAGAACCGCCCTTTGAGGTACAGGACGATGCACAGACCCACGGCGGTCATGTTGAGAGCACCCAAGATGTCACCGAAGTTGTCGTAGACGATGCCGGGCCGGAACCATTTGAAGACGAATCCTCCGAGGAAAAAGAGCACCAGGGTGAGACCGTAGGCCAGTCTTCCATTGGCCTTGTATATGGGGACGTAGCCGTTGGTCGTCTCGGGACCCATGTACGTCGGCCCGGGCAACCACTTCATGAACGCGAGCTCGACTGCTGCAAACACCCCGATGATCGTCCAGGCGATCTTCGACCCGAAGAGGTACGGTCCCCACGCCGACCACAGGGTTGCAAAGAGCCCGTCCTCGCCTATGACGCGAAAGAGCTCGGAGAACGATCCGCCGAGTTAAGAATTGACGTGCCACAAGAGCATCGCCAGCGGCGGACACAGACTGATCAGGACGACGGGGACTAGGCTGCGGCGCACGAACGCCGAGAGTATACGGGTCAACGGAGGCTCCTTCGAAATGCACGCAACGCTAGCCGATTTCGAGGCGGCGGAATCATTCGAATCTTTGTCTACACGCTAGAAGAGTGGGCGCGTGTTGAACGCAACGCCAACGAAGATGTCCCAGATGCCGCCGTCGAAGGTGCTGCGACTGGTCCCACCTCGATCAGCGCCGGGAATGCAAATCCAGCGAAGACGTCGATGATTTGTTTGTCGGATTTCTTCCAGGTGCCGCCGGCGCGGAAGCCGACGGGGATGGCGATTCCTTCGCTATCGGCTCCCGCGGTATCGAAATTCTTGCCCAAGTCGACGAACCACACTCCAGTCTCTCCGGCAATGAACGCGCGGTCGGAGAAGTTGAAGTTGACGATCGCTGGAATTCGAATGTCCGCGTACTTGGCGGAACCAAACGTCCCGCGCACTTCGATCCCTGTGTCGACGGAGAGTCTGTCGTTGGGTTTGATGCGGAGTGGTAAGTCCCCCTGGAAGGCGAACGTGCTGTCGACCGGGATAACGAAGATCAGGTCGCCTGCAAAGTCGAGCTTATCCCGGTGCACGAAGCGATATCGTCCGTACACCGGAATGTCGCCGAAGCCTGCAGATGGTGAAAAGACGACAGCGACCAAGCCCTCGTAGTTCTGTTGCAGCGATGAACCGACGCGATAGTTGTTGATTCCGAGCTCTAAGTCGTCGGTCACGCCAATGGAGGCACCAAGTGTCATCCCGATGATGGTATCGATGCCGTCATCCCAGACGGTGAAGATTGCATTTGCGCGGATCATCCCCTTCTGGAGCGTAAGCGGACGCACCGAATAGCTCTTTGGGTAGGTCCATGCGCTCTCGTTGGCTTCCTCGACCACCGGCGAGTCCACTGGGGTTGCAACGACGTCACCCTCTGTGGGCGCCTCCGCGCTCGCTGCACCTTGGGCGGCGGCCATGCGGGGCAGAAGCGCGAGAACTCCAGGCAACAGCCACGCATAGCCGATATTGAAGTGCTTCATGATGCATTCTCCTTGGGGTTCCCACGCATCGGTTGGTCCTGATGATAAGCCGAGCGTGGCGGTAAGAGCAGCCGACCGCGACCCCACTTGCCTTTCCGGCGCGTGAGTAGGCCTCTCTGGCGGGGCTGGCAACCGGAACGAGGAGAAGCCGGCACCGAGCGCACATCGACGCTCAGAGAAAGCTGCCGAAGACGGCAAGCAACGAAGGATTCGTCATTCTGACGAAGGACTAGACCGCTTCCTTCGGAGCCTTAGCGCTGCTGACCGGTCCGCTTGCGCCTCGAGCCGATCAAGCCGTAGCTCTTGAGCTTTCGGTAGAGAGTTGCGGGGCCAATCCGGAGCTGCTCAGCCGTGCGCGTCTGGTTGCCGCCGTTCGTCTCGAGTGCCGCGAGGATGTACTCCTTTTCGATCTCCTTGAGCGGCCGAACGGTTCCCGCGCTGGCCACGGGGCTCGGGAACACATGGCGAATCTCCTCGGGCAGGTCTTCGAGCTCCACCCGGCTTCCGCGCGCGAGTGCGACGGCGCGCTCCATGGTGTTCTCGAGCTCGCGCACGTTGCCCGGCCAGGCATAGCGCATGAGTTGATCGGCGGCGGCGGGAGCAAGACCCGAGATCCTACGCTTCATCCGCAGCGCTGCATCCGCGAGCAGCACTCGAGCGAGCGGAAGGATGTCATCCTTGCGCTGGCGGAGCGGTGGCACGTGCAGCTCGACGACCTTGAGGCGATAATAGAGATCCTGCCGAAAGGCGCCGCCCGCGACTCCGTCGGCCAGGTCGCGGTTGGTGGCGGCGAGGACGCGCACATCCACCGGCCGGCTCTTGTTCTCGCCGACCCGCCGGATCTCCCGCTCCTGGAGTGCACGCAGGAGCTTGACCTGCATGCCCGGCGAAACCTCGCCGACTTCGTCGAGCAGCAGGGTCCCGCTGTTGGCCGCCTCGAACAGGCCGGGTCGGTCGTGAGTCGCTCCCGTAAACGCTCCGCGCGCGTGCCCGAACAGCTCACTCTCGAGGAGCGTTTCGGTGATTGCTCCGCAGTTGACGGCGATGAAGGGTCCTGCGGCGCGCGGCGACTCCTCATGAACGAGTCGGGCGATCCGTTCCTTTCCCGATCCGCTCTCGCCCGTGACGAGCACGGTGGAATCGACCTTGGCTACGCGGCGCGCCAGGTCCACGAGTTGTACCATGCCATCGCTCTTCGCGACGATCCCCAGTGGCTCCGCGACATCAGGTGCCGCACGGACCAAGGCACGGCGGCGCGCGCGGAGCTTGCTCTCCGCCGCCTTCAGCGTTTCCGTGACCTGGTGAAGGGAGACATCGAGCGACTCCTTGAGCTGTCTTGGCTCGAAAAAACGGAGCTCCTCGGCGCGTTCATCACCCCATTCCTTGCGCGTTCGCCCGAAGAGATGGCAAGCCGCATCGCCCTTGCCCATGCACCGATCCTCGAGAACGTAGGTCTCCTCGCCAGCGGTCCGGCTGAGGTAGCCGCTGATGAGTCCGCAAATCGTCCAGCACACGGGCAGGTCCGAGCGGCCGAAGTGCAACAGGTGCTGCTCCGCCTCATACGAAGCAACGAGCATCGAGCCCTCCTTGGAGAGCGGCCCGTTTCCGTTTCCCGCAGCCCCGGCGCGGAAAAGGCCCTCGAGGGAGTGGATGCGGGTGCCTGCGCGCTGCCACTCTGCGTCGCTGTCCCAAGTGAATTCGCTCTGCATGGCTTCCGCCATGCGCCAGCCATGGGCGAAGCCAAATTGGGTGAGCACGATTCGGGCGGCCGTGAGGCCGAAGTTATCGACCAGGTACTTCCGCAAGAGCCCCATCGCCACTGCGTCGAGAAGGAGCGCGCGCTGTCCAGCGAAGCGGATGACGCCCCCTTCCGGATCCAGCTCGAGTAGCTCCTTGTGATCGAGATCGTCGGCGCGCATCGGCTCCTCCGGCATCCTTCAAATTGAACGAGTATCTACTTCATAATGATTGAATGA
>DATIUW010000002.1:0-10722 GCA_035466435.1 Polyangiales bacterium | reverse complement strand
GTGGGTGGCGTGATCGCCCTAGACGAAGAGCGCGTGCTCGGGGTGGCCAGCGGGGACTTCGCGTCGAGCGTCGACACACTCTACGCGATCGATCTCACCACAGGCGCGCAGGAGCCCGTATACCAGGCGGCCGGCTCCTTCGTGATCGGGTTCTCCGCCTACGATCCCGAAAGCGAGATGGTTTTCGTGCCGGACGCGGCGAGCAATGCGATCATCGAGCTCGCCCTCGACCAAGACGAGCTGATCGAGGTCGGCTCGACCGCGATCGCAGCGGGTCTCGGCTTGCCGCCCACACAGGTCTACCTGCTCGACTAGCCTCCGGGGCCGAGTAGCGTTCGCACCCGGTCCTGCCAAGGCAGCATCGGACCCATCACCGCCTCGGTCTCGGAGATATCCAACACGCTATACGCCGGTCGGGGCGCAGGGCGCGGGAACTCGGCACTGGTACACGGATCCACACGGCAGCTCGGATTCACCAACGAGGCCACGAGCGCGGCCAGATCGAACCAGGTGCAGTCTCCCCCATCCGTCACGTGAAAGGTTCCGAGCTCGCCCCGCTCCGCCAACCCGAGGCTCACTTCGGCAAGCCTTCGACTGTCCGTTGGGCGGCCGCGCTGGTCGTCGACGACTCGAAGCTCGCTTCGGGATCTCGCAAGCTCGGCGATCGTCAACACGAAGTTCTTTCCCCACGGCGCGTAGAGCCAACTGCTGCGCACGAGCAGATGCGGCACGCCGGATCGCTCGAGTAGCTCCTCGCCGATGGCTTTGCTTCGTCCGTATGCGTTGATCGGACACCTTGGGCAATCGACTGGGTAGGGCTCGGTCGCCGTGCCATCGAACACGTAGTCGGTGCTGTAGTGAATCAGCTTCGCGCCGACCGCATCACATCGCTCCGCCAAGCGGCCGACCGCGTAGCCATTCACTTCGTTGGCCAGCGCTTCGTGCTCTTCTGCGGCGTCGACCGCGGTGTACGCCGCGCAGTTGACCACCCAACGCACGCCTTTGGGCACCGACCTTTCGAGCGCGGCCGCATCGGTGATGTCCAAATCGCCGATCGTCGTGCTCGCGTGCTCGATGCCGCGGCGGGCTAGAAGCTCGGTCCAGCAACGGCCGAGCATTCCATCGGATCCGATCACCAGGAAATCAGGCATAGCGAGGCAAACGGCTCGGCGAGATGTCTCGGAGCCGCTGGTTCTTCTGGTCTTTGGCCGAGAGCTGAGGCGACTGGAGCGGCCATTCGATGCCGATGTCGGGATCGTCCCAAGCAACCCCCAGCTCGTTTTGTGCGGCGTAGTAGTCGGTGCACTTGTAGGAAAATAGAGCACGGTCGCTGAGCACGCAGAACCCGTGCGCGAAGCCCGGTGGAACGTAGAGCTGTCGCTTGTTCTGCGACGAGAGGATGAATCCCTCCCACTGGCGGAACGTCGGGGACCCGATTCGTACGTCGACTGCGACGTCGAACACCTCGCCCTCCAGAACGAAGCAAAGCTTGCCCTGGTCGTTCGGATGTTGAAGGTGAAGCCCGCGCAAGATGCCCTTCGCGGAGAGGGACACGTTGTCTTGGACGAAGTCACTCGGGAGGCCTGCTGCGGCGTAGCGATCTCGTGAGTAGGACTCCATGAAGAACCCACGCTCGTCCCCGAAGACAGCCGGCTCGATGATCGTGAGACCCGGGATTGCGGTTGCTTGGACCTTCATCAGACGTCCAGACCGTCCGCCAAGTCGCGCAAGTATCGACCATACTCCGTCTTGGCCAGAGGCTCGGCCAGACGCGCCAGCCCCGCGGCGTCGATCCAACCTTTGCGAAACGCGATCTCCTCGGGACAGGAAGCGCGCAATCCTTGGCGTTGTTGGATCGTCTGCACGAAGTTTGCTGCCTGCAACAACGCATCGGGCGTCCCGGTGTCGAGCCAGGCGACGCCGCGCCCGAGCTTTTGGAGCCTCAGCTTGCCGGCATCGAGATACTTGCGATTGAGATCGGTAATTTCGAGCTCGCCCCGAGCCGATGGACGCAGCTCCTTCGCGAGCGACACCACGTCTCGGTCGTAGAAATAAAGACCGGCGACTGCGTAGTTCGACTTCGGTTGCGCAGGCTTCTCCTCGAGCCCGATGACCAGTCCGTCTTCGTCGAACTCGGCCACGCCGTACGCGGTGGGATTGCTCACATAGTAGCCAAACACCGTAGCGCCCTGGTCGTGATCCGCGGCTTCGGTGAGCAACCCTTGGAGACCGTGTCCGTAGAAGATGTTGTCGCCCAGCACGAGCGCACAGGCGTCCCCGCCGATGAAGTCCTCGCCTATCAAGAAGGCCTGTGCCAGCCCGTCAGGGCTCGGCTGCACCGCGTACTCGAATCGCAGACCCCAGCTCCGTCCATCTCCGAGAAGTGCCTGAAAGAGCGCCTGCTCGTGGGGGGTGGTGATGATCAGAATCTCCCGGATGCCGGCCAGCATCAACGTGGAGAGCGGATAGTAGATCATGGGCTTGTCGTAAACGGGCATGAGCTGCTTGCTCACGCCCTTGGTGAGGGGGTGTAACCTGGTCCCCGCGCCTCCCGCCAAGATGATGCCCTTTTCAATCATGCTCGTGCCCTATGCCGTCCGGCTCGCGTAGTTGAGATCGATCCACTTCCGATAGTCGCCCGAGCGAACTTCGCGAACCCATTGGTCGTTCGACAGATACCACTGGACGGTCTTGCGAATGCCGGAGTCGAATGTTTCTTTGGGCTCCCAGCCGCATTCATCGCGCACGCGCGAGGCGTCGATCGCGTATCTGAGGTCGTGTCCCGGGCGATCCGTCACGAATCGCTTCAACGCGAGGAGCTCGTCGATGGTACACCCCGTTTCCGCGGCGACCACCTCGCACAGCGTATCGACGACTTCGATGTTTGGTTTCTCGTTGTTGCCGCCGATGTTGTACGTCCGGCCGACACTGCCTTTTTGAATGACCGTCCAGATCGCATCGCAGTGATCGGCCACGTACAGCCAATCCCGCACGTTGAGCCCTTTGCCGTAGATGGGAAGGGGCTTCCGCTCCAGGGCATTGAGAATCATCAGGGGGATCAGCTTCTCGGGGAACTGCATCGGACCGTAGTTGTTCGAGCAATTCGTGATCTTCACGGGCAGCCCGTAGGTCCGATGATAGGCCCGCACGACGTGGTCGCTCGCGGCCTTGGACGCCGAATAGGGGCTCGAGGGGTCGTAGGCAGTCGACTCGGTAAACAGCCCCGTATCGCCCAGCGAGCCGTACACCTCGTCGGTGCTGACGTGATGAAAGAGGCGATTGTCGTCACGGGACCAGCGGTTTCGGCATGCCTCCAGTAGATTGAATGTTCCCTCGATGTTGGTTCGGATGAATTCACGGGGACCGAGAATGCTGCGATCGACGTGACTCTCCGCGGCAAAGTGCACGACCAGATCGGGATCGACCTCGTCGAAGACTTCGTCGACTTGCGCCATGTCCGTGATGTCGACCCGGCGGAGCACGTAGTTCGGCAGCGAATCGATCGCGCGCAAGCTCCCCAGATTGGCCGCGTAGGTGAGCTTGTCCACGTTGACGAACGAATGCTCCGGCAACGCAGGCACCAATTGGTTCAAGAAATTAGCGCCGATGAAGCCGGCGCCACCGGTGACGATGATCTTCATCGAGTCAGCTCAACCTCGCGAATCAGCATAACCGGAACACGAGGCGCGCGCACACGTGCGGCCGGCCTCAGGCCTTCTTTCAGGTTCCGATGTGGAAGGTCAGGGCAAAGGTCCCGGCGATGGCGGTACCGGCGGTTCCCGCGGTGAAGCTACCGCCGGAAAGGTTCTCGGTACCGCGAAATACCAAGCCGATGATGGAGTAGTCGAAATCCGCCGCGATCGAGACCCACTTGACGATGGGAATCCTCAACCCGGCGCCGATGCTGGCGCCGCCGCCTTGACTTCGGACGTTGCTCACCAAGTCGTCGAAGCCAGGAATCACGAGCCCGCCCGTCGTCGTATAATAGCTGAACGCGAGGCGGATCGAGGGGTGCACGTAGGGCACCGCGCGAATCAGAAAGCCGAGGTCGAGGCCCACCGAGGTGAGATCGAACGGCTCGTAGTCGGCGCGCCTGAAGCGAGCGCCGATCGTGGACGACCCGGCGCGGAAGCGAAGCGCCGCCCCGAGCTCGGGGCCGGATACCACCACCCGGGGAATGGCCGACTGAATTTGCGAAGGAATGATATCCAAGGTTCGGAATCGCGTTGCATCGAAGCGCGACGGCCCTGCCGTCGCCTCGAGCCAGACCAGCCCTCCGACTCGCTTTTGGTAAGCCCGGCGTTCGTCGGCGCTATCCTCGGGCGCGGCATTTTCCGGCGAGGTGATCTCGATTCCGTCCCCATCGGCGTATAGCGTGGTTGGCGCAGCCTGCGCCCCCGCGCTGCCAGTCATCGTACAAAAAGCTCCCACGGCAAATAGCCAAGCCAAGCGCTTCATCGGTCCCCCTCGACGGTTTCGCCGCAACCCGAGAGGCCGCAGCCGTGTTTTTCCCCGAGTTCAGTCTCGGGGTACGCGGCAGCGCCGTCAACTCGGAGGCCGGTGTACTGTGAGCACGATCACAGTCACTGTTCGCATCCCGTGAGCTAGATCACGATCTCGCCGACCGTCTGCGTAGCCTCCATCGAGCGGGTGCCCCAGCGATCGACGTTGAGTCCCATGACCTGCTGAATGGTGAGTCCCACGCGCGTCGTCGGCGAGGTCGCACCCGAGACGTGGACACCGGGCCTCAAGGCGCCCCCGGCGCGCCCGGCGATCATCATGGGGATTCCGTTGATCCCGTGAACCTTCGCCAAGGAGACGTCCGAGTGCCCGAGCACCAGACAATTGTCGAGCAAGGTTCCATCGCCTTCGGGAATTTCGGCGAGACGCTCGACGAAATCCGCCCAGGCCTCCATCGAGGCGAACACGAACTCCGTGGCTTCCGGCTGATAGCCCACCGCGGGGTCGAGCGCCTCGTCGTGCGTCAGCTGATGGTGCTGAGAGCTCGACCCTGCTTTTCGAAGGCCCGAGATACGGTCCGAGAACATCATGCTGAAGACGCGGGTCTGATCGCAGGCAAGCGCAAACGAGAGGAGCTCGGCCATCATTCGGTTCGTCGACATCGACTGCTCGACCTCGGTTCCGAGGCTCTCGGGGCCGGGCACCGGAGCCCGAGAGCAGCTGTCGAGATCGGGCGGCCCAGCGAGCAGAACCTCGATTTGTTGCTCGAGCTGCCGCACCGACGTGAAGTACTGGTCCAGCCGTTGCCGGTCATGCGTCCCGACACGCTGAAGCAAGCGTTGGCGGTCGTCCTTGACGGCAGACAAGACGCTTTGCCGGAGCATGAGACGCGCATCTGGCATGAACGTTCCGTCGCCTGGGTCGGCAAACTCCGGTCCAAAAATCCGTGCATAGAGAGCAGCCGGCGACAGCTCCGGCGCGTTGAAGACACTTTGACTCTCGAAGCTGTAGCTTTGATTCGGATTGCCCGTGCACGACATCTCGATCGAGCGGAAACGAGTCGAGCCGCCGAGCTCGCCCGCGATGACGACGTCCAGTGTCGGCGCCGGGATTTGGTACTCCTCGTCAGGGACGCTTCCAGTGAGTGTGCCGATCAAGCCCGCCGTGTGCGGAAAGTTCGGCCGTCCGTCGAGCTTCACGTCGAAGCCGCTCAAGATGCTCACCTGCTCGCGTAATGTGCCGCCCGTCGACAGCTCGCGATCGAGCGCGCGAAGCTCGACGGGAAGATCGTAACCGGGGCCCTGCGTCTTGGGTGTCCAGCGCGCCGGGTTCACGCCGCAGCCCCACATCCATGCGCCAAAACGCACTGGAAGCGGGGCGCCTTGTGCAAGCGCAGTCCCATGCTCGTTGAGAAAACAGTCGAGCAGCGGAAGCCCGATCGATACGGCGCCTCCGGCGAGGGCGCCTCGCAGCAACGTTCTTCGGTGCAAGCGCGTCATGGCTCGCCTCCCACGGGTTCGGCTTCGCGAGGGCCGGAAGTAGTCCGAAAGCCGTCGCTGAGGACGATGTCGCGCAGAAGCTCCGGAAACTGATGCCCGGATGCAGAAAAACGTTCGTTCAGATGAGCAAGCAGCGTCCGCTCCCCTGCTACGGGCTCCCGTCCCACGGCGTAGCGATAGAGATTCCGAACCATGCAAGGCCCGAGGGCTGGGTGCTCCTTGAGCGCACTGCCCATGCCAACCGCATCTTCGTAGGCGATTCCGTCGAGCTCTCCCGAGGTATCGATCGGAGCGCCGTTTTCCTCGTCGCGCAACATGCCGATCGCATCGAAGCTTTCGAGCGCGAGCCCGATCGGGTCGGTCAAGCGATGGCACCCGGCGCAAGCATCATCGCTGACGTGACGCTCCAAACGCTCTCGCGCAGTCCGCAGCTCTCCGGTGGTATTCTCGACGATCGAGAAGTCGATGTTCGCGGGGGGCGTGGGGATGTCCTGACACAAGAGGACCTCCCGGACGAACTTGCCTCGAAGCGTGGCCGAGCTGCGGCCGGGGTGGGAATAGAGGGTGTTCAAGCTGATGTGCGAGAGCACCCCCGAACGCCGCGCTTCGTCCGGAAAGACATACGGCTCCCACCCGTTCGGGGTTGCAACGGGGACGCGATACACGATGCCGAGCGCCCGCGTCATGAACGATTCGCTCGTCGTGAAGAGATCCCGATAGTCTTTGCCCGACGTCAGGTGCGCGACGATGGTTCGCAGTGTCTGCTCTTTGGCTTCTGCGGCCAACCCCTGTGTATAGGCCGGAAAGAGTGCAGCGTCTTTGCGCACCAAGCCGTCGTCGAACTGCTTGAAGTCGTATAGGTCGGAAAAGATCGCGCGGATGCCCGTTTCGAGACGTGGGGACGCGAGCATGCGGTCGACCTGCGCGGCCAGGCCGTCCTCGTCGACCAAGTCTCCGTTCTCCGCCGCGCTCAGGAGCAGCTCGTCGGGCGTGGTGTTCCAAAGAAGATAGCTCAGGCGGGAAGCCATCGATACGCTAGTGAGCCGCAGCTTGGAGGGATCGTCGGGGTGAGTCTCCGCGGTCTCGATGCGGAACAGAAACTCTGGTGAGATGAGAAGGCTGGTCAACGCCAGCTCGAGCCCTGCGTGGAAGTCGCCGATGGCATTCGCCGATTCTTTGGCGATGGAGACACGGGTCTCGATCTCCTCTTCGGTCAGGGAGCGCCGGAACAGGAGGCGGCCGACCCGCTCGACGAAAGCCCGTGCACACGCCGTGTCGCTCGAGGTGAGCGAAGCGGGCTGGCATCGGACGACCTCGTCTCGATGCTCGGCATCGAGCGCCTGCTCGGCTACCGCGCTTGCGGCTGCCTCATACTTCTCGAAGCCAGAGGGGGTGACGCTTGCAAACGACGAGCCGACGGCCAGCAGACCCGAACGGCGGTCATCCGGATCGATGCGGCCCGGGACGACGACGTCCTCCCCGAGCACCTCGCGGATACTCCTCGAGAACTGCTCCGCGGTCAGACGCCGGAGGGCGATCGGCCCCGCTTGCGCTTCTATCTCTGGTGGCGAGTCGGAGCCGCCGCACGCGCTGGAGGCGAGGCAAAGCGCGGCGCAAAGGATGCCAGAGCCAGTACGGGAGATCTTCACGGAGAGCCTTCGGCCGTCGGTTTCGGAGCGACGACGACCGAAGGTACGCGACAATCGAACAGCCTGGCAACGGTGGGTTTTCGGAGTCTCCTTGGAAGCTGACAGGAGACCGTGGCTCGCCTAGACTCGCCACCGCTCGGCCGAAGCGGAGGAGGAGACCGAAGTTGCTTCAGAAGTTCGTCTTGATCACGGGGTTTCTCGACATTCCCATCGGCCTCGCGACGTGGGCAGCCGCGCTCCTCGAGCCCCACGACGCGCATTTTGGCGCTCTGATGACCTGCGGAGCTTTCCTCATGTTCGCCGGCGCTGCGCTCATCTGGGCATCCCGAGACATGCGCGTGCGCGCGCCCATCATCTTCTGGCAGGGCTTCGTTCGGCTCACGGCGGTCGCCAGCATTCTCTACATGGTGCCCGCCGGCATCGCAGAACGATGGCAGTACGGCATCGTCGCATTCGACGGGGCGATCGCGCTGGTCTACATCATCGGCATGATGCGACACACCGGCGCGACCTTCTTCCAACTCATGACCGGCAAACCCTAGCCCCCCGCACACCGCAGTCCCCGGAGATGGGTCGCGACGGGCGTAAGAACCGGGCTCGGAAAAACGCGACACGGGGTTCCACGGCACGGGGCGGTTTGCAAAGGTGGCGTAAGGACCGGGCTCAGAAAAACACGACACGAGGTTCCACGGAACGGGGCGGCTTGCAAAGGTGACCCGGTGCACTTGTGGGCTTGGGTCACGCAAGCCGCCCCTCGGGCGGCGCGCCAATCGGAGTTGGTTGCATGCATGCCGATTGGCACTTCGCACGTCCGCTCCACCTCATGTCGCGTTTTTCCGAGCCCTCCCTACGTCGACTTCTACTCCCACTGACGCTGACACTGACACTGACACTGACACTGACACTGAGAACGGAGGAGCACGGGGCGGGATGGGCAGCACAGCGAAGGGGCCGTCGCCTCGTCGTAGGTGGACTTGAGGCGTTGGGGGCGACGGGGCGCCCGAGCGCGAGCGCGCCCGTCGCGACCCGTGCTCCGGGGATCTAGTTTCGGGGATCGCCGTGCGTGGTTCGGGGAGCCCGTCCAGCGCTGGTGGTGGCCAGGTGCTAGCCTCCGGCCATGGTTCGCTTGGCTGCTTTCGGGTTGTTCTTGGTCGTGCTGCACCTGGGGCAGCCCATCGTCATTCCCATCCTCTTGGCGACGCTCATCGCGATCAGCCTCTCGAAGATCATCGACTTGAGCGAGCGGGGCTTGCCGCATTGGCTCGCCGTAGCGCTCGCCGTGTTCGCGGCGGTCACCGTCGTCATGGGGCTCGGCTTCTTGACGACGAGGGCGGCGACGGATTTCGCGATGGCGTTCGGTCAGTACCGAGACGACTTCGACCGTCTCCAGTCCGAAACGGCGGTCTGGCTCTGGAGCAATGGGCTCGGAATTCCGGCCGCGACGGTCGAGCGGTTCGACCCCAACGAGGTCGTCAGCCGTCTCACCGTGCCCGGCCTCACCTTGGGACTCAGCGTCATTTCGTCCGGAGCGCTGGTTTTGCTGATCACCGTGTTTCTAGTGGTCGAAAGCGGGTCGATTTCACGCAAGCTCCGAGGCGCTCACCGGTTCGGGAGAATGGACGTTCAAGTCCTCAAGGGCGCGGCGCGCGACGTCCAGCGCTATCTATTGATAAAGACCGTGATCAGTGCCGTCACCGGCCTGCTGGTCGCCGCGTTGACCAACGCCATCGGGCTTGGACATTCGCTTCTGTTCGGGCTCATCGCTTTCGTGCTCAACTACATCCCGAGCATCGGAAGCATCTTGGCCTCGGTTCCAGCAGTGGCCTTGTGCCTGATCACCCTCGGCTGGTTGCCCGCGTTCGGACTCGCCTTCGGATATTTCCTGATCAACATGGTCCTCGGAATCATGATCGAGCCGCGCTGGGCCGGACAAGCGACGGACCTTTCTCCATCGGTCGTCGTGCTTTCGATGGTTTTCTGGGGTTTCGTCCTAGGGCCGATCGGGGCGCTCCTGTCGGTTCCGCTGACGATCATCGTGCGCATCATCGCGTCGCAGTCGCAGGAATGGTCTTGGCTCGCCATGCTGCTCAGCTCTCCCCGAAGCGCGTCCAGCCGAGGGTTTTGAGCTTGGCGAAAGGCCTGTGGCCAGGCATCTTCAGTCGACCGCGTGGCCCTGCAGCCACCTGGAAAGCCCCCATGCTGACCACTCCCCGTTTCAGCAGGTTGCCCTTGGCGGCGGCCTTCGTCCTCGTCACGGCCCTTGGCTGCTCCAACGCCGGCGACGACCCACTCGACCCTGACGCTGGATTGCCCGACGCGGCATCGCCAGACGGAGGAGAGCCTTTCGCGCTGTCCTGGCCGCCTGCGCAGGCGTCGCTGACGCGGCCCCGGGTCCTCGGAGCAGGCGCTGACCTCGAAGCGCTGCGCGCCAAGCTGAGCCTCGAACCCTACCGGAGCTGGATGCAGCGCCTGGCGCAACGGGTGAGCGACGCCCGGGCGCAGGATCCCGACGATCATCTTCGTGGGGCGGAGCGTGTGAAGGCCAATGGAGCGCGTGCGCTCGCGGCGTTCTATTTGCTCGATTCCACCGTGGTCGACGGCGAGCCCGTTCGCTTCTCCAGCCCAGCAGAGCGCGAGGCCGTAGGCGCCGAGATCACCGAGATGCTCCTCGCGATGTACACCGAGAGCCGGATCGCAGTTCCGCCCCCCTTGGGCGGATGGGATCGCGACATCACCACGAGCGAAGAGATCATCTTGTGGGCTTCGGCTTACGACACGCTCCTCGGTGCCGGATACTCGATGGCGGCTGAAACCGAGGCGCAGGTTCGGCAAAACCTGATTGAGCTCACTTCGGCGCTCTATGAAAACTACCGGGATCCTTCGACCGCGAGCGGATTTCCCATCCTTCATCAGAACAACCATCGGTCCAAGGTCGGCTGTGCATTCATCACCGCCGCCATCGTGCTCGCCGAGCACGAGCCTGATCCCGGCGACCCTCGCGCCGACTATCAAGACCCGGCGCAATGGGCGGTCTACGGCTTCGAGCTGCTGGAGCGGATCCTCGAGCACTCACATTTGACCGAGGACGGTGCTTACTCCGAAGGCCCCTTCTA
>DATIUW010000001.1:0-3937 GCA_035466435.1 Polyangiales bacterium | reverse complement strand
GCAACGAAAAGCAGGTGGCGTGCTGTCTCGAGATGATTCGAAAACCGATTCACGACGAGGCCCGATATCAGCGGGTATGGCAGCAAGTCCACGCTCTCAAAGACGAATACGAAATGAATCCGTAGACGGCCAGCGTGGATGCTGGCGAGCCGGCTTCGCGCCGGCATCCAGACGTCGAATTGACGTTTCGGTCCAAACGCGGCACGCACCACGTATGCGACTGAGCCTGATTCTCGCGCTTGCGATCTCCGTCTCAATCGGCCTAATCGGCTTCTCTTGCAGCGAGTCTTCGACGACCGGTGATGGAGCGCCTGGGGAGCTGGTCCAATCGTCGAAGCCACGGATCACCTCCCCCGATGTGAGCGCAGAGGAGGTTACGCGGCTCTCGGCCGACAACGCCGAATTTGCGTGGGCTTTCTATCGGCAGATCACCAAGCCTGGCGAGAATCTCTTCTTTTCGCCCCATAGTCTTTCGGTGGCGCTCGCGATGACGTGGGCGGGCGCGCGCGGAAATACCGAATCCGAAATGGCCCAAGCAATGCATTTCACGTTGGGACAGGAGCGTTTACATCCTGCATTCAACGGGTTGGATCTCGAGCTACGAAGCCGCGCAGAGGCGTCGAGCGGCGATGGTCCTCTGCCCTTCGCGTTGGAGGTCACCAACGCGCTCTTCGGCCAGGTCGGCTTCGAGTTTCTCGACCCATTCCTCGACACGCTAGCGCAGCACTACGGCGCCGGCCTGCGACTCATGGACTTCATCGATGAGACGGAGGCTTCTCGCGTGGCGATCAACGAGTGGGTCAGCGAGAGAACCAATGAACGGATCGAGGAGCTCGTCGCGCCCGGCATCATCACCGCCATGACGCGTCTGGTCTTGGTGAATGCTATTTTCTTCACCGCTTCGTGGGAGAGTCCTTTCGACGAAAGCAACACGACTGATTCCGTCTTTAGACGCATCGATGGCACCGAAGCACAGGTGGCCATGATGCAACAGAGCTTGGTGACGTCTTACCTGGACGGAGAGGGTTTCGAGGCAGCGGAGCTGCCATACGATGGAAACCAGCTTGCGATGCTGCTCATCGTACCGGACGAGGGCCAGCTCGACACGGTGGAAGCGGAGCTCTCTGCCGCCAGGATCGCCGAAATGCGAGATGCGCTTCGTCAGCACCAGCTCGATCTCGAGATGCCCAAGTTTTCGTTTCGTTCCGAAGTGCCGGCCAAGGCTCCGCTTCAGGCGTTGGGCATGGTCGATGCCTTCGGCGGAGCGGCCGATCTCTCGGGGATGAACGGCACGGGCGGGCTCTTCATCCAGGACGTGGTGCATCAAGCCTTCGTCGCGATCGACGAGAATGGAACGGAAGCCGCCGCGGCAACGGCCGTGATCGTCGGTGAGACATCGGCGCCGCCCCCAGCGACGCTCGTGATCGACCGTCCGTTCGTGTTTGCGATCATCGACGAGCCGACCGGCGCCACGCTGTTCATCGGGCGCGTGCTCGATCCTTCCGCAGGCTAGGCACAGGCGGCCGATCGACGGGCCGAGCGGGCCTGCGGGATTGACAAGCGTGAGGGAGTGGGGCATAAATGAAAATGACTTTCACTATCAGGAGTCGCCATGCTCAACGCATCCCACCAAAAAAGTAATGATCTCAGTGTTCTACAACGCAGCTGGCAGAGTGACCGCCGCGAAGAAGTGCTCCGCATGGTCCTGGCGATCGCTCTGGAGCCCGAGACGGCTGCGTGGTGCGCGGGCTGCTCGACGGGCGCCCCAGTCAACCGTTGGCCATCGACCCTATACAGGCTGCTGGCGCGGACGGCGCTCCAATCGGAATCGGTTTGGCAGCGGTGCGCCTTCGTTCTGGATCAAACGCTCGGTACCGTGCTCGAAGACTACGCCCATCGCTCGCCCGTGGAACTTGCCGAGCTCTTTCTCGATGGTCGCGAGTCACTCGCCGGCGACGAGCTTGCGGCGCTCCTTTGGTGCTTGATCCGGCGGAGGTCTGCCTCCTACGACTTGGTCGCAGAGCGTCTCGGCCTCGAGCTTCAAGTGATCGCAGCACGCCGTCTGCACGAGTCTTGTTGAGCTACCGGCCGCTCGCGGCCGCGTGGTGGGTTTGCTAGCCTCCGCGCGCGTCAGACCTCATGTCACTCACCGATCCCAGCGCGGCGCGACCGGCCCCGATCCCGAGCTCGATACACGTGATCTATCGAGATGATGCCATCGTCGTGGTCGACAAGCCCTCCGGCCTTTCGGTGCACCGCGGCGATGACCAGGGATCGACGTTTGCGCTGAACCTCACCCGAAGCGCGGTCGGACAATGGGTGTATCCGGTGCACCGGCTCGACCGTGCGACGAGTGGGGTGCTCGTCTTTGCACTCTCGCCGGAGCACGCGCGGACACTGCACGACGCCTTCCATACCCAGATGGTCAGCAAAGCCTACCTGGCGCTGGTCCGAGGCACCCCTCCTCCAAGCGGCGTGATCGACAGCCCCATGGAAAAACGGGAGGGCGGTCCCGATGTCGAAGCGGTGACCGAGTACGAGACCCTATTCGTCTCCGATCGGCGACTTTCGCTCGTCGAGGCCCGGCCGCGAACGGGGCGGCGGCATCAGATTCGACGTCATCTGCGGCGTATCGACCATCCTCTTGCAGGAGACGTTCGGTACGGGAACGGCGCCGACAATCGGCGCTATCGTGTGGAGCTCGGCCTCTACCGGCTCGGCCTGCACGCCAGGCGATTGTCGTTCGCGCATCCTGGGAGTGGTGAATGCGTCGTGTTCGAAAGTGCCGTACCGGAGGATCTCGCGGTGCCGCTGCGACGGATCGGGGTGCCCGAGACTCTTCTCTAGAAGCTCGGTATCTTCAGTCCGGTTGAAGAGCTCGCAGCAGCGCATCGGCGTGCATTCGGGGACAGCCTGTGCCCGCGCGCTCGGCGTCGTGGACGAGCTCGACGAGACGGCGGTTGAGAGGCGCATCCATCGAATGAGCTGCAGCGAGAAGGACGATCTCGCCGTTTAGAAAATCGACCTCCGTGAGCCGGCCGCGCTCGAGATCCTGCCACATCGATGCGCGGGACTCTGGGTCGACCCGAAGCTGAGCCCGCACGACCACGCGGACGATCGGCGTGGGTCGCTTCAAGATGAACGACATCAGCCTATGTGGAACGCCACGAAACTTCGCGGGGCGAATTCCTGCCGCGTCCAGGACCTCGAGCGCTTCGTCGAGCATCATCGTCATCACCTGTCGATAGCGACGAGAAAGAATCATCTCTCTCGTAGGCGCCCCGGAAAGCGCGCTGACGGCATTGTTTAGATTCACCAGGAGCTTGGCCCATCGTTCCGGCGCGATGTCGTCGACCTCCTCCACCTCGATGCCGGCTGATGACAACGCGCGCACCCAGGCTCGGTCATCGGGGGTGTTCTTGGTTTCCAGAATCAACGGTCCGGTGGTCGTGTGGTGAACCACGGCGCCGTCTTTCATCACCACGTTGAAACCAACCACGCCCGCCACCACGCGATTGCGGGGAAGGCGCTCGTGTAGAAGCGGAGAATTCCGCAGCCCATTTTGTAGACTGACCACGATGGCTTTGGCATCGAGCGCTTGAGCCAACGCACGTGCAGCATCGGCCGTGGCACCACTTTTCACGCAGACCAATACGACATCGCACGAAGCGAGGGCCCGCGCGTCGGTTTCGAAGTGGATCTTCGATGCATCGACATGCTCGTCGTAATCGAATTCCCGAAGCGTGAGACCATGCCGCTGGATCTCTTCGGCCAAGGAGGCGCGTCCGACGAAGGTGACTTGCGTCATGGCGTCTGCGGCCAATCGCCCTCCGACGTAGCAACCGATCGACCCCGCTCCCATGATGCCGATGTGTAGCGGCCTCGTTGAATCCATCTGGCCCTCTGAAGCAAGAATAGCGGTTTCCGTTCGTTACCG